>JBHHYR010000139.1:0-10005 GCA_046757585.1 Binatia bacterium | reverse complement strand
CGGCTCGTTGCCGACAATGTCGATATCGCACTGCTCGTGCCTGTCTGACCCATGTGCAACCAGGCCGTGGGTCTGGTGGCGGCGGAGCTGGAGCGGCAGGGGATCTCCACCGTCGCGATCCAGCTTCTCCGCCAAGTCGCGGAACGGGTACGACCGCCCCGTGCACTGTTTGTCCCGTTTCGCCATGGGTACCCCCTGGACACGCCGGGGGAGCCAGGGCGGCAGCATGCGGTGCTCGACGCAGCCTTGCGCCTCCTCGAAACTCCAAAGCTACGGCCGCCTGTTCTCGTAGACTTCGAGCCAAAGGCAGCAACCGGTTGATTCCGCAAACCTTGGTGCGCACCATGTGCTGGCGGAGGGCGGTTGCCTCCTCCGCCCCGCGGCGGCGACGGCGCGCCGCCCTCCAGGCGAGTCGGTGAGGAGGCGGATGACGAGGAGCTGGGGCACGGACGTTGAGCCGCCATGCTGGATCGCCCTTGACTGGGCGCTCCTCCTGTTACTTGTGTCGATGACGCTCGGATGCCCATACGTCGCGAATGGCAACCTGTCCCGCGAACGAGATTCCCGCGAGGGCGGCCAGCAAGCGCAGAGTCACAGCCCGGAAGCGGCGCCGTACACCCCTGGCCTCGGGGAAATCATGTCACTCACCCAGATGCGCCATCTGAAGCTCTGGTTTGCTGCGGACGCCAGAAACTGGGCACTCGCAGCGTACGAACTAGCCGAGCTTGAGGAAGGATTCGCCGATGCAATGCGTTTCCACCCGACTCATAAGGACACCCCACGTCCCTTGACCGAGCTCGTGCCGGAGTTCACCGATGTGCCGATCCGCGAGCTGCGCGCCGCGATCGAGAACCGCGATTCATCCGCGTTCGCCATTGCGTACGACGCACTCGCGGCCGGGTGCAACGGCTGCCACCATGCCGCGCACGCCTCGTTCAACATGGTGGTGCGACCCGCGGCCAACCCATATGCGAACCAGCGGTTCGGCGCTTTCCCATAGCCGGCCAAGACGTATGAGTCCCCACTGGAAAAGCTGTTCGAAGCCATCACGCTGAAGCGGCTCGGCCTCTACGTGCATCCGACGGGGAACGGGGGTGATGGCGATGTGGCCGGCGATCATGGAGGGCGGCGCTGCGTCGCCGCACGCTGCAGACGGGGTGGGGGCGGGGCGGGCCACCACCGAGCCAGGCACCGCTGTGCAGCGGGGTATCGCTGTTGAGCGGCCTTCCCTGACGGATGCTCGTCATGCCCGCGAACGCGGGCATCCAGGTGGGCGGTACAGGGGTGGTTGAAATTGTAGCCTCATGAGGCTACACAGAGAACATGAAATCGGTGCCTGTACGAGAGCTGAAAAATCGCCTCAGTACCTATCTACGAGACGTCCGCGCGGGCGAGGTCGTCCTGATTACCGACCGAGGAAACGTCGTCGCTGAGTTACGCAGGCCGACGATCGAGCTGGCGCTCGGACCCGTCGAACGCGCCCTGCAAGGTCTGCGCGCCTGCGGGGTAGAAGTGACGGGATTGGAACAGAGCGCTGCGGTGTACAGGCCCTCTCCTCTTACTCGCTCCGTCGCCTCGGCCGATCTTCTCGAAGAGGAACGCGGAGATCGATGACGGTATACGCGGAGACCAGCGCGGTTCTCCGCTGGCTGTTCGCCGAAGACCGAGGGGAAGAGATCCGAGCCGCCCTGGCGAGGGCGGACAAGGTGACGTGCTCGCGCCTGACGATTCTCGAAACTCGCCGAGTCCTCCGCCGCGCCGAGCGTAACGGTAGGATCTCGGGGGAAGACGGCGCCGTCATTCTTTCGCTGTTCATGGAAGCTGCCGCGACCTGGGCGATCCTCGAAATGACTCCCGACGTTGCACGCCGTGCGGAAGACGCCTTCCCCGTAGAGCCGGTCCGCACCTTGGACGCCATCCACCTCGCCAGTGCGCTCCTGCTCGGTCGCGCGCTGCCGGAACTCGCAATTGCCAGCACCGATCGGCGCGTTCGCGACAATGCCGGGCCGCTGGGTTTCTCGAAGGGCCTGATTCCGTCCTGAGGTCGGCTCGGAGCCGCCGCCTCTCTCGGTGCGCGGAGCCGGAAAAACTTTTCGCTCGACTTCCTGAACATCCTGTTTGGTTTGCTGGCGGCGTTGCAAGAGAATACTGTGGCACACGTGGCCGCCTGTCGCGGGAGCACGTGACCGGTCAACGAAGACGCGGGGGCTGCGATGGCCCGTATGACGGGAACAACTGATCAGCAGTTCGTCGAAGAGGAAAGCCGCCCCACCGAGCGACCGATCATCTTTTTCGACGGCATGTGCGTGATGTGCAATCGTTTCGTTGACGTGATTCTGCGCGCCGACAAGCGGGGCGTCTTCCAGTTTGCACCCCTACAGGGGGAGACGGCGCGCCGGTTGCTTCCGCCGCTTGCGGACGACTCGTGCGAGTGGTCGGTCTTGTACCTGGACGAACGAGGGGTGCACGACCAATCAGACGCGTCGTTGGAAATCTACCGGCGGCTGGGTAGCTGGTGGTGGCTACTCAGTCTGGTGCGGCTCGTGCCTCGCTGCATTCGCAATCCGGTCTACCGGATGATCGCCCGGCACCGCTACCAATGGTTTGGCAAGAGAGACACGTGCAGACTACCATCGACGGCGGAACGGGCTCGTTTCTTGCCGTGACGGCGTTTTTCGAGGCAACGACGAAACGACGTCGCAATGGCGGTCCGCAGGCCGCCCTGCGGTGGCAAGGTAGCACCCCCGGTCTGCCGTACCGGCACAAGGTGGGAGCCGAGCTGACGGCGTCCGCGCGGCGGGCGGCAGCCTGCGACCGATCGGTGAGCGGCCCGCTGGGAGTTGCTGCTCACCCTGTATAGGCACAGGCGGCTGGCCGTGCTACCAAACGGGCTCGGACGATAACAATGCAAGGGGCACGTCAAGGGCGAGTAGGCACTCGGGCCGACGTGGTGGTACGCCCGCTGCGGGAGCGCGAGCTTCCAGCCGCCGATCACATCATGCGGCTGGCGTTCGGGACGTTCATCGGGCTCCCGGAACCCGCGAGTTTTATGGGTGACGCGGACTACGTGCGCGGTCGCTGGCTGGCGGACCCAGCAGCTGCCTTCGGCGGGGAGCTTGACGGGCAGTTGGTAGGATCCAACTTTGCGACCAACTGGGGCAGTTTCGCTTTCTTCGGGCCCCTGACCGTGCACCCGGACTTCTGGAATCGTGGCATCGCTGGGCGTCTCATGGAACCAGTCATCGCGCTGTTCGACCAGTGGCAGGTGCGGGATGCCGGTCTCTTCACGTTTGCCGAGAGCCCGAAACACATCAGTCTGTATCAAAAATTCGGCTTCCGGCCGAGATTTCTCACCGCAGTGATGGCCAAGCCGGTCGCCGCACGCGCCAGCGGGCCTCAGTGGTCCCGGTTTTCTCAGATCCCGCAGGGCGAGCGAAGTGAAGCGCTCGACGCCTGTCGCGCGGTGGCCGACAGCGTTTACGAAGGGCTCGATGTGACGCGTGAAATCCAAGCGATCGCGGCGCAGGAGTTGGGTGATACAGTGCTGCTGTGGGATGCTGCCCGCCTCGCCGGGTTTGCCACCTGTCACTGCGCGGCGGGCAGCGAGGCGGGAAGCAACACGTGCTACGTGAAATTTGCGGCCGTGCGGTCAGGGTTGCATGCCGGTGAGGACTTCGACCGCATGGTCGGTGCCTGCGAGACGCTTGCGGCGCAGCAGGACATGGGCCGCCTCGTGGTCGGCGTCAACACGGCTCGCCGGGAGGCCTACGAGACATTGCTCGCGCGCGGGTTCCGCATCGAGCTAACGGGTGTCGCGATGCAGAGGTCTAGCGAACCAGGCTTTAATCGGTCTGGCGTCTATGTCATCGATGATTGGCGGTGATGAACCCAGGAGAACAAGCAGCGGGTGGGTGTCTGGCGCTCGGTGCCTAAGGGGTGCGGCCGTTGGGCTACGGGCGCGTAGTCGAGAAGAAAGGAGACGTCGAATGGATCCGAATGAGAAGAAGATCGCGCTGCGCATGATTCCGTACGGCCTGTACGTGCTGACCGGAGAGACCGACGATGGCCGTGTTGCTGCGGCCACCGTGAACTGGGTGACGCAGACCGCCTTCGAACCACCGTTGGTTGCGGTCGGGGTGAAGGCCGATTCGACAACGCACAGCGTGATCAAAGATGCCGGCGCCTTTGCGCTGAATATCCTTGGAAAGGGTCAACAATCAGTTGCCTTCGCGTTCTTCAAGCCTGTACAGCGCGACGGCGACGCGATCGGGGGTGAACCCTGCCGCAGAGGGAGCACGGGGGCACCACTGCTGGCGAGTGTGCCTGCATACGTCGAGTGCCGCCTGGTCGACACGGTCGAGCGCGGCGATCACTCCATTTTCGTTGGCCAGGTCGTCGATGCCGGCGTTGCGCAACAGCCACCGGGACGCCCAGATGCCGTCACGCTAACCCTTGGCGATCTCGGTGTGAAAACCTTCTACGGGGGCTGACCGCCCCCAGAGGTCTGGCCACACTGATCTACGACCTCCGGGAATCCTCGCTTGGGGGAGGCTACCTGGAGGGTGCCGCTCTGTCGGCGCCGCGCCGTCAGAACTCGACGCCGGCCCGTTTGTGCAGAAGCAGTGCCACCGCCGCGGACACCAGCAGGAAGATCACGATCCAGTGCAGCCGCCATCCGAAAAGTGCGAGGTGGAGGGACGGATAGGCAATCCTGATACTGACGATGCCGGCCTTGGGATCAATCGGCATCTCGGTGGGAGCGAGGAACAGGGCCGTGATGCTGGCGACCGCTCGTCGCGGCGCAGCGCCCTCCTGCGTGCCAGCGACGCGAACTGTTTTCAGCACGCGGCGTGCGCCGTTCACCAAAGCGAGCTCGTAGCGGCCTACCTGCGCGGCCCGCACTCGCCAGTCGATCTCATGACGCGCGGGAATGTGCACCGGCACCGAGTCGACGACCACACCCGTGGTCCCTTCCAGCTGCCAGTGATCAAGTGTCTCCGGCGTGCCGATTACCCTGACGATGGTACGTTCACCGGGGTGGAGGGCGCGAGTGCCGTAGCGCGCTTCGAGATGGGCGAACAGGAGACCGAAGGGGAGCAGTAGGACCAGAAATGGGAGCACCATGCTGGTGAGGTAGAACGCGAGTGCACGCAGGAACGCCTGCTGGGCGCGGAAGACGACGGTGAGATCGTGACGGTAGAGACGGACCGCCAATAGGTGCGCCTGCACGGCTTGCCGGGCGGCGCGGATCGCTTTCGGATTCGAAACGGCCCGAAAGGCAAACAGCAGGATCACGCCGCTGGCCGCCGAGATGAGCGTAAGGCCCACCAGAGGTGAAAGCCGAGCGAACGGATCCAGAAGCAGCGCGAAGCCGCCGGCAAGCAGGCGGTGCACGGTGGCCATCAGTCGATGTAGCCAAGTCCTTCGAGACGTTTCCGGATGGTTTCCTCGTCTTGAGCCTCTTCGAGCTGGCGCGCTTGCTGCTCGAGCACGTGCACGACAAAGTCCTGCACCGACGCGTAGCCCGCCTGCCCCGCCAGGCGTTCAATGCGTTCGTATAACGCTTTTTCGAGGGTGATCTTCTTCGTATTGAACATCGGCGCCACCTTCCTTGCAAAACGTCTCGAAGCTCAGCCTCAGCGTGCACCCAGATGGGAGACCTGCACTGCATGGCCGACTGCTTGCGGTTGCCGTGGACTGAGAAACGATTTTCCCACCATTTCGTTCGGCGCCGTGATACCGAATTCGCCCAGTATCGTTGGCGCGAGATCCTGGAGCGCAACGCTGGCGGACGCCACCGGACGGTTGGACAGCAGGATGCCAGGCACTTGATCGGCCGCCATGCAGTGGTCACCACTCCACTTCTTCTTGTTGTCTTCGATGAGGGTCGCTGGTAGTTCGCCGAGCGCCGACTTGTTCGAGACCCTATATCCTCGCCTGTAGCCCACGATCAGGTCGGGCGCGAGATCGCGATACGCAGCGCTGTAGATTTCTTCGCGGCGGTACATACGAGCAACGACGTGCGCCCCGGTTTTCGGATCGCGCCAGGCCAGGAGCCGCCGGCTGAGTTCCGCGACCAGTCGCGCGCGATCGCGCGGCTGCACAATGCCGAAACGTTCTCGGCCCGCTAGGTTGACATAGAGTCCGTTCAGGCCCAAGCCGTAGGCGCGCGTACGCGTCCAGTCGACGTCCTGGAAGAGCTCTCGCCCCACGGTCACTCCCCCCCGCAGAGCGAGGAAGCCTTCCGCCCGAAGCCAGGAATTCAACTCGACGGCCCGCTTCCACGGAGCGAAGCCGTGGTCGGACATCACAATCAGGGTCGTGTCCACCTCGTCTGACTCGCTGCGCGCGCCTTCGATCGCTGCCATGGCGTGGCCCAACACTGCGTCCACTTGACGGTACGCATTGAGAATCGCGTCCGCGTGCTCGCTCCTCGGGCTCTGCCCGTCTTGCGGGAGGGTCCGCCAGAACATGTGTGACACCTGGTCGGTGCCGCCGAAGTAGGCGAACAAGAGGCCAGTACGGAAGCGCCGCAGCTCGAACTCGAAGAGCCGCAAGCGCTCAGCGTAAATATCGTCGGCCTCCGCGAGCCACTCGGAGTCGTTCAGGACGCCCGCGGACAGCGCGGCCGTGTTTTCCGGCAGGCCCTGCGTATAAAAGTACCCAAGCTGCCCGAAGAGCGCATGGGCGTAGTGCGACGGGGTGGAAATGGGCAGTGCCGGGAGATCCGGATCGATATTGACCGGGGTGGTATACAGCCGCAGATGCGGCTGCACTTGCTCCAGGTGGAAGCGCACGATGCCGTGGACGCTCGCGATGCCTTCAACCAAGTCGAACTGTACCGGCACCCAGCCACTCCACTCTCCAGTCTGTAACAGAATTTCCTGCCCACCGATTGCGATCTTGACCGCCTTGGATTGCGGATCGACGAAGACGTCGAACCCGCAGCTGGCGCGCTGCTTATCGCGGCGGAAGGGGTTCTCGGGCCCTGGGATCTCGGCGTGGGCGTGGTTGTTGACCACGTCAACCACGTGCATGAGGCCACCGGAAACACTGCGACTGCCACCGTCGGCGGGATCCGAGGTGTAGAACGAGAACGTACCGTATGTCCCACGGATATCGGGGGTGCCCATGTCCGACAGCGTGCGGGCCGTACTGGGCTCCGGCGGGAAGTTGGCCGGGATCTTCAGCACCGTGGCCGGGATGCCGTGCTGCACGAGCACGTTCCAAAACGCCGTGCCGTGACGCAGCAGCTCGGTTTTCCCGGACCGCAGAGGCAGTGCGTATGGACCCAACGTCAGACGGTACCCATCCTCCTCCACACGCGAGGTCGACAGATACGGCAGCAGCGCCCCGCCGCCGGCTGGAGCAGGATCACGGTGGACGAAGTCGTAGATGCCGTGCCCGCCCGGGTCGAGACCGGTGATGAAGGTCGACCACGCCACGGGACTCTGCGGAGGCATGGTCGTCGCCAGGGGCTGATAACTGCCCGTCGCAGCGAGGCGTGCAAAGTGAGGCAGCTTCCCGGCTGCCATGAATCGGTCGAGCAACTGCGGGTCTACGCCGTCGAATCCCAGCACCAGCACTCGATGCAACGTCGTGGGCGCCGGCCGCTTCGCGCAGCCAGCGAGTATCGCAAGAACCAAGACCAGCCCCAAACGGCACGGCTTCGCGGACCGCACGCGTCTCACGACCACCAGGATAGCAGTCATCATGAACCTTCGGTGCAGCCACACACGATGAAAATGCGCCGGCATGACGAATTGGGATCTCGGGAGACCGCACTCGAGACGCGGACTCGGTTTTCGGAGCAGCCTCTCAACGGACCGTTCACGCTGCGAGGGAAATTCCGAGCGGCTGGCCCTCCATGTGCGTGGGGGGCTCGATGCCGTAAAGCTCGAGAAGCGTGGGCGCGATGTCGACGATCGAGGGTGATTCGGCCCTGACCGAGCGGTTGCAGAAGAGGACGCCCGGCACCAAACTGGGATCGACGCAGTGGTCGCCGCTCCAGCTCTTCGGATTGTCTGCGACCACGGTGTGCGACACCTTACCCACTGCGGCGTCCCACGACACCCGATAGCCATCCGCGTAGCCCACGATCAAGTCCGGTGCCTGATCGCAGTACGGCCCGGTGTACCGTTGCGAAACATCCGTCACCTCTTGGACAACGGTGCGATCACCATCGGGATCACGCAGAGCGACCAGCTTGGCGGCGAGCTCCCGCTTCAGCTCTACCGTCTCGGCGCCGGGCGCCACCACACCCTGCGCTTCCCGGCCCCGCTGGTTAATGTACATGCCTGCCAGACCTACGGCGTAAGCGCGGGTTCGTGACCAATCAACGTCACGCAGGTATTCCGCCTCACCACTGACCCCCTCCTTGAGTATCAGGTACCCCTCGCGAAGCAGCCAGGCGTTCAGGTCGACGCCGCGGCGAAACGAGGCGAAGCCATGATCGGAGAGCACGATGAGCAGCGTCCGATCGTCCACTTGTGCGCGAATCCGTCCCAGCATCTCGTCCATGCGACCGTAGAGTTCCTCGACTGCACGTGCGTGGCGCTCGCGGTTGCCCGGTCGTGCCGCACGCGGATCAGGGTCGTTGTAACGGTAAAACATATGCTGCACCCGATCGGTGGCGTCGAAGACGCACACCACCACGCCCGTGCGCGTCTTGGTGAGTGCATCGAAGAGCTGGCGCTCGCGCTCAGCATGGATCAGGTAGGCCTGCTCCAGAAAGCCGTCCTCGTCCAGGACACGCTCGTTGAGCGCCCAGGTGTCCTCGGCCAGGCCGAGCGTCGCAAAACTCCCGAACAGTTTGGCGAGATACGTCCCGTAGTACCGCGGGTGCGAGATTGGCAGGGCCGGATGCTCAGGATCGATGTTGATCGGTGTCATGTACAGTCCGAAGGGGTCCACGCTGGCGACACGGAAACGTGCGATGCCCCGTGGTTTGATGCCGAACCCTGCGTCGAACACGAGGGGTATCCACTCCGAGTACACGCCGGGGCGTAGCACGAATCGCTGGTCGCCAACCTTGAGCTGCACGGCGGACCCGCCGGTGTCAATCTCGGCCTCCAGGGGGAGGCGCATCGTGTCTCCCGCACGACGCAACGGATGCTCAGGACCCGGAATCCACCCGTGTAGCCGCTTGCCCTCGCGACGCAGGGGGACACGCAGCCCGCCGGTAGGCACGCCGTCCCCGCCGGCCTCCGTCAAGAATGTAAAACTGCCCTGTGTGCCCCGCAGGTCAGGCACGCTCATTCCGGAAAGGCAGGTACCGTGGAAACGCTCGGGAGGGAAAGTCACCGGCACGCGAATGACCGACGAGAACACGCCGTGAGTTCCGAGAATTTGCCAGAACGGAGGCGCCTTGCGGAAGAGACGCAAACGCGCGCGCCCCAGCGGTATCTGAAACTTCCCGATTGCCAGAGCCCGGCGTGCCGGCTCGATGGCAGACGACGACAAGAACGGCAGATAACTGCGCGCGTCACGTGCCAGAAAATCGAAGATGCCATGCCGTGCCGGATGTACGCCGGTCATGAACGACGACCACGCCACCGGTGAAAGCGGAGGATGTGTGGTGGCGAGCGGCCGAAAGGAACCTTCCGCCGCGAGCGCGGCAAAATGCGGCAGCTTCCCCTCCCGCATCCAGCGCTCGGTGAGCTTCGGGTCCATGCCGTCGAGCCCGATCACGATCACCCGCCGCGGCGCCCCTGACGGCACGGGTCGGCGGTGCAAAGCCCGCCAGAAAACCCGGAACGGGTATGACACCAGCGTGAACACTGCCAGCACCAACGCCCACAGAATCAGAAAGAACGAGCCGACAAAGGCAAACCCTGCCCCCGGCCCAACGTACGCATGGGCCGGCACGGGCACGATACACCCCAGCACCACAAGGCCCACAAAGACCAGGGCCGCGCGGCCCCGGCGCCCGTATCCGTTCGCTGTTCCGTGACGCAAACCGGCAGGGAACATCCTGTCAACAGACCAAAGCATCGCACATATAGC
>JBHHYR010000138.1:0-10238 GCA_046757585.1 Binatia bacterium | reverse complement strand
GGTGGTGGCAGCAAGAAGACAGACTGCGTCAGTGAATGGTCCGTTGGCCTAAACGCCACCTTCACCAGGCGGGGCAAGCCGAGCAAGAAGCTCGTGTGCAAGGACGGGCAAGGGTCCTGCGACACCGACAGCACGGCCGGCCAGTGCACCTTCTCGCTTGCCATCTGTGCCAACGCCATGGATCCGCGACTGCCGAAGTGTGCTCCGAGCAGCATTACCGAGTACACCGTTCTCAAGCCACGCCCCGATGCGAAAAACAGTACCGATGCCGCCAATGCCGCCAACCTCCTCGCGGCAATCGAGTTGCTGGGCGCAAATAGTGTGAGCGGGAAGCATGTGAACGTGGTGACCTTCGCCGCGCCTCTGAGCGCCAATACCTGCACCGGGCCGATCGCGGTGACTGTACCGCTGAAGCCCAACGGCAAGCAGGGAAAGAAAGTCCTCAGGGTCCGGGCCATACGGGCAGACGGCAAGAAGGATACCGATTCCCTCAAGCTGCTGTGCGCGCCGTAGGGTGGAGGACCAGGCATAGCCTCGGATCCACATTGGTGGTCGATCGCTTCTGCAGGCCGCTGCGCACCTAGCAGCCCGTTGAAAAACAGGGCCCCTACTGCGGGTGGCTATTTTCCGCCAGCTCTGCGTTGCCGAATCCTCAACAAAATCACCCGATTTGCCTCCGGTTCGGCGCCTTGATCTGACGCAAAATCGCTTACCCTCGCTACGGTGCCTGTTTTTCAACGGACTGCTAGCCGGCGGGGGAGGAGGATCTGCTGAGTGGCTCAAGGTCGTGAAGGCGAGACTCACGCGCGCATCGTGTAGCCAGGCGAGGAAGTGGGGCGAGACGTTACATCGAGGGGCGCAGAACTTCCCGGCCGTCAGACCGCCGCCGCGCTCACGTGACCGGCCCGGCCGTAAGCGATCAGCCGCTCGTCGCGAGTCACGAGCCGGAGGCCGAGCACGCGAGCGGTGGCAACCAGGATGCGGTCTGCCGGATCCGCGTGCAGCTCGCCCGGGAGCTGCACCGCCTCGATCGCAATGTCTCCGGACACGACGGCTTCCGTTATCCCGGGCGCTTCGAGCACCCGCCGCCGCCACTCGGGCAGGGGAGTCGAGAGAGAGAGCCGCCTGCGCTGTTCCAGCATGGCTACCTCCCAGAACGAGATCGCCGAAACGGCGAGACCGTCACGTGCCGCACCCCGTTCGACGACTCGCCGTGCGCTAGGCCTCAGCTCCTCGAGACCTTCGCTGAGCCAGATCAGTACGTGAGTGTCGAGAAGAAGCCTCACTGCGCCGCTTCCCAGTCCACGTCGATCGGGCCGGTGATGTCACCGTGCACGGTGATGTGGCCGCGGGCAAAGCCGAAAAGGCTGGGGCGCTGCTTGTCTTCGATCGGGGCCAGCTTCGCGACCGGGCGTCCCCGCTTGGTGATGATCACCTGCGTTCGCGCCCGCACCACTTCGTCGATGACCTGAGAACAATGGGCCTTGAGCTGGCTGCTGCTTATCGTGTGGGTCATAAATCACCAACCATGGTCACTTCAATATGACCACGATGTTATGCTGATTGGTCCGTCGGGTCAAGGGGGAGAGACCGGAGCAGAGATCCGCCGGAGGCGGCGAGACAGGGTAATGATGGGGGGCACCGCATCACTTGCGCTCACGCAGCAGCGCGAGGAGAAGCGGAAGGACAAGTCGATCTTTCGCGCGCCCAGCCGCTGATTTGATCTCGATGAGGGTGGGCAAATCCACCACTCGCACGTCGTGGGTGCCATCGCCCAGCACCTCGGTGTGGGGCAAGAGCTCGTGGTACCCACGCCCGTCGTGCAGGCGGCCAAGGAGATCCAGGGGGCCGAGAGCGGTGATTAGATTGAGCTGTCCGCCGCTCCTCAGAAGGGGGGCGTCGGGACGGACGCGACGGTGGCCCGGTTCGCGAACGTACGCGTCCAGTCGGTCGAGCACGCTCTGCAATCGTTGGACATTCTCTGGCGTCAGGCAATGGACCACGTCCAGGTCTTGGGTGACCGTGAGCGCACCGTGCAGGACGGCTCCGGCTCCGCCAACAACGATGAATTGCACCTGGTGCGCGAGGAGCGCGTCGATCAGACCGGCCAGGTCAGCGCGCTTGGGATGTGACACGATGGAACCTCGACAGGAAGTCGAGCGCCTCCGAGCTTGCGCGCAGTCGTTCCCACGGAGAGAGGGAGAGAGCCCAGTCGATCAGTGCAACATCCACCTCATCCGCCGCTTCTACCACCAGGGGATCCGTCGCTTCGAGCTGCCGGCGGAGACGCTCGTAGGGGCTCTGGGGCGACATCACTTGCATGGTGCACCAGACGGAGCATCGGACGCAAGCAACCCAGCACCGTTCTGGTGTCAACGCCGGCCTCAGCGGCTCGGTGAGCGTGAACTACCCGGCGACCCGACTGCCAGCGTGTCTCGAACTGCAACTCGGGACGTGGTTAGGTTGTTAGCCTCAATCCCGAAGATACCAGCGAGCTTCTATCGCTACCTCCCCCTTTGACAAAGGGGGATCGAGGGGGATTTTGCGACGCGCCATCAAATCCTCCCTGGCCCTCCTTTGCGAAAGGAGGGGACCCGTGGTTGCCGCGCCAGTGTTTCCTGAGCGAAGTTCCTGGTCGATCTCCGATTCATTTTCGGATCGAGCCGTCATGAGACCGTTGGGCTCACCCGAAGAGTCGTGAAAATTGCAAGTGAGATAACGCAGGGGAGAGAGCAGCTGAATGGGGCGGTGCTGAAGGCCGAACTCACTCGCTCGCATCAGTCACCCAGGAGATTTTCGAAGCAAGGTTAGGTCTTCAGTACCGCGTGCACAAGTTCACTGACGGTCGCTCGGCTCACGCCGAGGAACCGCGCCACAGCTGCGGTGCAGACGCCTCCTTCTACGACCACGTGGCGGGCGCCGCTCCGTCGCCGCCAAGGGGGGGCGGGGTGGTTGCGCGTGGCGCGCACGGGCCGACAGAGCGGCGCCCTCCACGAAGTGAGGCGACACAGAGCACGAACCAGAGGGTCTCCCGTCTGGCAACCCTTCCGCCGCTGACCCACGCACCATGCGCACCGATCGTCCGCATTCCGAACCCTCGTCCCGGCCCTGCAGGTGCGCACGTATCGCTGATCCTCGATTCGACACACGCACTCGATCCAGACGTGGCTGGTGACATTGGCTTATGGAATACTACGCGAGGGGGGCCGGGTCCGGCGTTGCTCAGCGTCTGGCGTCGCTCTGTGACACCTTGGCGGTCTGTCGTCCTGGCCAGCGGTAGTCTTTGAAGCGCGCTCGCAGCTCGCGTTTGGCGAACTTGCCGACGCTGGTCTTGGGGAGCGTTTCCACGAATACCACGTCTTCCGGCAGCCACCACTTGGCCACCCGGTCCTTCAGGTGCTGGAGGATGGCTTCCTTGGTCAGCTGTTGCCCCGGTTTCGGCACCACACAAGCCAGGGGCCGTTCCTGCCAGCGCTCGTGCGGCAAGCCGATCACGGCGGCTTCGAGCACCTGCGGGTGTGCCATGATCGCGTTTTCCAGCTCGACACTGGAAATCCACTCGCCGCCGCTTTTGATCACATCTTTGGCCCGATCGGTGATCTGCACATAACCGTCGCTGTCGATGGCCGCGACGTCGCCCGTTTTGAACCAACCGTCTTCAAACGCGGCGGCAGAACGCGGATCGTTGTAGTACGTCCCGACGATCCACGGCCCGCGCACCTGCAGCTCGCCGACGCTCTTGCCGTCCCAGGGCAGCTCGCGCCCCGCCTCGTCCATCACACGAATCTCGACCCCAGGCACCGGCATGCCCTGCTTGGCACGCACCGCTAGGCGCTCGGCAGCGCCCCAGTCGCGCATCGTGCTGCGCAGCCGAGACAGGGTCGCAAGCGGTGCGGTTTCAGTCATCCCCCAGGCTTGGACCACGGTCACGCCGAGCTGGTCGAACTTCTCAATCAGGCTTGCGGGTACCGCCGAGCCGCCACAGGGCACGCAGCGCAAAGTGGACAGGTCGTAGTGTCGCTCCTCCAAGGCGCCAAGCAGCCCGATGAGTACCGTCGGCACACCGCCTGTTACCGTCACGCCGTGCGTCTGGATCAACTCCGCAATGTCACCGGGCGTGGGTTGGACACCCGGGTACACTTGGGTCGCCCCGACCATCGTGGCCGTGAACGGCAAGCCCCAGGCGTTCGCATGAAACATCGGCACAACCGGCAGCACCACGTCCGCTTCCGACAACCCAAAGGCGTCCGCCATCGCCTGCGCAAAGCTCTGCAGGACCAAGGCGCGGTGGCTGTAAAGGACGCCCTTGGGATTTCCAGTGGTGCCCGAGGTGTAGCACATGCCGGCAGCAGCGTTTTCGTCAAGCACCGGAAACGCAAACTCTTCCGGCGCGGCGGCAAGCAGATCTTCGTAGCGATGGACGAACTGCAACGTGGTTGGTGGCAGCGGCCCGTCCCCCATGACCACGAAGGCGCGCACGCTGTGAAGCTGCGGCGCCAGCGGTTCAAGCGCCGCGAGCAGAACATCGTCCACGAAGATCACGGCGTCCTCCGCGTGGTTGACGATGAAGGTCAGCTGCTCCGGAGAGAGACGGATGTTGAGCGTGTGCAGCACGGCGCCCGTGCTCGGCACTGCCAGGTACAGTTCGAGGTGCCGGTAGGTATTCCACGCAAACGTCCCAACACGCTCCCCTTCACGGACACCCAGCGTCGCAAGCACATTGGCCAGCCGCCCGGCGCGACGATGGAGTTCTTCGTAAGTGTACCGGTGCACGCCGCCTGGCGTCCGGGTCAGGATTTCCTTCTTCGGGAACAGCCGCCACGCTCGCTTCAACAGTCGGGTGATGGTGAGCGGATACTCCATCATCAAGCCGCGCATAGGGTGCCTCCTGGATCGTGCTCAATCCCGCGCCGTCCACCGATTGGGTGTAAGCTCAAACACGAGGGGCAACGCAGACTCGGCGACCGCCCGGCGTGGCGCATCCGCAAGGCCAAGGAGTGTTTCGAACGCCGCCTGTGCACCCTCCTTCACGGCCATGGGAAGTATGCGCGCAAGGGAATCGCCGGCACTGCCGAGCGAATCCAAATGCCCGTTTTCAACCCTCGATAGGTGATGCGGGCTGACCCGGAGCAACGCCGCGAACTTCTGTGCGGGGAACCCGGCCCAGGTCCGCAGGTAGCGAATCTCTTCTCCCATGAGGAAGCCCGGCTTCTTGATCAGCGAGAGTGCAACGCTCCGGTAGAGATCGGTCCTGCAGGGGACATCCACAAGAATCGAGCGGCACTGCTCGCATTGGTGTACGGTAATACCAATGAGAAACAGGTTAGTGAGCCCGCTTTCTTTGTATTGATACGGCCGCCGGAGAGTCGCCTTCCGTTCGGTCATGGCAACGCGGCACGAACCGCAGTGCTTCCGCGCCACCCAGAGTGCGGCCCGATCATTCCGGAGCTGACGGCCCCGGCGGGTCGCTAAGTGTCCTCGTGGACTCGCTCTACCGTGGTGTTGCGATCGCACGGTCTGCAGTCAAATGCACGGCGGGCTGTCGTGGCACCGACCAAGGGCGATCCGCCCCGCCGACGCGTCCGAAGCACGCTCGAAGAGCCGTCCGATACGTGCACTGCACTTCAGACGATCTTGAACCATCCTGCTATCGCTTTCACACGCCCGATGCCTCTCGCGCGGTAGCCCGCCCGGCTAGGAGCCCGTCCTCGAACGCCGTCTGCGCCGCCTACGTGTGGCGAGTGCCGCTACGGGCAGAAGAAGAGCGAGCCAGCTACCATCGCCGTCTCTGGAAATATCGCAACCGCCACTTGCTGACGTCGTGATCCTTGGCCTCCCCCCGTCGCATGTACCCGCAGACCCTGGGCTGTTGCAGGTCTGGCCGGCTGGGCAGGATGCGGTAGTGCAGCACACATTGTCGACGCAGAAGCCTGACGTGCATTCCGTTTCATCTATGCAGAACGAGCCGATGACACGCGGAATCGTTCGGCATGTGCCTAGGAACCCTGTAATGTTACAGGCTTGCTCACTAGGGCACTCTGCCTGGTTACAGCACACGCCGTCGACGCAAAAGGTCGATGCGCACTGTCTAGTCAGGTCGCAGGCTACCCCATTGGGCCGGCGGCTGCTGCAGGTCCCTTCCGAACCCGGTACGTCGCAGAACTGTCCCGGCTGGCAACTCGAGGTGCTACAGCACACGCCATCGACACAGAAGCCCGATGCACATTGCCTGTCGTCGTCACAGGGAACCCCGTCCGGCCGTGGGCTGGTGCAGGTCCCTTCCGAGCCGGGCAAGTTGCAGAATTCTCCCGATGGGCAACTGGAGCTGGTACAACACACGCCGTCGACGCAGAAGCCAGACTCGCACTGCACCGCATCGTCGCACGGAAGCCCGGACACCTTGGGAGTCGCTGTAGGAGTCGGGGTGAGGGTCGGGGTCGCCGTTGGTGTCCTGGTGGGAGTGGCGGTGGGTGTGCGCGTCGGTGTCCGTGTGGGCGTTGCTGTTGGTGTGTTGGTCGGGGTGCGCGTCGGCGTCGGTGTTTTCGTCGGGGTGGCAGTGTGCGTGGGGGTGGGGGTCCGTGTCGGCGTGTGAGTCGGTGTCGGCGTATCGGTCGCCGTTGGCGTGTCGGTCGGGGTGGATGTCGGAGTGGCTGTTGGTGTCGGGGTATCAGTCGGCGTGGCTGTCGGGGTGTCAGTCGGCGTCGGTGTATCAGTCGGTGTCGGGGTTGGCGTGGGCGTGTCGGTGGGAGTTGGCGTCGGCGTCGCAGTCGGTGTCACCGTCGGCGTTGGCGTGTTGGTCGGCGTCGCGGTAGCGGTGGGCGTCGGGGTGGCCGTTGGCGTCACTGTCGGCGTTGGTGTGTTGGTCGGTGTCGGGCTAGCTGTGGGAGTTGGAGTAAACGTCGGGGTCGGCGTACGCGTCGGGGTGCGCGTCGCCGTTGCCGTCGGTGTCGGGGTGTTGGTTGGAGTATCCGTGGCCGTAGGCGTTGCTGTCGGTGTTGGAGTCTGCGTGGGTGTATTCGTAGGCGTCGGCGTGTCCGTGGGTGTCGGGGTAACCGTCGGGGTCGGGGTCGGGGTCGGCGTCACAATCAGAACGGCGAGGTCGAACGCCCCACGTCCAGCTTCCGTAAAGGAGGTTACTTCGATCGTGTAGGTTCCAGTCTGCGGTAGCCGCACCATGTCCAGCTTGGAGTTGAATTGCCCCCCGCTATCGTCGTCAGTGGCGATGACAGTGTTCGACGGTGCCACCAAGCTGAAGAAGGTATCGAAGATCGGAGACCGCAGCGAAATTGACACAGTACCCTCTGTCACGCCATCAAAGGTGAACAGGATCGCCTTGTTCGGAGGACGGTTCGGCGCAGCGCAGTCGCTGTCCTTCAGGACGCCACCCGTATCCGGATCCGCAGGAAGCATCACACAGCTGTTCGCCGGTGGTAGCGGCGGCCCGCGAAGTGATATGGCGTAGGGGCCAACGTCAAACCGACTAAAGCTCGTTGCTTCGATCGTATAGACACCGGTTTCAGGCAGCGAGACGCCGCGCAGTGCCGAGTGCGTCTTTGTGCGCAGTCTGCCCGTGGTACCAGTGAAGAGCACATCGTCACCGATGGAGACGATCTGTCCGCTCGGAGCCTGTAGAATCAGAAACGTGTCGAAGAAGATCGACTCCATCGCAATGGTCACGATGTCACCGGCCGTTGCCGAAAAAGTGTACAGATCCGCGAGCGTCCCGCTGCGATCGGGAGCAAGACAATCCCCAAGCCCCAAAGAGCCGAGCGCGGACGTATTGGGAGCTAGCGCGGCGGGTACGCAGGGGATCGGTGTGCCACTGGGTAGCGGCTCCCGCTGCAAGGTGAGGGTGTATCCACCACGACCGAGACGCGGAAAAGATGTCGCCTCGATCGTGTACGTACCAGTTGCCGGAAGCGCAAAGCTGCCAATCAACGAATTGAACTTGCCCCCGCTATCGTCGTCACTGGCAACGACCTGACCGCTCGGGCCCACGAGGAAGAGAAACGGGTCAAATGCGATCGAATTCAATGCGATGGTGACCACATCGCCGGCAAGCGCCGAGAAGCTGTACAGGTCCGCCTTACTGCTGGGCCGGTCCGGTGCCATGCAGTCCGTGTCATCGAGGCTGCCGGTGAGAGTGATGTTCGGTGATATCGCGGTCACGGTGCATGCGCCTTGCGCCGCCGCTGCCCTAGGCATTGTCGCCGCAACAAGCATCGCGCCGGCAGCCAGCAAGGTGGCCAGGCTGGCGGCGTCGAGCCGCAATCGCTGGTAGCGAAATTTAGGCATCCTTTCCTCGTGTTGCGGCGTCCGCGTCACACACCCCAGCCCACCCGACTCCCCACGGGCGATACGCAGACTTTCACCCGGCCGCCCCAACGGTTAGTACGTAGCGCAATAGTTGCTGCAAAGACAAGGAAAAAATGCTGGGGAAGCCCGGAACCTCCTGCCCGGCGGCGTGGACCGCGACCCACGCGGTTATCTGCCCCCCCCAGCGGTCACCGTGATCAGTGAAGACGCAGCGGCCGCCACGCCTTCGCCGGAGGCCACCCGCATGCGATGGTTGATCATGTCGCCCGCCAGCCCGCGCTGGCGGCCGCGACGCCGTACACTCGTGGAGACCATCAGTGATCGGCCTTGGGCCGGCGGGAGATCACCTAGATTACAGGTGAAAGTTCCGTTCTTCTTGTTGCCGCTGCAGGCAGCCCGCATACCACGCACACGTGGCACACGCCCAAGCCGCAGCCGCGCGGGCAAGGTGTCTGTCAGGACCACGCTGTGCGCCGTCGCGTTACCGACGTTGCGTACCTCGACCTCGAACCGTATTCTTCCACCCCGCCGCACGGCCTGGGGTGCCGTGATCCTGATCTGCAGCTCCGGGCCCGGTGTCGGCACGGGCGTGGGTGTCGGCGTGGGGGTTGGCGGTGCCACCACGACAACGTCGACTGCATCGGTGACACTGTTGCTGACCCCCAACGCATCCATCGCATCGTTGGTTGCCATTGCCATGTTGGTAATCACGGTGCCTGGGGTGTTGGTGTCATTCGTCTCGACTATAACCCGGAAGGTCTTGCTCGAATTAGCGGCAATGGTACCGAGCGAACACACCAGGACGGTTCCCTCGAGTGTCATGGACGGGCAGTCCGTTGCCACGAACGTCGCCACCGCCGGGTCGGGCAACGTGTCCGTCACGCGCACGCCCGTGGATGTAAACGGACCGGTGCTCGCAGTCAGCGAGTAGCTCAGCTCACTGCCCGTCAGCACATTGCTGAAATCAGGGCACGCCAGGCCGTCGGGGGGGGACGTACAGCCGGAGACGATTTTCGACAGACCGATGAGCCGGGTCTGGACGGACGTGGAGACCTGTGCCGCAGGTGCCGCGTTCAGGTGTGAGTCAATCGCGCTGATCCGATTGACCAGGGTCTGCCCCAGTGCGGTGTCTTCGGGGATGAACAGGCGGAAACTGCCCGTACAGCGCTCCCCCGCCTTCAGGTCGAAGTTCGTGATCGAAAACTTCGGCTCGTCCGTGCTGAACGACACCGCCGGCACTCCGCAACCAGTCGTGTCGAGCGAACCCAGAACGAATGGAGCGTTGGTGGGCAGGGTATCCACGAGCGAGACGCCCGCAGAGCAGCTGATGCCTGCATTGGTCAAATTGAACGCATAGGTCAGCGTCCCTCCCGGCTCGACCGGGCTCGGGCTCCCCACCACAGTTAGCATCAGAATCGGCGGCCGTACTGTGATGGTCGCCGTACTCGCGGCTTTGGCGCCGTCGCGCGCCGTCGCAGTCGCGACGTCCTTTAAGACCGTTCCGTCACCAACGTTCGGCTCGATACGCAGCGTCACGGCGACCGCTCTGGAATCCCCCGGTCCGATGCCGCCAAGATTCCACAGAACGTCAGTCCCGTTGAAAACGCAATCATCCGTACAGTTCGCGAAGCCCACCCCCACAGGTAACGAATCAACGAGCTGTACCTCGTTCGCCATTGCGCATCCCGTCTGCGCCCCGTTGCTCACCGTTATCGTGATCGTGACCCTGTCTTCTGGCGCCGGTTGATCGTTCGCCACGCAGGTGTTCGGCATGCCGCCGCACAGGCTGTCAGCCGGTGTGCAGGTCAATGTCTTCGTCGCGCCCAGACACGGAAAACTGACTACCGAGGTATGGGTATCCATTCCGACATGCCCAACGGTATCGAGTGCCGTGGCGACATTCAGCAGAAGCGTACCCTGAG
>JBHHYR010000137.1:0-10334 GCA_046757585.1 Binatia bacterium | reverse complement strand
GGAGGTGTACCGTGACACAGCGCCGGCACGGCCGCAGCTCTCTCATTGTGGCAGTTGTTACGCTTGCTGCTTCAGTGCTTGTCGGTGTCCTCGTATGGCAGGTCGTGCGCACGGCGCAGTCGCCGCAGCCGTCCCGCATCGAGTCCGTGCGCGTTTCCTCACCAGGGGCTAGCCGTGAGGAGGAGTTCAGCGCGGCGGAGCGCCGGCAGCTCGAAAAGATTCTGCGGGGGAGCGAGGAGAAAGCGGGGCGGCCGTGATTGCCGTTGGTGACGACCGCCGCGAACCGCGATCACTCTCAGCTGTCTACATAACGTGCTCTGTAGTGGGTGACACCGAGACGACCGGTCCTGCTCAGATCCGAGGCCCGTGCCGTCGTGCTGCTGATCAATTCGAGAGCAGCTCGCCCATGAGCGCTTCGACCTTCTCGACCTGCACGCCATGGCGCTCACACAGCATCCTCAGATCCGGCAGGTGCATGGAGGAGGCTCGCTGGGCGGCGGCGCGGGCGAGCGCCTCCGCCGGTGCACGCGTGTCCTCGTTTACGGTTAGCTGGAACACGTCAGGCCGGGAGTAGTGTCCCAGCGTGTCGATCAGGGCCTTCATCGCCTTGATGTGCTCCGCCCGGCACTCCGCATAGAGGATCTGTTCCCCGAAATCCGGTGCAGCCAAATAAACGCCTCCTGGCGCGACAATGCAGCTTCCCCCGTTGCTCCAGGCGATGTTCATCGAGTCCCGAAAAGGAAAAGTGTCGGGCACCTTTTTCGCGTTCATGATGCCTGACGGCAGCACGACGAACGCGCCTGCCTCGACCGAGTGCGCCCGCGCAAGATGGTGTCCCAGGAACTCTGCCCCGGGCTCCTGGAGACGCGGGCCCTTGTGGATGGAGAAGCACCCGGAGTAAGCCGCGATGTGGATCTCTTCGCCCTTGCCCATGAGAGCAGCGCGGGCCAGGGTGGCGTTTTCACCGCAGATGAGTCCCCCGATCCGCCCGATGTCCGTGTCGAAAACGCGCAGGCTGCGGCCATCGCCCGCGCCCCAGAAGGTCCGCTCAATGAAGGTCGGAAAAAGCTTGCGGTGAGTGCCGAGGAGCGAACCGTCGGACCCGACAAACAGCAAGCTGTTGTAAACCGTGCGGCAGCCCGGGCGAGGATCCATCTCGTTGATTCCCATGACGACACAGGTGCCGGCCCGTCGGGCGGCGTCGCACACCCGTTCGGTTTCGTCCCCGGGGACAACGATGGCGTTGTCTTGAAAGAGGACGGTGGCCTGGAGCCAGGCCGCCATGTTTCCCTCCCAACCGCATGACCAGAAGGGGTAGGTGGTGACCCATGCCTCGGGAAATGCGATCAGATCGGCGCCGTTTCGCGCCGCTTCGGCGATCAGTTCGCACGTCCGGGCAAGGCACTTCTCCTTGTCGAGGAATTCATAGGGAAACTGGCAAGCCGCGACCTTCACGACATCCCGGCCGCCAAGCACCTGTTTCGTCTGTGCTACACTGTGTTCCAACCTGCCCTCCTCATACATCAATCGGTCTTGTCTTGGGCACGGCCGAGCGCCGCACGATGCGCCGGGAATTGGGCACTGCGGCGCTGACCCGCCTGGGCCAAGGCGGCGAGCGCGTGACGTGCCTCGTCCTCGACTGCCGGAACACCGCTGTCCGCCGCGCGGTGTAACGGGTCCAGGACCTCAGGTTCGTGCTTCGGATCGAGCGCCGCGTATAGGATGAGGGCCTCGACCGCAGCCACGCGGACGTCGGTGGACGGGTCCTGACGCAGCCTCTCCGTGATCGTGCGGAATGCATCGGCGCTTCCCACCAGACCAAGGTCCCTCACGGTCTTTGCCCGATTCGCGGCCGACTCGTTCGCCAGACGGGTCCGGTACGAGACGAGTGCTGCACTCGGCGGCCGCTCGGCGCCGCTCGATCGGAAACGTAGCCAGAGCCCGCCGGCAACGGCCAGAATGACGACAGCAAGCAGCAGGTGGCGCGCGTTCATAGCCCATCCTTTCCATCGAGGGAGTGGCAACGGATCCATTCGGCTCCATGCGGGCCCGTCCAGACGGAGACAACCTCTGGTAATCCAGGTCCGTCGACGGCACCGACGGCGAACGTGACAAGGCGCCAGCCGGAGCCGCGCGGGCGAATGCGGTAGGCGCGCGCACGCTCGACGCCATGTGCCGCGCTCCAGCGCAGCGCGCGCAGATTTTCACCGTTCGAAACCAGTAACTCGTCCTGGCCGTCCCCGTCTACGTCGAGATGTCCAAGCCCCGGTCCGTACAGGTTGCGTGCCGCGTATACCGAACGCAACAAGCCATCGGGGGCCGCCTCGACGATGCGCAGCCTTCCTTTCCTTCCGTCAGGGGTGATGAAATCGAGGAAGGCCAGCTGTGGCTCTGCAGCGGCACCCAGGTTGACTGTCAGGATATCGGAGCGGCTCCCGACGGCACTCCCGTCGCCACTCTGAAGTTTGAAAGGCGACGGGTGGAATTGTCCAGCGTCGTCAAGCTGGAGCAGCGTCGAAGCGGGATCAAATAGGAAGTAGGAGTGGAGGACGTGCCCCTGACGGAAGCGTCCTACGAAGACGAGCTGTCTGGGCGGCGGCGCGAAGCCGTAGCCCTGCCACACGAGCCGGCGGTGCCGGAATTGCCCGGCGGCCAGCCAGCCCTGTCTGAGCTCGTTGGACTGCGTGTAGTAGAATTCACTACGGCCGTCACCGTTCGCGTCTGCGACGTCGAGGAGCCAGCCCGCATGTGCCAGACGGCTGACGAGCCGTCCACCCCGGCGCTGGAACACTGCGAAGGCACCGGCGCGTGGCGTGTCGAAGGAGAACTGAAACGCCGGAGTCTGCCGCTGCCGCGCCAGGACGATCGACGCCCGTTCCCCTTCCGCCATCTTGCGGACCACGAGACGTCTTGCCCCTTGTAGCGGAGAACGTTCGGCCCAGCGGAGAACCGGAGCCCGCGTGCCGTTTCCTGCCAGAGCGGGAGACGGGGGGAGGAGTCCCAGCCCCGCCACCAGCCCGATGAGCAGTGGCAGAGGCCGGAACCCCATCCTACCGGATCTCAACAACGGACTGATCCTCCCGTCTACGCCCTGGAGGTTGGTTAGAGGGTCTCGAGCCCGCAGGCACCGTCCCCGGTTCCCACTGCCGTGTCGCACTCAGCATCAGTGAAACACAACTCGCCGACTTTCCCCAGCCTGCAGGTGTTCGGGCAAGGTTCAGGCTGCGGCGCTCCACTGAAGAAATTCGGGTTCGCCACGTCCTGGCCCAGCGCGGGGACGTCGCAGGGAATGTTGCCGAGCAGGTGACCGACGGTCTCGAAGTTGGATGACGGCACGTTGAGGAAGGTCCCGCTCGGACGCGGGTTGATGTTGATCAGCCCGAAGGGTCCAGGCCCCGCCGCCACCAGCTTGCCAACCATACCGTTGCGGCGCTCGGGCTTGCCCAGCACGAGGTCGATTTGCGACAGACTGGCGCTGGCGGTCGGGCTTTCCGAGTCAGCCCCGTGGGTCTCATGATCGGTGTGGTAGACAAACACGACTGTGTTGTCGCGCCGTCCCCCCTGAGTCGTGCTGACCCGCTCGGCGAGCAGAGGACAGAAGGCGATTGGATTGCGGAGGATCGTGATTCGACCCTTCGAGTCTGCCACGAAGACATTTGGCGTCCCGCCGAGTGGTGGCGAGTCACCGATTAATTTTGCCTGGCCAGTTCCCCCTTCGCTGATTGGGACGGCAGGCGCCTGCTCGGTCAACCAGACAGTATAGACGCCAAACGGCACCAGGTTCCGGCCGAAGATGGTTACTTCACCCTGCGGAAATTCTCCATTGACCTCCGGAATCAAGCCGTCGAAGATACCGCTGCACCGGCAGCGGATGATGGCCATGCCCGTCGCCTTCAACCAGTTCTTGACCTTGAAGTTTTCGGGATCCGCTTGCCGCGGGTCACGGGGTCGGAAAATCTCGCGGGAGATTTCATCGTCACACTCGTTGCCGCGTGTTTCCGGAACCGGATCGATGAAATTGCCGTTCGCGTCCTCGACGCACGCCAGTTCATCGCCTGCTGGCGGTACTACGCAGGGGACCGGGTTTCGGTCCGGGTCGTAGAACGGTCCGACAATTCGCGGCGGGCTGAAGCGAAAGTCGCAGCCGTTGCCCCGAATGCCGTCGGCGTCGACCGGTGCGGTCTCCGTGGTGGCTCGGCCGAACCGTACTGGCCCATTGAACATCGGCTCGCCAGAGCCGCTGCGCATGACACGATCCGCAAGGGGCGGGTTCAGTGTCGTGATGTCGATCGTGTGCCGGTCCTGGAGGCGGAACACTGAGCAGTCGTTGCCGCAGGTAAAGCAGGGCCTCCCGTCGGAATACGTCGTCAGTGGGGCACCGGCCTGACAGGCCACGACACGCTCGTTGAAATCGACAATGGCGGGTGGGTTTGATGTGGGCGCCAGGAGGTCGTTGAGCGCTTCCGGCGTGTCGAGCAACCCGAAGAAGGGCGTGCCGAACAAGGCGCTCGCATGCGGTGTCAACTGGCCCATGCCAACCAGGTCGTCCATCTTCGATGCCATGGGATCCGGTGGCAGGCAGCGCCCCGTGAAGCGCTGGTCGACCGCCGGGCTGGGGCAGTCCGCATCGCCACCGAAACAGGGCATACCGAACGGACCGAAACGGGTCTCGCAGGTCGGAAAGCTCCACCCGACCTGCCGCTGGTCGCGGCCGTCCTTGAGCAGAAAGGGCGCAACGGAGAGGTCCGCGTCATCGTCCCCGATGATATCCACGAGGTTTGTGGTAATGAACGGGGCCATCCTGACGATAGCAGTGCCGGCTGGACAGACGGACGGACTTCCCGTGTCATTTTCGTCGCCGGAGTCGTCATCGGCGGTTGCGATGCGGAGCGGAAGAAGAAGCGCAAGCACAGCTGCGAGACAGACCGCACGGATGACTGGCCGGGCAAACTTCCCTGAACGTTGGGTGACCATTGACTCCTCCTGTCTGCGCCCGTCGGGACGCGTTGCGGAATTTGCCATATCTGCTCATCTCCGGCAGGACTCGGTTCTGGAGAAACGATCGCCTGCTGCAGGACACCATGTCCGCCGGCGTCAAGAAGCAGGGGTTGAGGCGGATCCCGCGCGACCATACGACCGCGCGAACCGTGCTGCGCGGGTGTCATCCCCGGAACCGATTCCATTAAGCGGGGCAGAATGATATATGACATCCGGTGTACGGTATATCGGCTCGGGTGTCAAGAACTTTTTGTTGGTGCCCGTGCCGCGGAGGATTCCGATGAATCTGGCTCAACGCAAGCTGACGGACCTTCAAGCCTATATCGACTATCTGCACGAGGCGGGGCAGCTCCTACGAGTTCATAGCCCGGTCGATCCGATCCACGAGCTGGCCGGGTTCGCCAAGGCGCACGAGGGTGGCAAGGTGGTGCTGTTTGAAAAGGTCAAGAGGGCGCCGTGTCCGGTCCTGATGGGCCTGTACTGGAACCGGCAGATCCTAGCTGATCTCTTCGAAACCTCGTACGAAGCGCTCCCTTTTAAGCTGGCGGACGAGATCGCGGCCTGGAAGAAGCGGCCCATGCCACCGGTGGTCGTCCCCCGTGGGCCGGCCAACGAGGTGGTGGAGTCTGCGCCCGATCTCGGCAGATTGCCGATCCCTCGTCACTGGCTGAAGGACGGGGGGCGCTACCTAACCTCGAGCGTGGTCATCGCGCGCCACCCGGACACGGGCGTCCGCAACGCTTCCATCCACCGCTTCATGGTGAAAGCCGGAGACCGAATGGCGCTCGACCTCGAGGAGAAGGGGCACCTACGGGCCTATTTTCGTATCGCCGAGGCCAGGCGGCGCCCCCTGGAGATCACAATCAACAACGGGGTGGACCCGTCGGTGCATTTCGCAGCCGCCACGCCGGGATCGGTGGCACCCATCGACGTGGACGAGCTGGGGATTGCTTCCCAGCTCCTTGGCGAACCCCTACGGCTCGTGCGCTCACAATGCGTGGGCGTCGAGGGGATCGCCACCGCCCAGTTCGTGATCGAGGCGGAGATCGTTCCCCGGGTCCGGAGTGCCGAGGGCCCATACGGCGAGATCACCGGCTACTACGCGCAGCGAAAGCCACGGTGGCTCGCGCGGGTGAAGTGCATCACCCGGCGCAGGCGGCCGGTGCTGCACAACATCCTGCCTGGACTGGAGGTCTATCACGCCTTCGCGCTCAGCGCCGAGGCGGGCATGACCGCCGTGGTGAAGCGACAAGTTCCCGGCGTGCGCACAGTCACCCTCTCGCTCGGCAGCGTGCCGTATCACGCCGTGGTCCAAATGCGAAAGACTTCCAACACCGCGCCCCGGCGGGCCATCCGAGCTGCCTTCGACTCCCTGGTCTTCCTCAAGATGGTCACCGTCGTGGATGAGGACGTGAACCCCTTTGACCCGCGTGATGTTGAGTGGGCGGTCGCAACCCGCTGCCGCCCCGAACGGGATATCTCCCTCTTCAGAGACGTGCCCGGTCACCGGCTCAACCCGTCGGTGATCCGGGGGAAGTGGACGCGGATCGGCTACGACGCCACCGTGCCACTACCACGCGCCAAGGCTTTCGAGCGCTCCCGAATGGCCGCCGTCGACCCAACACGATTCCGGACCAGCGGCTGAGGCGCGTTTCCCGCGCTCGGCCCGGTGTGTTGCCTTTGTACTCCCGCCCGGGTGAGAATGCGCACGATTCGGGCAGGTCAAGACGAGAGGAGGCCAGGTATGTCCTACAAGGTGAAGTGTGCGGCGGTGGTACCGCTCACGGATTTCGCTACCGCGCGCACGGTTGCAGAGCAGGCGGAGGTATTGGGCTTCCATGCGATTGCAGCGGAAGACCACTTCTTCATGACCGGGATGGGCCGCGATCGCAACGAGCCGCGTTTGGAATGCTTCACTCTGCTCAGCGCCCTTGCGCCCCTCACGAGGTCCATCACGTTGACGCAGATCGTGACCGCAAGTTCCTTTCGCCACCCAGCGCTGCTGGCGAAGATTATTACCACGCTCCACCAGATCACCGGCGGGCGGGTCGAGCTTGGGTTGGGCGCCGGCTGGTTCCGCGAGGAATACGAGGCGTTCGGCTTTCCCTATGCCAAGCCCTCGGTCCGTATCGCGCAAATGGCAGAAGCGGTCCAGATCATCAAGCGTCTCTGGAGCGACGACGGCGCGACTTTTCACGGCGACTTTTATCACATCGCGAACGCTCCGCACGCGCCGAAACCGCAGCCGCGACCTCGGATCATGCTCGGTGGCGGTGGCGATAAGCTCCTGCGCGTGGCGGCCGCGGAAGCCGACATCGCCAACATCATCCCGCCGTCAGGTGGGGCGCGAGGGAAGATCGTGCTCGGGGAGAGCCTGCAGTTCGATATGGATGCATTTCGCCGACGCGTCGATCTGCTGGCCGCCCACTGCAAGGACATCGGGCGTGACATGTCCGAAATCGAGCTGTCCGGAATGGTGTACGTGCTGATCGGACGGACCGAGGAGGAAGCCGATGCGATGGCCCGAATGACGGCGCAGATGATGGGGCTGCAACCAGACGACATGGATGCCGTGCGGGCGTCACCCAACACGTTGGTTGGAACCTCCGAGCAGGTGGCAACGGAGATCCGCCGCCGGCTGGCTGACCTCGGCGTCACCTACTATTTCTGCAACTTTCTGAGCCCGGATATGCTAGGTCTTTTCGGCCGCGAGGTGATCCCGCGACTGCGCGACCAGTGACGGCGCGCGTCGCCGTTTAGAAGCGCCCGGAGACGCCAATGAACGGAATATTGGCCCGGTAGTCGTCGGTGCCGAATTGATCCTGATCGAAACGCAGATGGCGGAAGCCGGCCCGGACCGCCCAGTGCTTGCCCCACTGGTAGCGGCCAGTCACTTCGACCCGGTGGATCTGGTTCTCGACGGAGCGATGGCCATTGTTCACAAAGTTGTAGGATGTGGATAGGGAGAACGAGCGCGACGGCGCGTACCCGGTTCCCACTGCGATCGTTTCCGTGAGAGCGTCGTACTGGAAATCCTTAAAGGTGCGATAGCTTGCCGGCACCTGTCCCAGGTCATCAATGGTCAGCCGCTCCTGGCCAACGGACACGGCGCCGAAGAGGTTCCAATGGGGGTTGGGCTGATAGGACACGTTCGGTGTCACCCTGAATGTTTCCCAGTCGGTATTCCCACCCGCGGCGAGGGTGAACCGTACGGGATCGACAAGCGGCGCCGACAGATCACGGTGCTCGCGTACGTATTCGAAACGCAGCTCACCGCGTAGGTTGGTTCTGAGGCGGGCAGCGCCTTTGAGGTAGGCATTGTGGCGCTGCCGGGTGTAGTCATTCTGGATGTACTCGTTGCTGAGTTCGTCGACTGACGTCGTAACATCTTCGTAGAAGAACGTGTAGCCGGCTTCGACGACCCTGCCGTGGCCAGCGCGCCAGCGCACCGAAGGGCCGCCTTCCGCCCGGTTGAAGCGGTTCCTATAGTCCTGCCGCTCGGGATCGCGGACCTGGACGAAGTTGAAAGTGCGCGTAGAGTCGGTCTCCGTTTCGCGGTACGTGTAACGCGCTTGCGCCCGCACGAGCGTGCGCGGGAGAGCAACCCAACTCGCGGCCACGCGGGTCGTTGTGTCGACCCAGTGCCGGTCGCTATCGTTCCGAATCGTGCCAATATTGCCAGCGAGAAATTGGGATTCGTTCCGGTCTTCACTGATCGAGCCCGATTGGACGTTGCCGCGCGCGCGGCTATCGATAGTCACGGCCACGGTCGTGTACGGGCGGTAGAGGAGTCCGAGCCCCAGTGAGTTACCAAGGCGATGGACGTCGCCGTCGCTCGTATTCCGGGTAGTGAGCCGGGTTGGCGCTGCAGCGCTCGGGGTAACGAACTGGGCAGGCTCCGGGTCGTTACGCTCGAACGAAAAGAGGTACGCGCCGTACACGTACAGGTTCGGTCTGAGGAACCGACTCCCCACCAAGTCGAACTTCCCCACGTGCACGGTATTGTCTTCCCGAAATCGATCCAGCTCGGTTGTACTCAGGGAGGTCCCAAAGTTCGCCTCGGTGACGTCCGACGTCACGTCCGAACGTGCATAGGTACCGTCCGTCTGCCAATTGATTCCCCCGGCACCCGAGCGACCGCCGACGAAACCCTTCAGCGTGTCGTAGTCGACTTCCTTCCGGCCGGGGAAGTCGAACGCGACGGTCCCGGGGCCACCGGTGCCACTGATATCGGCAGCCGGGTCCGCCACGGTGCCTCCTTTGAGCAGCGTCTCCTGACCGGTTACCCTCTGGTAGTGGAAATCGAGATAGACATCATGGAAGAGGAACCGCGGTACATAGTCGATGGTGCCGCCGATGTTCAAGCGATGGATGGAAATATCGTCATTGCTGAACAGGAAACGGCTATCATTGACAAAGGGAAAGAAATTCCCCGCCAGAGGAACCCCGAAGCTTGTTTCCGGCGCCTCGCCCGTACGCGCGTTATAAAAGCGCTGCGACCCCGACACGTCAAGCAGCAGGCTGTAGTGTCCGAGACGGTGGTAGTCGCCGATGAACCACCCCTGCTCCTCGCCTGATTGACCGAGCGCCTCGATGCGTGCACTGCGGTCATCGGACCACTCCTGGTGCGCCACAAGGTGGCCGGTGACTCCGTCCTGCTGGTTGTAGTCTTCAAGAAATTTCGTCTTGCTTCCCCGCACACTCGTGTGCTTGCCTCTCAGATCACCACGGGTGAGCCAAGCGGGCGGCAACAGCTCCGGAGCCGGCCCCTGCGCCAGCAGGCCACTCGGGAAAACAGCGCCCCCCAGCGCTGCTAACAGCACCGCTGTTTTCATGGTCCCTCCTGTCCAGACCCTGGCAGCCATTAGAACCGCCGCGGGTTGAAGTTCCGATCGGTGTTCGAACCATGCACCTGGACATGGCAGTCGTAACACAGGGCACCACTCTGCAAGAATTGCACGTGCGGTCGACGCCCAAAGAAGCCCGTCGGCTGCTGGAAGTGACAGCGGATGCACAGGCTGTTATCCACTGTCACGAGCAGTTTATTATTGATCGACCCGTGAGGTTGGTGGCACACCTGGCATCCCTCGTCCATCGCGAGATGCTCGAATACCCACGGACCGCGTATCTCGGCGTGACAGCTCAGGCAGGCTTCATTGGTTGCCTGGATAATCGGGTTGTGGCGTGGCTCGCCGTGAATCGAATGGCAGTCGGCACACCGCATCTGCCCCTCGGTCACCGGATGATGGAACTGCAGTCGGAAATCGCTACGAACACCCTCGTGGCACTGCAAGCAAAAGGCGTCGTCACGCTTGACCTTCAGGGCCGCGGGCTTG
>JBHHYR010000136.1:0-10375 GCA_046757585.1 Binatia bacterium | reverse complement strand
ATAAGCGCCTCGCTGCTCCGCTGCACGATCCATTCGGCCGCCAAGGCAATGCACGGGGCGGTGTTCCGGCCGACCGGCTCGACCAGCACGTGATCGTCGGGGACGTGCGGCAGCTGCCGCCGGACGGCAGCCGCCTGTTCCCTGGTGGTCACCACCAGGATCCGCTGCCACGTAAACAGTGGCCGCAGCCGTTCGACGGTGGCCTGCAGGAGGGTGCGGGCTCCGGTGATTCGCAGCAGCTGTTTGGGGATGCGCCGGCGGCTGCGTGGCCAGAAGCGTGTACCGTGCCCACCAGCCATGATCACCGCGTACCGCTGCGGCGCGGCGCGGCGCGATCCCCTAGTCTGCTCGGGACGGCCTGCCATGCGACACATGCCCGCTGCGACGTGGCTTCCTGACACTGCAACTAGAACTGCCGGCGTGCGGCATCGACGGTGGATTCGTCCTGCTCGTGAGGAGTCCAATTACTGCCCCTGCGCCTCTTGAGGTGCAACGGATCACCGGTCAGGCGCAGAACAAGGCCAAGGGGGAAAACGAATCCGAAGTAGAGCAGGATCATCAGGAGACGGGTCTGGACGATTCCAGTCGCGCGTGCGATCCGTTTCCAACGCTCCCAGGCCGTTCGTACGAAACTCCGCTGCCACCGTCCAGCCAGCGGCATTGCTGCACGTACCTCGGCATCTGGGGCTGGGACATCACCGCTCATGGGCTCGTCGCTCCTCTGCTGCGCCACTACGCCACGATTCGGACCCGGAAAGGGGGGCGGCCTCGTCACGCGGCGTTACCAAGATGGCCGGGCCGGAAGATGACTTTCTTATCCTTCACCACGAGCTGGTCGTTGAGGTACAGCCGTACGGCCTGCGACAACACCTTGGCTTCCAGCTCTTTGCCGCGTGCTTTGACGTCCTCCAGCGTGTCCTCACCCACCCGAATATGAAAGACATCCTGGAGAATCACGGGTCCCTGATCCAGCTGCTCCGTGACGAAATGGGCGGTGCAGCCCGATACCCGGACTCCCTCTTCGTAAGCCTGCCTATAGGCCTTACTGCCGGGATGATACGGCAGCAAAGACGGGTGGATATTAATGATACGGTGGCGGTAGCACTCCACGACTGCGGGGCCGAGGATTTGCATATACCGCGCCAGAACGACGCAATCGGCCCGAAACTCCTTCAACTTCTCCAACAGAAACCGTTCGTGCGCCACCTTGTCGGACGCAGGCGAAGAGAAGAACGGGAGGCCTTGGCTCGCCGCGATGGGGCGTAGGATCTCATGGTTGGACAACACGACCACCAACTCCCCGGTCAGCACCCCTTGCTGGCGATCCGCGATCAACCGTTCCAGGCAGTGCGGTTCCCGGCTGACCAGGACGGCAATCCGCTTCAGCTCCTTGCGCCCGTGCAGGCGAATACCCAGATCCATGCGGATCTCTTCGCCAATCCCCTTCAGGCCGAGCACGAGTTCGTCGAGTGACATGCTCAGATCCGCCAAATCGACGAGCATGGTCATGATGAACAGCCCCTCCACCACCCGCTGCTCGATGTCCTCGATGTTGATGTTGCAGCCAGCCAGGTACGTCGAGACACGCGCCACCACGCCTTTCTGGTCGTGCCCGATAACGGATATGACCGCGAGATTCTTTCCCATTTCTTAGCTGCATTTCTTGGCGTGTCACCTTACGGCCTAGTGCGCAGAGCGTCAAATCCTCCGGCGTTGCGTTTTGCTGCTGCGTGTGTTGCCACCGGCATCGAGCAGCAAATTCCGGGTGTTCGAGGTGGCGCGACCCGCCAAGCGTGGTTACAGTTCCCATGCGAGGGCCGGAAAGGACATTGTACGATGAAAGCAATGGAAATTGAGGCTTTTCGCCGCCTGCTGCTTGAACAGCGACGCAGGCTGTTCCGAGCGATCTCCAGCGTCGAGGCCGACCTGCACGAGATCGCGGAGAAACACGAGAGTGAGCTGGAAGAGGCCGCGCACGAAGAACGTACAGCCCGCCTCCTGGCCCGCCTGAACGACCGCGGCAGAGGACAGTTGCAGGAGATCGACCGGGCGCTTTTCCGTATCGAAAACCAGAAGTACGGGCGCTGCGAAGGGTGTGGCCGCCCGATCCCGCCAGGTAGGCTCGCCATCCTGCCCGCGACGCCGTACTGCCGCGACTGCGCCGAGCGGACTGAACGCCCAGCCCCGGCGGAGCTCGAGGCGGAAGAGGCGCCGCAGGCAGGACCGGTGCCGCCGGACTACAGCCTGCTGACCGGCCGGGAACTCGAGGAGGCGATTCGCGAGCACTTGAGAGAAGACGGGCGCGTCGACATCGAGGAGCTGCGCATCGTTTGCCGCCGTGGCGTCGTGTACGTTGACGGGTCGGTCCCCAGCGAGAGCCAGCATCAAATCCTGCTGCACACCGTGTCCGACGTGCTTGGCCTGACGGAAATCGTCGACCGGGTGCGGGTGAAGGAGATACTCTGGGAGCGCGAGGACCGGTACAAGGCCGAGTCGCCGCAAGACGAACGGCCGTGGGAGGAGGTAGAGGGGACGGAGGATGTCACCGAGGTCCACGACGAAGGCGTTGATTTTGTGCCGCCGGTCGCCCCGCCACCCGATGAAGAGTGACCCCGCGGCAGGGCTGAGACGCAAGCCAGGGTCGTGAGCGGCGGGGGGATGTGTGTGAAGATGAACTGATACGACGCTGCAGGCGGTTTCATGTACCGGCTTGGTAGACGGCGGTATTGAATTCGTGTATGGTGGCTTCGTCTAACCGAGTACAAACCCCCCGCAAATTCCTTAGCTCAAAGAGAAGAGGTACGAGTAGGCATGGACGATAGGCGAGGCGCACTTGCGCTGAAGATTGAAGAAGAAAGCGACCCAGACCGACGAGCGGAACGCAACGCCGGTGTGGAGGACGCCCCCGGCGGACCGCCGGCACGGCAGGAATCCCTGCGCGAGTATGACCTTCCTGCCCAGTTCTTTCACAGGGTGGGGGCCACCACCATGCTCACCCGCGAGGAAGAGCTGGAGCTTGCGCGCGACCTTGTTCGCGCCCGCAATAGGATTCGCCGCCTGCTACGCCGGTTTCCGCGTTTGACGGCCGCCGCGTTACCCTCGCACGGACGCAATGTGGTGCGGCCGGCCCACGACTTCCGCGAACACGAAACGGTGACGATCCTCAACTTCGCGCGCCGGCAGCTGCAATCGCGGCGCCGGACGGATCTCCGATTCGGTACCCGCCTGCGGCTGCGGGAATTTGTCAAGACTCTCGATCGCGAGCTGAAGGCGTATCGCAAGCTGCGCGATCGCATGATCGAGGCGAATCTCCGTCTGGTGATTTCCTTTGCTAGGCGCTACCGGCGCAGTGGTGTGTCCTTCCTCGACATGGTCCAGGAGGGAACGCTCGGCCTGATCCGTGCGGTCGAAAAATATGATCCCGTCAAGGAGGTCAAGTTCGGCACCTACGCGGTCTGGTGGGTGTGGCAGCAGATCGGCCGGGCAGGTGACGTACACGGCGGCCTGATCCGTACGCCCGTGCACTGGAATCAGCTGCGGCGCAAGGTGGGGCGCGAACGGCAACGGCTGCAGACGAGAACGGGCGGCACGGTGGATCGCACGGCACTGGCAGCAGCCAGCGGCGTCGATGCCGATCAGCTCGACACCATGACGCAGGAATTCCAATGCCTGTCGCTCGACTCACCACTGGGCAGCGATGACGATCGGACCCTCGAAGAGCTCATCGCCAGTGAAGGAGATGACCCCGAACGCCAAGCGGCAGCCGTTGACCTCAGCGAACAACTAGAGGTTGCACTTGCGCAGCTGCCGCAGCGTGAAGCCGACATTCTCCGCCTGCGGTTTGGCACGGTCGACAGTCGCTCGCTGACCCTGGAAGAAGTTGGCCAGCGCTACGGAGTCAGCCGGGAACGCATCCGCCAGCTGGAGGCGCGCGCGTTGAAGCAGTTGCTCCCGATCTGTGAGGGTCAGGGGCTGCGAGCGTACGTCGGCTGATACGTGTCCAGTAAGCATCACGGCACCACGGTGCCGTGATGCCTGCATCCCGGAAAAAAAACGACACCCCCTCCCTTGCACGTGACGCTGCGCCTCTAGTAGGAGTATAGCAATCGACAGCGCCGTGCGGCCCCGCCTATCGGGCCAGTAACCGCTGAAAGGAAGTGACAGCCATGCGCAAGGCAAGCTTGTTCCCGATCGCTCTCATCACGCTCTTCGCGGGCGTTCGCGCGGTGAAGGCGGCGGGCCCGGCATTGGGCAGCGACGAAGAGAAAACGATCTACGCGCTCGGCCTGGCCTTGAGCCACAGCGTTGCAGCGTTCAATCTGACACCGCCCGAGGTCGAGTTGATGAAAGCGGGACTGACGGACGGCCTCCTGCACCGCAAGGAGAAGGTCGAGCTGCACACCTACCGCGCCAAGATCCAACAGCTGGCACGCTCACGCGCCGCGGCGACGGCGGAGAGCGAAAAGAAGGCCGGGCAGGCATTTCTCGCCAAGGCGGCGGCGCAGCAGGGAGCGGTGAAGACGTCGTCCGGGCTCGTGTACCAGGAGATTACACCGGGGACGGGGCTACAACCGAAGGCCACCGACAAAGTCAAGGTGCATTACACGGGCCGGTTGATCGATGGCACGGTGTTCGACAGCTCAGTCGAGCGCGGGCAGCCAGCAACGTTCCCGCTGAACGGTGTCATCAAATGCTGGACCGAGGGGCTCCAGCTGATGAAGGTGGGTGGCAAGAGCAAGCTCGTTTGTCCGTCCGACATTGCTTACGGTGAGCGTGGCTCCCCCCCGAAGATCAAGCCGGGGGCAACACTGGTGTTCGAGGTCCAGCTACTCGACATCGTCAAGTAGGGCGGCTGCACCGGGCGGCGGGCGTTTGCTATCGTGACGTCAGTCCGGCCCAAGACCGCATGAAGGTGGAAGTCTGCAACGGTCTCTGCAACATCGAGCCTGCCGTCTGGAACAGCCTGGTCGGCGACGCTTCGCCCTTCCTGGAATGGGAATGGCTGGCTTCGCTCGAAGACGCCGGCTGCGTCGGGCCGGCGACGGGCTGGCTACCGCAGCATTTGACCTTGTGGGAAGGTGGGCGGCTCATCGGCGCCTGTCCGCTTTACGTGAAAGCCCATAGCCAGGGCGAGTTCGTCTTCGACCACGACTGGGCCGCGGCGGCGGCGCGCGGCGGCATCCCCTATTACCCGAAGCTCCTGGTCGCCGTCCCGTTCACGCCAGCCACGGGTGCCCGCTTCCTTGCACACCCCAGGGCGCAGCGCTCAACGGTCATCCAGAGCCTGGGCGGGGTCCTGAGAGAGATCTGCAGCCGGAGCGGCTTCTCGTCTGTACATATCAACTTCTGCTTGCCCGACGAGGTCGAGCAGCTCGCCGCGCTCGGGTTCGAGCGCCGTGCGAGCTACCAGTTCCAGTGGGTAAACCCGGGCTGGCAAACGTTCGACGACTACTTGGCGGCCTTCCGCAGCAAGCGACGCGGACAGATCAAGCGCGAGCGGCGGGAGCTCGCAGCCCAGAGCGTCGACATCACCGTGTACGCCGGCAACGATATCCCGGACGCGCTCTTCGCTCCGATGTTCCGGCTCTACAAGTCGACGATCGACAAGTTGTACTGGGGCCGCCAATATCTCAATGCCGAATTCTTCGACCTACTGCGGCGCCGGTGGAAACAGCGGCTCTGCTTTTTCATCGCGCGGCAGCGGGGTGAGGTGGTCGCCGGCACGCTGACGGTCCACAAGGCCAACGTCTTGTACGGGCGGTATTGGGGCACGCTTGCGGAACTGCGTTACCTGCACTTCAACGTTTGCTACTACGCGTCGGTCGAGTACTGCTTGCAGCACGGCATCGCGCGCTTCGAGCCCGGTGCCGGGGGCCAGTTCAAGCACCTGCGCGGCTTTGACGCACGGCCCACGGAAAGCATGCACTTTGTGGCCGACTCGCGTCTCGCACACGCGGTTCGCCGTTATCTCAAAGAAGAAAGAGCGGCGGTCGCCCGGGAGATCGACTGGCTGGGAGCGCAGAGCGCCCTGAAGCGCCCCGCGTAACCGGCCGGCAGAGGCCCTACGAATCGGACATGGCGTCCGCAGCCGGTGCCGCGGCAGTGATACCGTCTCTTGCGCCAGTGTAGTGGAATACCAGGGCCGAGTCGCGCGCGTCGATTTCCACACGCCCGCCCTCGCGCAGACGGCCGAACAGGATCTCGTCCGCCAGAACACGCTTGATTTCGGCCTGGATAAGTCGGGCCATCGGGCGCGCGCCAAAGGTCGGGTCGTAGCCTTTTGCCGCCAGATAGCGGCGGGCGTCCGGCGTGATCTGAATGAACACCCGTTTCTCATTCAGCTGGGCATCGAGCTCGAGGATGAACTTATCGACCACGCGCTCGACCACCTCCAGCGACAGAGACGCGAAGGAAATGATCGCGTCCAAACGGTTGCGAAACTCCGGTGTGAACAGACGCTCAATCGCCTTGGCACCCTTGCCGGCGTTGCTCCGTCCGCCGAACCCGATGGCCGCCGCCGCCATTTCCTGCGCCCCCGCGTTGGTCGTCATCACGAGAACCACGTTGCGGAAATCGGCCTTGCGGCCGTTGTTGTCGGTGAGCGTAGCGTGATCCATCACCTGCAACAGAATGTTGAACAGGTTTGGATGTGCCTTCTCGATCTCATCGAGCAGCAACACGGCGTGCGGCGTCTTACGGATCGCATCGGTGAGCAGGCCGCCCTGGTCGAAACCGACGTATCCAGGCGGCGCACCAATCAAGCGCGACACCGTATGCGCTTCCATGTACTCGCTCATATCGAAGCGCAGGAACTCGATGCCGAGCACGGATGCGAGCTGCTTGGCGACCTCGGTCTTTCCGACACCCGTCGGGCCAGCGAACAGGAACGAGCCCACCGGCCTCTCCGGATGCGCCAGGCCGGCGCGGGCCAGCTTGATGGCTGAGGCCAGGGTGTGGATGGCCTCGTCCTGACCAAACACGCTCAGTTTCAGATCACGCTCGAGCGTCTGCAGCCGTTCGCGGTCGGAAATCGACACACTGCGCGGAGGGATCTTGGCCATCGTGGCCACGATGTGTTCGATCTCCTTGCTGCGCACCGTCTTCTTGCGGTGCGCGGCAGGCTGCGTCTGCACGATCGCTCCCGCTTCATCGATGACATCGATCGCCTTATCCGGCAGGTGGCGATCGTTGATGTACTTGGCGGACAGCTCCGCTGCGGCACGCAGCGCCCCGCGCGTGTAAGTGACACCGTGGTACGCTTCGTAGTGCCGTTTGAGCCCCTTGAGGATCTCGTGCGTTTCTTCCACGGTCGGCTCAGGCACCTCGATCCTCTGGAAGCGCCGGGCCAGCGCCCGGTCACGTTCGAAGTAGTTCTTGAAGTCGTGGTACGTCGTGGCACCGATGCAGCGGAGCTCTCCCGACTGCAGGACGGGTTTGAGGATGTTCGAGGCGTCGAGCGAGCCACCGCTGGCTGCGCCAGCACCGACGACCGTGTGAATCTCATCAATGAACAGGATGGCCCCCTGCTGCTTGCGTAGCGCGGCCAGCACACCCTTCAAGCGTTGCTCGAAATCGCCCCGAAAGCGCGTACCGGCAACGAGGGCTCCCATATCGAGCGCGTAGAGGCGTGCATCCTTCAGGGCAGCTGGCACCTTGCCGTGGTGGATCTGCAACGCGAGCCCCTCGACGAGCGCGGTCTTGCCGACTCCGGGCTCCCCAACGAAGACCGGATTGTTCTTGCGGCGCCGGCAGAGGACTCGCGCCGTACGGGCCAGTTCCTGTTCCCGGCCGATCAGCGGATCAATCTTGCCTGCAGCCGCGCGCGCCACCAGGTTCGTGGTGAACAGTGCGAGGGGATCCCTTTTTCGGCGGCCCGGGCCGCCCTCTTCTTCCGCATCGGTCTGACCGGCACCCACCTCTGCCGTGAACGGCTCTTCGGCGATCTTCGAGACGCCGTGGGAAATATAGCTGATGACGTCCAACCGGGTGATTCCTTGTTGCTCCAGCAGGTAGGCTGCGTGGCAGTCCGGTTCCCGGAAGATTGCCACCAGCACGTTGCGGCCGAGGATTTCGTCCTTGCCGGCGGACTGCACGTGCGCGGCTGCACGCTGAATCACGCGCTGGAACCCCAGCGTTTGCTGCGGCGCCATGTCCAAGCCTTCGGGAAGCTTCTCGAGGCTCTTCTCCAGGAAGTGATCGAGCGCGGCCTTAAGCCGCGGCACGTCACCGCCGCACTGGCGCAGAATCTCCGCCACGTCGGCGTCGTGCAGCAACGCGTACAGGAGGTGCTCGATGCACAGAAACTCATGGCGCCGCCGGCGCGCCTCGGTCATGGCAAGCGCCAGCGACATTTCGAGCTCCCGGCTAATGCGCATCGCGTTACGCCTCCTCCATGCTGCAGCGTAGCGGGAACTCATGCTCCCGTGCCAGACCTTCCACTTGGGCAACGCGCGTCTCGGCCACCTCGAAGGGGTACACCCCGGCCACGCCGATGCCGTTCTTGTGCACGTGCAGCATGATCTGCACCGCCTCGGTCTCCGTACGGTTGAAGACGCTGATTAGGACGAACACCACGAATTCCATGGTCGTGTAATCGTCGTTGTGCAAAAGCACCTTATAGAGCTTGGGCTTCTTCAGCCTGTGCGCGGTGCGTGGTGCGGTCGCGACGTCTGCCTCGTCCACGACGTACGGTTGCCGCTCGCCCATGGCCGCTAGGATAGCACCATAGGCGCAGCCGACAAGCTCCATCGCAACCCGCCTCAGCACCGTGCAACGTCCGCAAAGGCGAAGCCGTCACGTTCGATCACGTCACCGACTGCCACCGGGATGCTATGGTGGAACATGGGGCCAGCATAGACGAAGGTATGGAACTCTCCGTTCTCCCCACACGGGTCCACCCCAGCAGGCAGCGCCTGCAGCAGCTCGACATTGAACTCGTGCCCGGCAAACTCGGGCGCCAGCTGCCGCGGATCCACGCAGGTCAGCACGGCGCGCAGGCCATGGTCGAGCATCTCGCGTGCGAGGGCGCCCGTCGCGCGCATCCACAGAGGGAACAGCGGCGTCACGCCGGATCCGGTGAGCTGCTTTTCCCGATAGGCACGGATATCGGTCAGAAAGAGATCCCCGAACGCGAAGGCACGGACATCGGCCGCCCGCGCGCGTTGCAGCACGCGCCGCATCGCGGCCTCGTACTGCTCATTGCTGCACGGCGACGGAATGGGCACGCGCCACAACGGCAGTTCCACCACTGCGGCCTGAGCCTCCAGGAGGCTTTCGCGCACCGCGTGCATCGCGACCCGCGCGGCAGTCTCGTTGATCGTGGTCACCAGCCCCACCACCTCGTACTCGTTTTCCTCGCGCAGCATGTGCAGCGCCCACGCGCTATCCTTGCCACTACTCCAGGAAACCACTGCCCTGGTCTTGGCCATCCCGAGCCGCTGTGTGGTCGACGGAGATGTTTCAGGGCCCCGGCGTACCGGTTCCCTGAGCATCGCGCGCCTCCAGAGCGGCACGGAGCTCGCGGATGATCCGGTCGCTTTGCGCGGCGTGGAACATGGCAAAGAAGTTCGCGGCCAGAATCCCGATCAGCGCCGCCATCGCCCAATAGAGGTGCGACAGGACGTCGTGGCTACCGTGCAGAAGGTTGATCCCCTTTGTAAACGCCACCAACAGCAGGGCCGTCGAGGTCAGGAGTAGCGCAATGGTTACCTTTCCCATACAACCGCCATCGTCCGAGATAGTGTTCACGCACCCGTGAACTGTCAACCCCACGCGGCCGGCACGACCCGACCTTGAAGGGCTTCGGGGGGTATGGTAGCCAAGCCTTCTGGTCGCGCGATTTCACCACACACTCCTGCGGGTGCGCGCTACGTGGTCCCCGGTAGCTCAGTCGGTAGAGCGGTCGGCTGTTAACCGATTGGTCGCTGGTTCGAGTCCGGCCCGGGGAGCCATTTGTTCCAGTCTTCGAACCGCTGGGGGTTTGGTAGCCCATACCAGACCTCCACGGTTCGTCGATCGGTGACCAGCACCTTCTTCACCAGCCGGCGGAGAAGGTGCTTCTTCTGTGAGTTCGGGCCCTCGACCATGACCCGTTCGAAGTTCTCCACGAGCGACGCGAGCATGTCGCGATCGATGGCCGGGAGTTCCAGCCTCTCGCGGCGGGCCTCGAGGTCCCGCTTCTCGGCCTCCAACTCCTCCAGCCGAGCGCGCAAGTCGCGGACCTTCTCATTGCAGAGTTCGGCCTGCAGCGTCCCTTCCTCGAAGGCCTGGAAGTAGCGGTCCACGGCCGCCTGGGCCTTGGCGGCCTGCGCCACGAAGTTTCCGCCCTTCGCCTTCTTCTCCATCCCGACCTTGGTGCGCTCGACGATGGTCGCGT
>JBHHYR010000135.1:0-10390 GCA_046757585.1 Binatia bacterium | reverse complement strand
GCTGCGTTCCTCGGCGGCGTCGACGAGACGACGCCGGGCAAGTACAATGGTGGCCTGGAAAACTACCCGCGGTTTCACGAGGACTGGTCGCGTGCCCATCAGACGCTGAACTATCGTGGCTCGTTCGTGAGCCTCTGAACGCCGCGACATGCAACCGGCAGCTGGAAGTACGGCAGTCCGATTTATACGGCCCCCACCCGCAACTACGACTACGACGCCGACTTCAATCTCGTCCGAAACCTGCCCCCGCTGACCCCCCGCTTCGTGTACGTCGAGCAGGTGCTGTTCACGGAAGATTTCGAGTAGCTCGACTGCCGGGCGCGCCCGCCACCGGCTGACTCCTCGACGAGTCAGCAGCCGCAGCACGCGCGGGGTCAGGCACGGGCAGCGATAGCTTCGGCTTGTGCGACCCCTTCCGGTGACAAATATTCCGCCACGTACCGCCGGAACGATCGAAGCGCCTTGTCGGCATCGGTGAACACTTCCTCGCGCACCCATTCGTGGTGCACCCAGCAGTCGAACGATGGGGCGTCACCGAGCGCCAACTCCAGGAGCCGTTCGCCTGCGGGGCTTCCCGTCACGAGCAGGCGCACCGAACGTCCGCAATCGACGATGACGCCGCGAGCGTACGGCGGCAATGCGACCAACCTCTTGATGCGGTCCAACTCGCGCCGCGGGTAAGTGCTCTCGCCAAGCCGCACGTAGCCCCAGCCTCCTGCCGGCGGGTTGGCGGCACTCACCAGCTTGAGGTTGTTGTCAGTCAGGTGCTCGCGCGCACGCTCTTGCTCGAAATCATGGGCGACTTGAAAGAACCGACTGCCCGCCGGCCCCGGTGGGCGCTTCACCTTCACCTTCTCCGTGCCACCGAGATCCACCCACCAGCGATGGGTCACGGTGGGTCCGTCTCCGGCGACGGGCGCAGTGACCTTTCTCGCCATCTCTACGCCGGTTGGCTATGGCACCCGTTATGCCGCCGATGATTCCCGTTGCTGAGCCCCTTGGCCATCCGAAAGGCAAAGGTGTCCGCCTTGCGTTCAGCATCAGCCCAGAAAATGTAGTGTCCCATTTCGTGGTAGACGGTGTTGATCCATTGGCGCTCGGAGTTGTATTTGCGTCCGTTCTTCCAGTTCTCCGGGTGGACAAGGTGGATTTTGCCATCTTCATACGTTCTGCCGGCCGTCCGGCCCCAGTCGATATACTCGAACCACTCCACGCGCGGCCGGTTCAGGTGGAAGAACCGGCAGACCGCACTAATCGCACGGCTGAAATCCACCGCCTTGTGCTCGCGGAAGAACGTCTCCAGATGTCGGTGAATCACCCGCCGCTCCCGCAATGGCGGCAACATCATGCGCATCCGACAACCTCCAGCAGAACCATACACGCGAACGTATACTGAGGCCATACCGCCGAGTCAACGTAAGGCCGCAGCGTGGTGTGCCGAATCGCTCCTGGGCGTAATTTATTCATGATTTCCGTGCCTTAGCGGCGGATTGTTCGAGCTAAGACTTGCAGGCCTACGCGATCGTGAGCACAGGCATCCCGACTGGCAGCAAGCTAGATTGTGCTCCCCACCTCCGCTATGATCCCGCGACGATGTACCCCGTGGTGCTGCGGATCGGGCCCCTGACCATCTATAGCTACGGCCTGATGATGGCGATTGCGTTTCTCACGGCGGGATATCTCGCCGGACGCGAATTTTCCCGCAAAGGTCTGAACGGCGAGTTGGCCTCGACGATGGTTCTGTGGGCTGCGGTCGGTGGCTTGGTCGGAGCGCGGATCTTCGCCATCTTCGGCGATTGGCATGGCTTTGTGGCCGACCCAATCCACACCCTTTTCGGCGGAGCGGGCTTCGTATGGTACGGCGGCTTCATCGGCGGGGTGATCGCAGTGACCTGGGCGATCCACAGGTACGCGCTGCCCTGGCTTGTGGCCGTGGATTGCATGGCGCCGGGTTTGGCCTTAGGACACGGTATCGGGCGGATCGGCTGTCAGCTAGCGGGCGACGGCGATTGGGGCCGGCCGACGACGTTGCCCTGGGGCATGGCGTATCCGAACGCCATCATTGGCTGGCACTACCCCCCGGGTGTACGTGTTCACCCGGCGCCTCTCTACGAGCTTTTCGCGTACGCGATGATCTTTGCCTTCTTGTGGTCCATCCGAAAGCGCCGCCACCCAGCCGGAACTCTCTTCTGGTTATACCTTCTCCTCGCCCCGGGTGCCCGGTTCCTCATCGAATTCGTGCGCATCAATCCACGGATTCTTACGGGGTTGACGGAAGCTCAACTTATGAGCCTGGCACTGATGGCCATCGGCGCGTGGAAACTGCTTTCAGCGCGGGTGCATCCGGGCACGTCTCTGACTCCATCGAAGCGATGAAGCGTTGGGCCTTGCCCCTCGGGTTCTTGCTCATCGCGCTTGGGGGGGCGTTCTATTATCAACAGTTGCAAGCCGGAGCGCGGGCTGGCTTTCCTGCGCCCGATTTCACGCTCACCGACCTCGATGGCCGACCTCATCGTCTCGCCGATTTCCGGGGCAAGGTGGTGTTTCTGAACGTGTGGGCCACTTGGTGCCCACCGTGTCGGATGGAGATGCCGTCCATGGAACGCCTCTACCAACGGTTGCAGCGGGAGGATTTCGTCATGCTCGCGGTGAGTGAAGATGAAGGCGGGTACGGCGTCGTGCGGCCTTTTGTCGAGCAGTTGGGTCTGACCTTCCCAGTGTTAATGGATCCCGACGGGATCGTACCGCAGCGCTACGGCGTGACCGGTTATCCGGAGACCTTCATCATTGACCGGGGCGGGCAGGTGGTTCAGCATACCATCGGCCCTGCGGACTGGGAGCACGATCAGATCTACGATTATTTCCTGCATCTGTTGGCCCAGCCTGCGGCCGCGGCACGGGCGTCCGATGGCCAGTCACGAGCCGGCAGCTAGCCTGGAGCGAGCACTTCAGCATGCAACGAGCAATCGCAGCATCAGAAGATCGTACCAATGCTAAAATGTACCTCACCGACTGACTCCCCGGAACGCCGATCGAGTTTGAAGCCGTAGTCAAGTCTGACCGGTCCCACCGGTGTTACGTACCGTAAGCCGAGGCCTGTGGAGCGCCGGAAATCGTCTGCCCGCAGCGAGCGGTCCTGCAGATACACCCCCCCTCCGTCAGCGAAGACCGCGCCGCCGAAGCCGTACAGCAACGGGAACCGCAGCTCGGCGTTGGCGTTCAAAACCAAATCTCCACCGAGCGGATCCCCACCGCGATCCACGACACGCCCGAGCGCGTCGACGATCTGGCTGCCTTCCGGCCCAATGGCGTTCTCTCCAAAACCGCGCACTGTGCTTCGGCCCCCCAGGAAGAACCGCTCCCGAATCGGGACTTGCTGCCCCCCCTGGAAATTATGCGCCCAACCGCCGCGCAACACGTAGACGAAAGTCAAGTCGTGCGACAGGGGAACATACTGGCTGTGTTGGCCGAGGAGCTTGATGAATGGAATATCCGAGCCGAATGCCGCCGGCGCGTAGCGCAACCGCAAAGAGTCGAACACCCCCCGGTGGGGGACAAAGGCGTCGTCGCGACCGTCGTAGACGAGGAAGGGGCCCACGCTGATCGTCCGCAGCCGCCCTTCGTCCCGCGGATTGAACAACAAGACGTCACGCGCAACATCAAATATCTGTGCCTGCTCCACCTGTAGCTCCGCCCCCACCTTCAAGCCGGGGAACAGCGACCGCTCTATGGCGGGAACGAAGGCAAAGCGCTCGAGGCTGAATTGATCGACTGTGCGCGTCGAACGCTGTCCGATGATATTGGAGCGAAGGCTCCACTTCGTGTCAAAAAGCCGGGGCTCGCGAAAACCCACGTTGCCGATGTACTCATTAGGCGCCACATTGCTGGGGTCGAAGTTAAACTCGCCGCGCAAGTTCACGCTACGCCCCAGACCTTGCAAGTTCTTGTAGCCAACCTCCAGAAACCCACGAAAGCCGTCGCGGGTGTTGTAGCCACCGCCCCACTGCAGGCTCCCTGGCACCCGTTCAGAGATAGTCACGCCGATATCGCGGCTTTTCGGCTTCGCGCCATCGTGCAGTGGACGCACCGTCACCCGACGGAACAGGCCCAAGCTGTAAATGTTGCTCTGCCCGCGCAACAGCGCGTCCGGGTCGAAAACGTCACCTTGTCGGAAAGGAAGTTCACGCAGGATCACTCGCGAGCGTGTATCGAAGTTGTCACGCACCACGATCTTTCCTACCCGCTGCTGCTCACCAGGAATGGCGTCAAAGGACACAATCGCCGCTTTGCCTGCTCCGTCTGGTTTCACATGAACATCCGCTGCCACGGTGGCTTCGACGTACCCGGCGCTCGCGAAAGCCGTGACGAAGGCTTGTCGATCAGCCTCGACCGCCTCCGGGTTCAGAGGCTCCCCCACCTTCACCGTCAACTTGGGCATCCGGCGCAGGATCGGAGTCATGCCCTCGCGCTCGATCCTGCGCACGATGGTTTGCGGGCCCTCGTCAATCACGACAGTGAGGAAGATTTGGCCGTCCTCACGGTCGAATCGGGTGCGCACTTCGCGGATTTCCGCCGATTGAAACCCACGCCGCCGGTACAGGAACCATAGGCGCTTCAAGTCACCCTGCAGGACCTCGTCCAGCAGCACGCCGCTACGCGGCGGCAGCCAGCTTGGCGGCCGGGTCGCCATCGCATCGAGCAAGCGTCGCGTGGACAGCCCCCGATTGCCCTGGAAGGTGATTTTGGCAACGCGAAAGACTCTGCCCTCGCTGACATGGAACCGCACGGTCTTGGTCGCTCCTGCTATGATGCGCACGTCCACCTTAGCAAAGTAGTATCCATCCTCTTGATAGGCACGGTGCACCCGGCGCGCCAGTTCACGCCAGGTGCCGTCGGTGATGATCGGTCGCTTGCGTAGGTCCATCAGATGGACGAGGTGCCGCTGGCGGAAATGGTGGTTACCGGAGAAGCTGACCACAAACCGGGGGCCGGGCGCAATGCTGAACCGCAGGTCGCCCAACTTGCCGGAGCGGCGTTGCCAGCGGGTCTCGACCGCAGCCTCGAAGTAATGCTGACCGCGCAACAGACGCACGACCGCGTGCCTCGCAGCTCGCACCGTGCTTGGAACGTAGCGGTCACCTGACTGGATACCAATCGCAGCACGAATGACATCGACCGCAACCGGGGCCGGCCCGTCGATCGTGACAGTTCGCACGCGCAGGGGTTTTCCCTCCTTGATCCGAAAGTTCACCTCGACCTCGCCGGGTCCTTGGCCGCGGGTGCTGGCGGCGACTTGTACCGCGTCGAATCCTTGCGCCCGGTACGCTTCGCGGATGCGCGTGACGGCGTAATCGCGTAGCTCGTCCGTAAGAGGAGCCCCTTCACGCAGCCGCACGATGCGCTCCAGCCTGGCGTTGCCAAGCGCCTCGTTGCCCCAGAATCGGATCGCCGTGACGATGGGTTGCCTTACCAGATGAATGACCACTCCGACTCCGGTGGGGCGGGGTTGGGGCTCGATCGAGATGCTTGCAAACAGATCGGTCTCTTTGAGAAGGTGGGTGGCTTCCTCTAGGTCTTGCAACCGCAGGCTGTCGCCGACGTGCAGCGGTATGAGCCGCCGCAGGTCCTTTTCGTCAATGGGGGCAGCACACTGGAATTCAATTACCACGATGGGCCGGCCGATGCCGGGTAATGCCTTTCCCCAGCTGTACCCAGGGAGGAGCAGCCCGGCGACGAAGACACCAAATAGGTACCAGGGTCGCCTACCGAGCATCGACTTGTGCGCCGGAACGCGGGTCACCACTCAGTAACGAGAAGGGCAGCCGCCGGAAGTCGTAGCGAAATTTAACGTCGCCCCCAAAGGCGCCGGCTTGCGAGCGGGTGCGTCCTTCCCATGAGCCTAGAAGCGAGATACGGGGCGCGATGCGATACTCGAGCTGCACGGAGCGCCGGGCATCCACACCGAAGCTCGTCGACAGTGAAGCCCGAAAGCGGTCGGTAAGATCCTTCCCGATGGTCACCCGTGGCTCGATGGCGCCCGTGTCCCGGGACTGCGTTGCTTCGATTTCGAAACGCTCAACCCCCACCAACTGGCCGAGCTGCTTCTCAAGCCTGCCCGTCGGCAACAGTGCTAGGGCGTCTGCAGCGCTCACCCCACCACCTTCACGTTGTAACTGTACGGAAGTCTTCCCAACCGCAACGAGGCTGACGACATCAGTCTGGGAGAGATTCGGGTCATCCGCACTGAACTGAACCCGCGGGTCGCTGGCGGTGCCCGTCACCGTCGCGGTGACCGTGTAGTCGGTGTCCGCAGTCGCAATGCGACTTTCCGCCGTGATGTTGAGCACCGGGTTGATGCGGAAACGATCGCGAAAGTCGATCGTCCCCCCAGTGATCGTAAACGTCCGTCCGTGGAAGCCGACCTCACCATTGAGAAATCCGATCGTCCCGGTGAAAACAGGCTTGTCAGTGGTTCCCGCAACCTGCAGATCGAGCCAGAGCTCGACCTTGGCAACGTTGTTGTCGACATACACCTCGCCCGGAGAATAGATGATCAAGTCGAGATCCACCTCGACACCCAGAGCTCGCGCGCCTCCCGCCGGCGCGATCTGCGCTGTGAACCACGGTAATAGATCTGGCAGCTCGATGTCCCTGTCGTACAGCGCGTTCAGCACCTCGATTGTGCCGCCCACCTTGATCTGTTGCCAGCTGCCATCCACCGTACCCTCACCTGTCAGGCGGGCCTCCAGGTTCTCCATCGGGCTGACTGCAACATCATGCAGGGTCCAGGAGAGCTGCGGGCCACGGGCGAGATCGATTGTCCCACCAATCCGGAAGTCGCCCCCCCCAACCTTGCCAGCCAGAGTGTCGATGCGGATGGCGCTGCCGGTCAGTTGAACGGCCGCATTGGTCTTGGTGAACACGACTGGCAACCCCACGTCCAGCACGGCATCCCGGGCCGTTGCCTTTCCCGTAAGGTACCACCCCGCCTCCGGCGTACGTCGCACCTGAGCAGCGAGCGAAAACTGGCCGCGGGCTGCCGCAAACGGCCGGCCGATTACCTCGAGTAGCGCCAGGTCCCCCTGTCCCCGGGCGTCAAGGTGCACCTGGCCGGACGGTGTCACGTCCCCCGTGACAGTCAGCTGACTCTGCTGTGAGACCAGGACCAGCGATCGGATTCTGACGTGCCCCTGGTCGATCTCCACCCGAACGGGTTCCGCGGCGGTAACGTGATAGTCGTCGCGCTTGAGATCAAGCGCCGTCAGCAGAATCCTTCCGCTCCCGCCGGTCAGGTGCTGCAACGAGCCCGAGAGATCGACTGTGCCGCTCGTGGTCACCCGCACTGGCTCGTTTCGCGAAATACCCCCCCTGAAGCTGGTGTTCTGCCAACGAGCAGCCAGCGTGTACGGCCAAGGTTTCCCGGTGTCGAGGGTCGCAACAGCGGTCAACGTCCGCGCAAGCGCTGTTCCCCTGATGTTCCACTTTCCAGCTTCGCCTCTTGCGCGCAGCTGAACATCGCCCAGCAGATGACCGCGCAGGCTGATATCCGACCCGTTCACTTCCAGCCACCCATCGGGCTGCAGCGGCGTGCCCGACACTCGTCCGTGTATTACCACCTGTCCGCTGGCGCCACTGCGGCCTGCGCCGAGAAACCTAGCGATGTTCAGTTTGGTGGAATCGATCGTCAAGTGGATGTGGGTTCTCCCCCGTCCCATTCCATCGATCACCACGGTCTCCTGCGGCACATGGACTGCGCGCAGGCGCAGCGTCCATTCTGGGAGGCGCGTATGGCCCCTAACGTCGACGCGCCTGAACAGTTCCCCAGCGATGCGAGCCGCCTTCAAGCTCAAAGTCGTCTCCGTCTCGGCTCGCAGCCATGGGCCGTGGCAAACGACGGTTCCACTCAGCACGCCACCACCAAGCGGTACGGCTGAGCCACCGAAAGTTCGGACGAGGAAAGCCACCAGATCCGTGTCCAGGTCGTGAAGGCTCAACCGCCAGTCGTTTTCAACCTGTGGGCTGAGTGCGACAGCACCGCTCAAGGAGGCGCTTCCGGCCCTCGTATCGATCCGCACGCCCCGGCTGGTGAGTCTTGCACCCGCTATGGAGAAGTCGCCGTCGAGCCGCGGTACGGTGGCTCCCCCAACGGTCAGGGCGTGCAGTGCTATCGTTCCGGCAAGGACGGGATGTGCGACTGTGCCGGAGAACTGCGCTGCACCTTCACCCCGCCCCGTCACGGACAAGGAACTAAGCGGCTGCGGCAGCAGCGGGGCCAGTGCCGTGAGATCGCTGGCTTTCACCTTAATGCTCCCTCGAAGCTTCGATCCATCGATGAGGAGCCGGCTGGACGCTCGGTTGCCCGCTGCCTGAGTCAGTTCCAGCTCCGCCGACAACGAATTCTGCCGCACGCGGCTCCTGACCTCCCAGCTCGCAATGTCTGTCCCGCGCGGGCCAGCACCTGCTTCCACGGCTCCGGTGCCGCTAATGGTCAAATCTGTCGGGTCAAGCGACCCGTGCAGCGACGTCGTTCCATCGAGGCGGTCCGTGAAGGGAACCCGGGGTCCGATGACCGCAAGCAGTCGCGCAAGGTCCACAGCCTGCCAGTGCAGTTTCCCGTAGATAGCGACGTCGTTGTCCAGCGTGAGCGCAACGGCTCCGCGAACTTGACCCAACGCGTGCACCAAATGGACATCATCGAAGCGCAGCCTGCTACCCTGACGACTGACATGTGCCTGGAGATCTCCGAGGGGGTGGCCCGCAAGAGTTCCGTGGCGGACCACCAGGTGCCCGTCGAGGTCCGGATTGGCAGCATCGCCAGTCAACGTCCCCTCCAGACGTGCTTGGCCTGCAACGAAGGCGAGGTCGTCCACGACGATGCCCAGAATCTGCGGATCAAACGTCGCCGTGGCTGCATATCGGTGCGCCACCGGCGTCGCATGGACCGAAACCTTGATACGTTCTCCCACGATGCTGGCGGTGTCGACAAACAGCCCACGCGCGCCGAACCCACCCTCCATCCGGATGTCGTGTAGCGCCAGACGATGCGCCTTGCGCCGAAGGTGCACCCCGTGCAGCTTCATACCTGCTGTCACCTGCCGGCGTGACAGTTCCGTTTCCCCGTGCCCTTGGACGCTGGCAATCGTTAGACGGGCCGGGTCGTTCCCCATCCGGAAACGAAGCCGCGCCCGCGTAATTTCTAGCGTCTTCACGCGGATAGGCAGACGGGCTCCTCCTTGTGGCTTCACCGCTTGTCTGGACGCCGACTCCAGCTTCGGCAGGCGGGTCAGGTCCAACATGGGAGAGAGCACCTCCACCACCAGCACCGGTCGCCACTCCGAAATGCTGGCGCGCACTGCCACCTGCACAGCCAGCTCCGCGATCTTTGCGACGGGCGGTCTGCTCCCCACTACGATCCCCCCAGCGCGAAGCGCGAGAGGCATCACTGACGCGTTCAGGTCCCTAATCCGGCATGGAAGGCCGATCGCCCGAGCGATCTCGCGCTCGAGACGACCTCTCGCCAGCTCAGTGAGGTGGTGCCAGCCGAACCAGAACAACCCCACAACGGCGCAGAGCGCCAGGATTACAGAACCAAAAGCGAGCCGCTTCATCGGCACCGGTCGCGCCAGCTAACCATACTTCGCATGGCAAACCCAGTGCTCGCATCGTGCGGTGTCCCGCCGTACTGAGTTGGGCACTCACGGGTCACCCCCCAGGCTGGGCACGGCTGAGAGGAGGGGTGTGGCGGCTTTCGCAACTTGCCCCGGCCGCCGCCACGGAAGGAGTCCCAAGCCACACTCAAGCGAGCCGGCAAGACTGCGCCGCGACAAGCGTCACGCCGCGCACGTACGCCTTCAGAATACGCGCCACGCAGCAGCGGCAGTGTCAGGGTGCGCCGACGGGAAAACGCTCGGCCCGAGCGTGCGTACGCAACTTCTTGAGACGCCGGATCAAGGTCCAGAGCCGCAGAAGGTCTCCAGCCCCCGCGCCCGTCGCCAGGGGGCCGATGTTCCAAATGACGACATGGCGCAGGCCCGCTGCAACCAACGGCCGCACTTCATCCACCACCTCATCCACGCTACCGGCGCTAATGCCATCCGCAATCAGTTCTGGGGTCGCCTGGCGCCGCGCGGTTTCGATCTGGTCGCGAGAGATCGTCTCCGGGACGAACTCGGGAAAACCCTCGAACCTATCGCCCAGAGGATGCGTGAGGCCGTGGCGGACCCACAACGATCCGGGGAGCAGCATCGCCATCGCGCCCAGCGCGGGTACCTTGAGCAGCTGTCGTGTCACGGCGCGGCGGTCCGTGCCCAGCGCTACCTGCAGCTGCAAGCCTGACTCGAAGTGCGTCAAAGACCGCCCCGCCTCCGCCGCAACCGCATGAATCCGGCTC
>JBHHYR010000134.1:0-10403 GCA_046757585.1 Binatia bacterium | reverse complement strand
GTCCCACCACCGCCGCGCTCACCGGCACGACGAGCTCGGCCACCGCGCTCGCCGGCGGCGCGCAGGTGGAATCGTTACAGGCCTGGTAGCGCAGGGCCGCTTCGATGCGCACGCGCGAGCCGAGAAAATCGGCCGGCACGTTTAGCGCGCTCGTGATGCCGACCTTGCCTTCATACACCAACAAATTCTTGCCCGGTGCGAAGGCGAATTCGTGCTGGTCCGGCCGAGGGTAGTTCAGGGTGTCGGTCGATACGCCGGGCGGTAGCGTGAACTTCACCTCGGTTGGAATCAAGAACGGCTCGTTCGGCTCGTGTCCGTTGATGTGCCAGCCCCGCTGAATCTGGGCGATGATCTCGAGGCCGGTCTGCCCACCCCGAACGGCCTCCGGCTTATCCAACTGCAAATGAACGGTGACCTTGGGGCTGTCCGCCAAAGCCGCGGCCCCCGTGATGAGCAGGGTCAGCGCCAGCAGCATGCTGCGTATTCGCATCGAACGTGGTGACATCGTGTCCTGTAGGTCAGAGTTCCTCTCGCGATGCCGGCTCAAAGGGGTATTCGGCCGCACTGGAGCGTCTTGGCCGGTCCCCGTCTTCGGTGCGAGATGCAAGCATACGACCATAGCTCTTGCAAATCTCCCTTATGCCGTATAACCGAACGGCAGTCGGGAAAGTTTCGAGAATCCTCTAGTGACACAATGGGGCGTTCAACGCTGGCAGGGCATCATCGCGCTGGGCGCGTTCCTGTGCATGACGCTCCCTGCCAGGGGCCACGCGTATTCGCTGTTGCCGCTCGTGACCGAGGACGCTCGACCGCTACCGAACGGTGTCGCGGAGGTCTCGCTCGGGATTGCATACTTCAAGGACCTGCGTTTTCCCGCGTTTACGCCCCCGCGGTCGTTGCGTTCACAGGATCTGCTCGGGTTGCCGCAGTCGGGTGTGCGCATCGGTGCGGGGGATTGGGTGGAGATTCAGGCGACTTACGAGGCGCTGTATCTCGACGAGCGGGCGGCGGACGGAAAGAAGAATTCGAAGTTTGGTTCCGGTGACTTGCGTCTGTTCACCAAGGTGCGCTTGATGCGTGAAGCTGACTTGCTGCCGGCGTTGGGGTTACGCTTTGGCACGAAGCTGCCCAATGCAAGCCAGAGCGATCGCCTCGGCACGGACGAAACCGACTTTGGCGCTGATGTCCTGGCCTCGAAGAGCGTCGGATTACTGACCGCCCACGTCAACCTTGGCCTGCTGCTGCTCGGCAACCCCGGTTCGAGCGGTGGGCAAGATGATCTGTTCAACTACGCGCTGGGGTTGAGCTCGCTGCCGCTTGGCACCACCCAGGTGGGCGGCATCAACATCAAGCTGCTGGGCGAGTTGGCCGGCCTAGCTGGTTCCCGGTTCGACAACGACCGCACGGCTGTTCGTGTCGGCTTGCAGATGCAGCGCGGACCGGCCACGCTGTATATCGGGGTCAACACCGGGCTGGTGACGGCGAGTGAGAACCTCGGTGTCAGCACCGGCTTCGTGTACACTTTCGAACCCGCGAAACTCTTGCGTCGAGAATAGTGGTGCCCGCAACGTGACCCCCTGACGTCGGAGCCGCACTGCCCCGATGTGCCAGACCCGATTCACCACTTGCACGAACCCTGCAAGCCTGCGGGCAGCACCTGCTTGTCGGGCGCACTGCGAAGGTCCATTACGGTGAGTAGGGATGCCGCGGCACCGTCAGAGGCAGAGTCCGTAAGGAGTGCGCATGGAAACGTTCTGGTACTTGATAGTCATCGTCGCATGTATGGCGCTCTCGGGCTTCTTTTCCGCTAGCGAGACAGCGCTCTTGCGCGTCGGCCAGCGCGAGCTCGAGCAGGACATCAAAGCCGCGCACGGACCCGCGGCGCTCGTCGTGCGGGAACTGCTCGGGTCGACCTCGCGGCTGCTGGTAACCATCCTGCTGGGCAACAACGTGGTCAACATCATGGGTGCCGCCTTGGCGTCGGCGCTGGCGATCCGGTACTGGGGGGACAAGGTGGGCATTTTTGTGGCTACCGGCGTCATGACGGTCATGGTGTTCGTCTTCTGCGAGGTGCTGCCGAAAGCCGTTGCTGCCCAGCACCCGCGCCGCATCGCCTACGCTGTTGCGTTACCGCTGTATCTGATCCACTACCTCCTGCGTCCCCTGCACCTCGTTTACGACCGCCTGGTCGAGCCGTTCGTGCGTTCGATAGCCGGTGGCACTGAGCGCCCCCCGATGAGTTCGTCGGAGGAGATCATGCGGTTAGCGCGCGAGCAACTGGCAGGGCAACCGAGCGGATCGCCCCTGGCTATCATCGGCGCCGCCGCCGGTGCAGCCGAGATGACCGTCTCCGACATCATGGTTCCGCGCGCGGAGATCGTCGCCTTTCCCGTCGAAACGAAGCCGTCAGATCTGCTCGATGCCGTACTCGAGGAGCGTTACACCCGGGTGCCCATCTACGAGGGGACGATCGATAAGATCCTGGGCATGGCACACCTGAAGGATCTGGTCGAAATCGTGCGGGCGTCACACCGCGATCTGCGCGGCATTCTGAAGCCGGTCCTCCAAGTGCCCGAACGCAAGCCGATCCTGCGGTGTATGGCCGATATGCAGCGTGCCTTCGTCCATCTCGCGATCGTCAAGGACGAGTTTGGCGTGACGCTCGGGATGGTGACGCAGGAGGACATCCTCGAGGAGCTGGTGGGGGAAATTCGCGACGAATTCGACCGCGAAGAGCTGCTCACCATTCGCAAGTTCGACGAGCAGAGCTACCAGGCGCTTGGCCGGGTGAAGGTGCTGGACTTCAATCGGGAGACGAGCTGGAAAATCACGGCGGAACGGGGCGACACCCTGGCAGGGCTGGTCTTCAACGCGCTCGGACACGCGCCGCGGCGGGGCGAAGTGGTGGAAGTGCCCGGCTATCGGATTGTCGTCGCCGATGTTTCGGGGAACCGTGTCACGCAGGTGCGGGTGATTAAACAACCCGACGAGACGGGGGACGCGAAAGCCCCAGAGCAGCCTTGACACCGGCTGCGGAGCCCCGGCCTGGTCGCAGTCTCCGCCGCGAGCGCTAGGCAGCCCCTGAACATGGGGCTGCGGTTATCGATACCATCGAGTGGCCCTGGAGGGACTTGAACCCCCACCCGCGCGAGGCGGAGCAGATTTTGAGTCTGCCGTGTCTGCCAATTCCACCACAGGGCCGGATCACTGCCACTCGGGTCGCCGATTATGAGACGGGCTGCCGTGTGCCGCCAGCGGCTATCGCCGCGGCGGCGGGGCGTTCGGTTGAAGGAACGTTTCGGACGGTTCCTTGACCTCTTTTTCCTGCACTTCCTGGTGCAGCCGCACTTTGTACAGCGCCTCCCGTGCCAGTCGACGGACGATCTCGTCGTGGTCAGCCTTGGCAATCTGTGACAACGTATCAACAGACTCGGGGGCGCCGATGTCCCCGAGGGCAAAGATCGCCGTGCCCCGCGTCGCGCGATCGAGATCGCGTCGCAAGAATTCGATGATCGGGCGGGCAGCCCGCGCGTCCCCGATCTTGCCGAGGGCGGCGAGAATCCGCTGCTTCATCTGCGTCTCGGTGGTTCGGAGAAAGAGATACTGAATCAGCACCGGTGCTGCGTTAGCGGCACGCATTTCCGCCAGCATGTCGATTGCCTTCGCTTGCACCCGCATGTCCGAATCACCCAACGCCTGGATGATGTACTCCACCGCCTTCTTGTCCTTCGAGTTGCCAAGCGACTTGACTGCTTCCAGTCGCTTTTCCGGATCGTCACTCTCCAGCCTCTTGACGAAGTCCTCGATACTCGTGCCTTTCGTGTCCTTTTGGTAACGTTTGCGGATCTGCTGGCTGGAGATCTGAGACAACGCCGGCGCGGCCATCAGCGCCGGCAGGAGTACTGCCAGGGACAGAGAGACTGCACGACCTATGGCCCCGACTCGTGTCGCCATCTTCTCCTATCCTGTCCTATCCTGTTCCGAGAGCGCTACTCCTCCGTCGTTCCTACGATGCAGGTCCCGGAAAACGAATCATGATCCAATCGGCCATTTCGTGCACGCTGTAGGGCGGCGGGTTGTCACCAATCAGGTCGAGGATGACCTGGAGCGCGCCATTCTTCCGTGAGACCCGCACGCTGCTGATCTGCGGATCGAGCTGGGGCATGTTGCGCTCCGCGAGGTCTCCGTCGCTTGCTGGTCCCGATGCTCGCACAATGATGCGGGCAGGGTGGTCCTTGCTCGAGTGCCGAACCTGTGTCGGAGGCCGCGACAACCGGAGCAATACCGCGCGGTGTCCGTCGGCCGTCGCCACCCGAAAGTTGCGCAGTGCCATGGGAGCCTGGTTGCCGGTCGGAACCGGCGTTGGTGACGCCATCTCCTGTGCACACCCCACGACCAGCACACTAAGGGCCAGCGGCAAGAGCCGCGCGGGCAAGCATCGAACTGATCTGCCAAGCGGTCGGGTCATCGTCGTCAGTTTGCAGATAGCCGATACGGTCTGAGCGAGCAAGCGGGGCAGCGGCAGCCAGCCGCGGCTCGAAAGTACCCCGCGTCCGCCTCCCCTACTTCAACGCGCGCCGAGGTGTCCGGCCGAAGGCAGGGCGCGGCGCTCGCGGCGCGGACGGTTTCGTTTTGTCGGGGTACGGACACAGGTCGCGCACGACGCAGTCGGAACACTTCGGCTTGCGTGCAACGCAGACGCGACGCCCGTGAAACTGAAGCAAATGGCAGAACCGAGTCCACTCCTTTTTTGGCACCACGGCGGTGAGGTCGGCCTCGATCTTGTCGGGATGCGCCTGGGTGGTGAGCCCGAGGCGCTGGGACAGCCGCATGACGTGTGTGTCGACACCAAGCGCCGGCTGGCCGAAGGCGTTGCCGAGCAGAATGTTGGCAGTCTTGCGACCAACTCCCGGCAGCGATGTCAGGTCCGCGACGGTGCGTGGTACCCTCCCGTCGAAGCGCTCCATGAGGTCCTGGCAGCAACGTTGGATTGATCTGGCCTTGCTACGATAGAAGCCGGTCGGCCGAATGTCTGCTTCCAGCTCCGCGCCGGGTGCGCGCGCGTAATCCGCCAAGGTACGGTATTTCTTGAACAGCAGGGAGCCAGTGACCTGATTCACTTTTTCGTCGGTACACTGCGCGGCGAGAATCAACGCGATCAGCAATTCCAACGGTGATGAGAAATTGAGCGCGAGTCTCGCGTCCGGATGTGCGCGCCTCAAACGGGTAATGATCTCAGTGACCCGCCGCCTGTCTCCGCTTGCCTGCTTCATCGGGATCTCCGCTGTCGTCTGGCGCCGGCCCGCCTGCCGGCAGCACGTGGCCCGCGTGAAAACCCGAGTTGACATGTACAAGAGTAGCCGGCAGCTGGCAATGCTGCCGCCGCCTGGCGTCTTTCTGGCGCCAGCGTGCCTGCAGTTAGGGTGGGGGCGGAAACGAGCCCGGCGCTTGACAGGGACGCGACGCGCGGTCAGGATCGCCTCGATGCGTGCTGCCTTCGCTGCCGTTGCGACGTTTCCGCCTGGACCACGAGGCACCTGCGGGCAGCGCTGAACCCACGGCCCGCGCAACGCCATGACAAGACGATTGCAACTGCTGCTGCTTCTCCTTGCGCTTGGGACGTTTGGTGTACTGGCGGCCGTCGTCCATTCTCAGACCAAGGAGGCGAGCCAGGAAGAGCCGCCGCCCGTCAGCGAATCCGATCTGCAGCTGTACATCAAGGTTTATGCCGCGATGCAGGAGGACCACGATCTCACGATCGACAACGCGGTCAAACCGTCTCAGATGTCGCTCGAGGACTTCCGCCGCCTCGAGCGGCGTATTCAGGGCAAGCCGCGCTTGGTCGACCGGGTACGTCAAGCTCTGCTGAATCACGCCAGAGAACACTCCGTCTTCGCCCACTCGGTCGTTTCCCCCGGGCGAGCGGCGACTGCTGGGCCGGGACACGACCGGTCTGCTGAAGGGAAGTAGCGCCGGGGCGCGGCTGCGGCGCGCACGGCCTGCGTGGGCAGAGGCCCAAGGCGATGCGACGCGCCCCGGTCACCAGCCCTTGCACTTCGGGGGTGCCGTGGGCACACTCATAAGTACGGGTCTCCCCGTGAAAAGGAGAGAGCAATGCCCGACGAACACAACGAGCCCGCCCCTCTGGATGCTGTCGAAGCCGTTCACGTCCTGGACGACGCGCGCAGCCGCCTGCGCACGGCGATCTGGGCTCTGCATGGTATGCATCAGGACCTGAGCGCGCTATCCGTCGATGACCTGGCCGATGTCGAACATCTGCTGACGGAGATCCTCGATAACGCCCTGACCCCGTGCTACGAGGCGATCAGCCAAGTGATGGGAACGAGGCCGGCCGGTGCCGTGACGACCCACTGAGGCCTGAGGCGCCGAGTCGGATCGTTGCCTTGCTGCACCATCGCGATGAATGGTTGCGTGAGGCCGATCCAGACTGGGTGGTGCGTCGTTACACTCTCTAACGGTTTGCAGTCCCGTGTCTACGCGCGCACCGGCTGTGCCAGGCGCTCGGTCCGTGCAGCGCGCGGGAACACCGAGATCCTCGCCGGCCTTGCAGGCGTTGTGCACCGAGATCGTAGCCTGTCAGCGCTGCCCTCGTCTCGTCGAACATCGGACGAGCGTGGCGCGGGAGAAACGCCGGGCGTTCCGTGACTGGGAGTACTGGGGCCGGCCGTTACCTGGCTTCGGCGACGCTGCCGCGCGGCTCGTGGTGATCGGCCTGGCACCGGCGGCGCACGGCGGTAACCGAACGGGTCGCGTCTTCACTGGCGACCGCAGTGGCGACTGGCTCTACGAGACGATGTATCGGTTCGGCTTCGCCAATCAGCCGACATCAACGCAGCGGGACGATGGCCTGCGTCTGGCGGATGCATATGTGACGGCGGCTGCACGCTGTGCCCCACCGGACAACAAACCGACCACAACCGAGCTCACCAACTGCCGGCCGTTCTTGATACGCGAACTGCAGCTCCTACGGCACGCGCAGGTCGTCGTCGCGTTGGGGCGGGTTGCGTTCGACGCGTTCTGGGCGGTACGGAGCAGCATCGGACAACCCGTCCCTCGGCCCCGCCCGCAATTCGGCCATGGGCGGGTCTACCGACTGTCGGACGTGACGTTGATCAGCTCCTACCACCCAAGTCAGAGAAACACGCAAACGGGCATGCTGACGCACGCGATGTTCGATCAGGTCTTCGCCAGCGCGCGGCGATTCCTGCAGGGGTGAACAGGGGCGGTGGTGGCACGACGCGCGTCAGCCGCAGCTGGTCACATGCCGGCAAAGCAGGCGGGAAGGGCAGGCGGGCCGGTCCGCTCGGGTGCGCGCCGGCGGACACAGCCGGCGCGAGCACGTGACCTGTCTTTTCTCGCGGGCCGCTTGCGTGAGGTGGGCTATACGCCGGAAGGACTGCGGCGTCTCCTCCACATCACGTTCCCGGACGACGTCGGACTCCTCAATCGGGCCCCGGCGCTCGAGCGCCTCGGCGATGAGCGCTCGGCCACAGCGACCGCGATCCGCTTGTTCTTCCTGGAGGATACCGAAACGTATCGCGACGTCGTCACCGTGCTGTCGTGCCGCTGTTGCGACGACCTCGTTGCCACCGGCTTGCTGCAGCGGCGCGGTGACGCGGTCCGAGCCCGTGTGCGCATCGATCCGGTTGGGTGCCAGTATTTCATTAGTGATCGGCGCTTTCACCGCGCCGAGCGTCGGGCTCTGCGCTTGCCGGCTGGCGATCCAGTGTATCCTCCGAGCAGCGACTCGTTGATCCTCCGGGATGCGATCCCCGCGTTCCCTGCCCGACACGTCCTGGACCTGTGCGCTGGTTCTGGCGTTCAGGGACTACAGCTCGCGGGCGACGCGGAGCGGGTCGTAGCGGTGGATATCAATCCCCGGGCGGTGGCGGTGGCCCGTCTGAACGCCCGCCTGAACCGTGCCGGCAACTTCGAGGCCTGCGTTGGGGATCTGTACGCGCCGCTTCGCCGAGAGCAATTCGATCTGGTCATTGCCAACCCTCCGTTCGTTGCGTCGCCGTACACGAGGGCCCCTTCGTATCACCCCGGTGGGCTACGGGGCGATCGTATCTTGCGCCGCGTGCTCGCCGGCTTAGCCCGGCATTTGCGCGCCGGCGGGCTGGCCTGCGCAATTTCCCATCTGGCCCTCCGGGCAGGCGAGGATGCAAGTGTAGCCGCCCGCCGCTGGTTCCGTCACTTCCCGGGACGTGCGCTCGTCTTGGTCCTGGAAACCGGGACCGCGATCGACCTCGCAGCCGCGCAGTCACTGTTTGCGCTTGACCGGGGCCTGGCGGCTTACGCGGCGGAGGTGAGACGATGGGTGCGCTACCTGCGCCAGCATCACGTCAGCACAGTCGTGCTGCTGCTCATCGTCGCCCAGCGCAGCGGCCGGCCGGGCCTCGAGGTGACCGCCGCGCCGCAGCGCATGCTGCCGATTCCGCTGAGCCCCCCGCCAGCCCAGCAGATCGCCGCGTGGCTTGGCTCGACCCCGCGGCCTGACATGTGACAAGTACCCGAGCCGACGAGGATGATCCGCCCCGGATCGACGCGCTCGACGATCTTCCGGGCCATCTCGTCGAGTGCGCGCTGGATGCCGTCCCGCCTGCGACCACGCTTGACGCTCACCTCTGCTCTCTACAACGTTGTCGCTTCCGCAATCGGTCTGCTCCACTGGCCCGCCGTCTCGTGCGAGACCTGCCACAGCCTCCCGGTCTTCGCGTCCGTCTCTCAGCCCTCCTCCCGTGTCACTCCGGATACACGTTTGCCACCTCGACGATGCGCCAGACGCCGCGGACGCGGCTCAGGGAGCAGCTCACGTCCCAGCCCTCTCGAAGTAGCCCCGTCGCAGACCTCGGGATCGGGATCGGACCACAAGGGCGTCTCTTTCCGCCCTCCCAGACCTCGAGCCAGAGCCGTCCCGGCTCCACCCTGGCGACCGTGAAATGGTCGAATTCAATGTAGTCCTCGTCGGCCAGGTCAGCCGGGTCGATCCCGAGCTGATCGGCGGCATCCCGCAGGATCTGCGCGGCCCGCTCGGCCCTGGGCAGGGCCCGGGCCGCTGCAGCGCCCCTGTTGGCCGCCTCCCAGCTGGCCTCCCCCGAAACGTAACCCTTCCGAGCGAGCCACTTCGAGAGCTTCTTCGTCACGGTGCCCGCCGCCCGCTTGAGGTCCTGCCCGGCCATGACCTTGCGGACCATGAAGTAACCGAGGAAGCTCCCCAGGTTCTCGACGATCTTCTCTGGGCCGAAGAGCTGACAGAACTCACGGTGCTCCTTTCCTTCCGCGTCGAAGTGCCGGTCGAAGAGAGCCGCTTCCGCTTTCGACAGGCCCTCGTAGGCGTAGCGGTTCAGGTGACTGCGCAAAAGATCGAGCACGTCCTCGTACTTCGCGAACGTCTTGGGGGTAAGCCTGGCGCGCTGCTCTTCGAGGAACTCGTCGAGTGCCCGGTCCAGGCTGGGCTCGGCCGGTCGGACCAGCCCTACGATTTTCGCGCTCATCGTCCACTCCCCCAGTCTGGGCTGGCGTCGGGCGTGCGGCGGCGTGGTGTCGCACGATCACGGCGCTTGGCGGCCTCCATGTGCTACTACGCGACGCGCCGGCCCTCCCCCGCCTCCCCCGGCGGGCTCGACCGTGATGACGGGATCGGCACAGCGGATTTGCACCCGCCCGCCGGCCGTCACGGCGGGAACGCTTCGGTCACCGCACCACACCCGAACGCCGTTGGGGTAGACGAGCCCGGGCACGCTGATCTGCTGCCGGTCGCCAGCGGGTTCGAGCTGAACGGTCAGCCGCCGGGAGGCCCGCTCGTAAGAGAAGGCCCGCAGCCGGCCGGCGATGGCCGCGGGATAAGGTCGCGCCAGGATGCTGGCCAGATCGCGCCGCAGCTGGCCACGTCGCAGGCCGCCGGGCGCGTCGATGGTATCGTACAGGCCCCACCGTCCCTGTGACCACTCCTCGTATAGCCACAACACCCATCCCACCCGGAGCTCGTCGAACACCTGCAGGGCGGTGTCGATCCACGCGCGCCCGATTTCGGTGTTTGGGTCGTTGCCGAATTCGCCGATGAGCAGGGCGGCGCTGTTGGCTGTAGCCTCATCGCTTGCGGCGCGCACACTGGCGGCGATCCGCTCCCGATCCCCTAGGCGCCAGTTGCCTTGGAAGACGCCCGTGTAGATGTGGGGGGCGTAGACACTCCCGGACAGCGCCACGGGCGTGGCAACCGGGGCGCGGTCAGTAAGGTTCCGCAGGACGGTGGGCTCAAAGAACAGCGGTAGCTCCGGGACCGCCTCCCGCACGGCAGCGCCGAGACCCTGGCGTTCATCGGCAGCCCCGAGCACTACCACACCGCTCTCAGTTGCATCCTCGACCTGGCCGGCCCAGGC
>JBHHYR010000133.1:0-10537 GCA_046757585.1 Binatia bacterium | reverse complement strand
CTGTTAAGCGTCAGCGCCAAACGATCCTTCTCAAGGCGCGGAAACACGCGGGTCGTGACCGCGTCATAGAGCGGCGCCATGCGGGCGCTGCGGAACTTCTCGTCCCCAGGCTCGGCAATCTTCAGCAGCGCCATGTTCTTCAGGTGCATGTCGCCATCCGCGATCAGCCAGGCGAACAGGGTGCGCCTGAGGATAATGACAAGGTCTTCTTCCGGCGCCGTCGACAGCGGCCGGACCGCCCTGGCGACGCGCTCCATCGTCCCGCTGTACTTCGCATCGGTGGACAGGCCGAGCACGGAGCAGAGATCTTCAAGCGCCAGCATTCGCCTGTCTTTGCAGCTTTCCTGGCGTTGTCTGCCGGATGAGAGGTGGGCCACCGGCTTGCATCGCCATTCAAAGCCGTCGTGAGCCAGATGGCCGATGGGGACACCATGCCAGGCCACCAGCAGATCGAGCGCCGCGAGGTTCTTCGCGGGCTCGACGGCCGGGCGGCGCTTCCCGTACGTCCCGCTCTGGGGAATTCCGCTCGTTCTGGTCTACACCATGCGTCGGGTTGAGTGCCGGCGTTGCCAAGCCGATTCGCAACGGCTCCCTGCGGCTATTGCTCTTGCTTGCCGGCCGCGCGGCATGTGGCTACATTAGTGGCCATATGGAGTCTAGCGGGGAAGTGAGTGTCCGTGAATTGAAGAACCAGACGACCGCGATTTTGCGACGCGTCGAGGCCGGCGAGCGCGTTACGGTGACGAAGCGGGGCCGCGCCATCGCGACCATCGAACCCGCGTCGCGAGTGCGGGCCGCTACCCGGGAATCCATATACCAGAATTGCAACGACAGATTGAGGCCCGTGCACCGGCTCTGCGCCGCGCCTCGGTCGCAGCACGCCGGCGCGAGTTCGCGCGCATTTCACGGAAAATCGTGCGCACGCTGTCATACAAGGACTGGCGGGAAATGGACCGTGCGCTGAAGGGCGACCGGTGTGGTCTTTCTCGATAGCAACCTGTTCATCATTGATCGCTTTTTCCGGCGCGACGCCCTCTTCCCGGCAACGCGGCGTTTCCTCGAAAAGCTGCCCGACATGCCGGGAGCGCTGCCGCTGATGACGCTTCTCGAGATCTGCGGCGCCGCGTCGTTTCGCCTCTCCCCCGCGGAGAGTGAGCGCTGGCTGCACGACTTCACGGCGGTGTATCCGCTGCGCGTCCTCAACCCGTTTGGGTCCGGGGACGGGAACGCGACCGATTGGCTCGCGAGCTGGTCCGACGATCTCACGCGGTACATCGCGCGCCGAATGTCCTTCGGCGACGCCGTACTCGCGCGCGAGGCCGATCGCTACGCAGCGGAGGTGTTGGTGACGTGGAATCGAAGGGACTTTGAGGGTAGAACTGCGGTTCCCGTCGTTACCCCCGATCAATTCCTCAATGATGCGTAGCCTGCGTATCAGACACAACGCCTCGAGCAACTGCACCAAGACGTCGCGTTGCTCGTCTTGCCCCAAGGTCGCTCGCGCGGCTACCGTCGCGCCGTCAAAATCAAGATGAGCGGTTATCGCAAGAAACCAGTGCGCAAGCCATCGACGCTGAATCGGTTGCCGTCATCGCATTGCTCGCCCTGCTCCGTTATCCCGTTCCCCGCACAGAGTCCGAGGCCCCCCTGTGGATTCTCTCTGTTGGTGAGGGCGAAGTAGCAGGCGCTCTTGGCGTTACGGTGGGCGCGCTGGCGGAGAATCGGGTCAGACCTCCACAATCAGCCCAAATCATTGGCGTTGACGCCGTTCCTTCGTTGCCAAGTAAGGGGCTGGCTCCTGTCGACGCTAGAACGAGAGGAAGTTGTGTGATACGTGCTTCGATGCCACCGGGATCGAGCGAAAGTGAGCAGAGGCGGAAAGACGCACAACCGGACAGCCCATCCGGAATCCGTCCAAGCGGAGCGAAGCGCGTTCGGGGTCGCGGCCCTCGCCTTGCGGTGCACGCCGGGGTGGTGGAACTGGCAGACACACAGGACTTAAAATCCTGTGGGGGTTTCCCCCGTACGGGTTCGAGTCCCGTCCCCGGCACTTCCGAGCTGGTGCGACGGCAAGCGGTGCGAACGTATCGCCGCAGTTCAACGCGGCGCTAGCCATGGAGGGAGCTGTGTCGCCCGGGACCCGTGCTTCGGCTCGGGGGCGGGCCGCTTCTTCGGTACCTTGGCCTCGAGAAACAGGCGGAACGCGTGCTGGCATCGCTTGGCGGTGTGGGCGGCTGCCAGCTCCTTCATCCAAGCTGGCACGGTGCCGCCGTTCCGCTCGCTGGCCACGTGCCCAATCCTGTCGAGGTAGGCGCCGGCAGCCGCCGGCGGCGGGTTGGTGGGCTGCCCGGTTTTATCCAGCGGGCCCTGGAGCAGGGCACGGCTGACGCACACGTCGAACCCTTCGTGAAACAGCTCGTCGGTGCTCATCGCTTCCAGCTCTGCGGGCGACTTGCTGTCCTCGACGCCGTTCCAACGTGCCTGCAGCAGCCCCGGGGCCAGCAGGATTGTTACGAGGACGACAGACGCGGTAGCACGCGGGGTCATGGCACCCGACGGGTACTCAGGGCACAACACGTGGCACCCGCTGGCGTCTGGCAGTGCACTCCCCTGCCCCCTGCCGTGCCGGGCGATGGCGTGAACACGCGGCAGCCCGCGCACAGCCACATCGGCACTCCGCTGAAACGGCGATCTCGAATGACCAAAGTACTCTCCGTGTTCTAGCAGCAGGGGAATAGTACATTTACCCGGCCGGGGTAAATGCCCCAGCTGCGTATGGGTGATCCTCTGATTGCCCGAGGGGGCGCCGCTGATCAGCCCAGAGCATGACCATTGTCATACCTACCGTCCGACCGTTCGGTAGAGTCCGTCCATGCGAAACCCTGGCGAGCGCGGGACGCGGGAACGCATCCTCGATGTGGCGGAATCGTCCCTAGGCGATTGCGGCTATCACGGGACCCGACTGCATGACATCGCGCGCCGTGTGGGCATCCAGAAGGCGTCCCTGTTCCATTATTTCCCCAGTAAGGAACAGCTATACCGTAGCGTCGTGGAAGAAGGATTCGGGCAAACCGAGCAGACTATCAGGGCGGTGCTCGGGGCGGCCGGAAGCCCGCTGGAGAAGGTCCGCTCCTTGGTGTCCGCGTACGTCGAGATGGTGGCAGCGCATCCCGAGCGCACGAAGATTCTCCTACGCCAGTCCCTGGGCGACGCGCCGGCGGGGTACCAGACGGCCGACGCGGAACGCTTGCTGCGCTTCGTGGCTGCCTTTGTCGCCGAGGGACAGCAGGCGAAGGTCTTCGCACCCATCGATCCGCTGGCGCTGGTGCTGGCGGTCGTGGGGATGGTGGCCTTTTTCTTCACGTCGGCGCCGGTTCTGGCGCCCACCTGGCTGAGTGACCCGTGGAGTGCGGCGAGCGTGGAGCGGGTGAGGCGCCACGTGGTGGACATCGTCGAGCGCTGCCTCCTCTGCGGGCCCGCGTTCCACGCTGCTGGGACGCAAGCGGCCAAACCCGTGGGGATGGCAGACCCGCGCGCCATGCGCGCCGCCCGATAGGCGGTTGTGATGTCCCCTGCGCTGGCCCGGCCACTGCTCCATACGCTGCATCTCATCACCTTTCTATTGCTCCTCGGTACGGGTCTCCTATTGCTGCTACCGGATCTGCGTGCTGCCGTGACCGGCGGCTACTCGCTCATCATCCGCGCAACCCACCTGTGGGGCGGGGTCGCGTTCGTCACGCTGCCTATGCTGATCGTCTTCCCGTGCGGTGCGCGGCGGGTGTTCGCCCCGGCGCGCCAGCGGACCGCGCGGGCGGTGTGGCAAGGGTGCCATGTGGCCTTGACGATCGTGATCAGCGTTGTGCTTGCCCTGACCGGCTTCGCGCTGTGGGGCAGGCGGGCACTTTCCGAGCCTGTCGTGGATGGGTCGCTCCTCGCGCACGACTGGCTCACGTACGCCGCGGCGGCGGTGGTTGCGATCCACCTGATTGAGGTGGGCGTGGCGACACTGGTTGCACGGTTGAAGTCGGCTACCGCGGCGGCGCAGGAATCGGAGACGTGACGTGAAGGAGGGCTGGACATGCATTGCAAGAAGGTGAGCGCCTCGCGCGACCGGTTGCTCGACCCGGCCGCCGCCGAATGGGCGAGCATCCCCGGCGAGTCCCTGAAGATGACGGCTACCCCGCTTGCCAACCAACCGTCCGAGTATATCAAGGCGAGCCGTGATGAAAGAAAGATCGGGAAGGTTCGCCGCCTCATGGTGCAGGCGGGGCACAATGGCACTGATATTTTCTTTCGCCTCTCCTGGGAAGACCCCGGCAAGGATGAGGCGATCACTGAGAACGACGTCTTCCCCGATGGCTGCGGCATTCTGATGCCTCTGAACGGCGGCGATCCTCCGATCGATGAGATGGGGAGCAAGGACGCGCCCGTCAATGCCTGGTTCTGGCGCGCGGATTTTAAGGATGTTCCCCGCAACACGATTGCGCACGGCTTGGGGACGACGGAGTTTTCGAAGAAGTGCCCGATCCAGACGAAATCACTCTGGGGGCACGGGGCCTGGGCGGTCGTCTTCGTGCGCTCCTTGGCTGTGCCCGAGCAAAAGAACGAAGCGACCCAGCTCACGCCGGGCACCGCGGTGAAGATCGGCTTCGCGGTGTGGGAAGGCAGCAACGGAGAACGCGCCGGCCTGAAGTCGTTCTCGAAGGAATGGCGCGAGCTGCAGTTGGAAACGTAAGCGATGGCGGGTGGCAGGTGCAACCGTCGGGAGGACGACCATGCCGGCATTGAGTGAACAACAAAAGGCGCAGCGGGCCAAGCAGCTCGCTGCCGAGCAGAAGAGTCAGAAGGCGAAGCTGCGATACTCGAAACGCCAGGTCGCCATGGTGTTCGACTTGAACAAGTGCCTGGGCTGCCAGACCTGCGTGGTGGCGTGCAAGACGCTGTGGACACGTGACGAGGGGATGGAGTACATGTGGTGGGCGACCGTCAACACGCAGCCCGGCAAGGGCACGCCGCGTGACTGGGAACGCATGGGCGGCGGCTTCCGTGAGGAAGAGCCGCAAGCGGGCAAGCTGCCCACCAGGCGGGAGTTCGGCGAAGCGTGGGACTTCAACTACGACGAGGTGTTCTTCGGGGGCAAAGGCAATACCGTCCACCTGCAGCCCTCGGGTAACCCGGACTGGGGCCCGAACTGGGATGAAGATCAAGGGGGTGGCCAGTACCCGAACAGTTTTTACTTTTACCTTCCCCGGATTTGCAACCACTGCACGCACCCGGCCTGCCTCGAAGCGTGCCCGCGCAACGCCATCTACAAGCGCGAAGAGGACGGGATCGTCCTGATCAGCGAGGAGCGCTGCAAAGGGTACCGCTTCTGCATGGAAGCCTGCCCGTACAAGAAGATCTACTTCAATCAGATCAAGCAGATCGGGCAGAAGTGTATCTTCTGTTACCCCCGCGTGGAGCAAGGCGTGGCGCCGGCCTGTGCACGGCAGTGCCCTGGCCGCTTGCGCTTCGTTGGTTTCCTCGATGATAAGCAGGGACCGGTGTACAAGCTAGTCAAGCAGTGGCAGGTGGCACTGCCCCTGCACCCCGAGCGGGGCACCGAGCCGAATGTCTATTACGTGCCACCGATCTCGCCGCCGCGCTTCGACGCCGAGGGGAACATCGACGAGTCGAAGCCGCGCATTCCAACGGCGTACTTGAAGTACCTCTTCGGCCCCAAGGTGGAGGCGGCGCTGGCAACATTGCGAGCCGAAATGGCCAAGACGAAGACTGGCGGTAAGTCGGAGATCCTGGACACCCTGATCGTGTACGAATGGAAGAGCCTGTTCGGGCCATTGACCCAGGATCCCGCCGCACTGGCACCGCGCCGGGTGTGACGATGGAGCTCACGAACCTGCAGAGCGAGCCCGAGCGCATCGCCGCCGGCCGCTCGCAGCTCTACCAGTTACTGGCACTTGCGTTCCGTTTTCCGGACGAGGAGTTCTACCAGGCCGTCCGGGACGGAACGTGCGCCGCCGCCATCGCCCGTGTGTCCGCCACGCTGCCGTATGACGTCTCGGGCGCCGCGACCCCAGACTTGGCTCGGGCCGACGAGGCGTATGCGGATTTCGAGTCGGAGTACATCCGCCTCTTCGATGTCGGTGCGGCAGGGCCGCCGTGTCCCCTGTACGGAGGCGTCTACGGCGGTGACCGCATGAAGGTGATGGAAGAGGCAACCCGCTTCTACAACTTCTTCCAGCTCCGGCTCTCACCGCAGCTGCGCGAGCTGCCCGACCACATTACCACCGAGCTGGAGTTCCTCCACTACTTGACCTTCCGGGAGGCGGAAGCACGCCAACACGGTCTCGATCCGATGCCACTGCTGCGCGCGGAACGGGACTTTCTAACCCGGCACCTCTGCAAGTGGGTTCCACACTTGCAAGCGCGGTTGGCGCGCCACGCCACTTCCTCGTTCTTTCCCGCCCTGGTCCGCTTTGCCACGGCCTTCTTCGAGGCAGATCGAGCCTACGCGGCGACTGCGTGTGAGCAGTGAACGCGCGCTCGACACTTCTGCGCGACTCGTACGGCCGCGTGGTGACGTACCTGCGGGTGTCCGTCACCGATCGCTGCAATCTCCGCTGTTTCTACTGCTTGCCGCGCGGCTGTGCCGTACCAGGGCGCGCGGAACAGTTGAGCCTGGCCGAGATTGCGACGGTCGTCCGCGTCGCGGCGCGCCTCGGCGTCAGCAAGATCCGCATCACCGGTGGCGAGCCGCTCGTGCGACCGGGCGTGATCGAGCTGGTGCGTACGTTGCGTGAGCTGCCCGGTGTCGCCGATCTGGCACTGTCCACCAACGGCACGTTGCTGGCCGAGCACGCGGCGGCGTTGAAAGCGGCGGGCCTGATGCGTGTGAATGTCAGTCTCGATTCGCTGCAGCCGGCAGTGTTTCAAGCGATCAGTGGTCGCCATGATCTCGAGAGGGTGATCGCCGGCGTTACGGCGGCGCGGGCCGCTGGGTTGCACCCCGTCAAACTTAATGTTGTGGTCATGCGCGGCGTCAACGACGGCGAGCTGCTGGCGGTGCTCGACTTCGCCGCCGCCCATGGAGCGCAGGTACGTTTCATCGAGTACATGCCGCTCGGCATTGGCGAGCGCTGGGGATCCTCATACATGCCGCGGGCCGAGATCCTCGCGCGCATCCGCTCGTACCTGGCACCGGAGCCGCCGCGCCGGCAGCCCGGCGATACGGCGACGTACTATCGGCTGTGTGGTGGTGGCGAAGTCGGTGTCATTAGCCCGGTGAGCTGCCGCTTCTGCGACCTGTGTAACCGCTTGCGTCTAACCGCGGACGGCAAGTTGCGGCCGTGTCTGACGAGTGAAGGGGAGGTCGACCTCCACCGCGCACTGCGCCCCCTGGTGTCCTCGGAGGCGATCGCCGCGGCCTTGCGCGCCGCCGTGGCCGGCCGTCCCGCGCAGGGCACGTACCGCGCCATGGCGGGCGATGGGGTGCCGGTAGTGGGACGAGCCATGGCAGCAATCGGCGGGTGAGGCCGTCAGCCGCCACCGTGGAGCGGCTGTGACTATTCCATCCTCCCACGGGATAGTGTGCCTGGAGTTCGGATGGATTCCCGCCGGCGAATTCTCAAGGGGCGCGGGTGAACCGCAGGTGCATGGCTACGGTCGGAACATCGCGCGTGCAGTTTTTCCGCAGCGCTATCAGGATCCGGCTTCGGCGCCCACTACAACGCCCGCGCGAGCCCGGCGCGCAGCGGGGACGGCAGCGGAATGGAGCGCCCCTCGAAGTCGCATGCGGCGGCGACGATCTGTCCGCGGATGCAGAGGAGCCCGTCGGGACGGTGGATCTCATAGCCGTAGGTCACCGATGAGTTGCCGAGGGCGAGCACCCGGGCCGTGCAGTCGAATTCATCCGGGTAGCGTAGCCCAGCGTTGTAATCCGCTTCGACATGGACACGGGGCAACAGGCACGTGTCCGCAGGCGGCAGGGGGCCGGGGAAGAGCTTGCGCATCAGCGCGTGTTCGGCTGTCTCGAAGTAGCGCAACGCCGCCGTGTAGTGGATCAGCCCACTGGCATCCGTATCCACCCAATTTACCCGCATTCGCTCGACGTGTTTGATCATACGGCTCTTTCTCTGTACTGCGACCCACGGATACGCATTTGTACTGGCGCTGGTGAGCAACCGCAAGGGAGATGGCGAGCATGACCACAACGGCCGATCCGCGTGCCGCCGACACGGTCCAATCACGGTGGCACACACCTCGCCCGCTTCCCGGGGTGCGCGCGATCCGCACGATGCTGCGAACCGCACATTTGATCGCGTTCGGCACGCTGTACGGCGGCCACATCTACAGCATCGCGCCAGATCGCCTGCACCCGGCGCTCCTGGCAACCATCGCAACCGGAGCCGCGCTCATGGGCCTCGAGGTGTATCGTACCCCACTGTGGCTCGTCCAGGTTCGCGGCCTGGCCACCATGGTGAAGATCGCGCTGGTCGTGGCAGTGGCACTGTGGTGGGACGTAGGCGTCGTGTTTCTCACGGCGGCCATCGTGATCGGTGGCGTCACCTCGCACATGCCAGGCCGCTACCGCTACTACTCGATTGTGCATGGCCGCTCCATCGGTGAGCAAGAGTCGGGATGAGCTGGTGGCAGGTGGCGAGAATTGCGGCGTGTCGTTGGATCCCACCGCGGTGCCGTGCGGTGCTGATGGTGCTGATTCTGAGCCTCTGCACCGCGGAGCTGGCTTCCGCCGCGGCAGCAGGCGGCCTGCTGTACCGTGACCGTCGGACAGTCGTAGCAGATCTGCACCTGGTCGGACCACCGCTCACGGCATTGCGCACGAAGCTCGCGGATCCCCGCTGGCTGGTGGCGTGGCTACTGAAGCCCTCGCGCCTGCGCCGGCATTCGTTGATGCGCAATTTCAACGTTGGAGTTGAGGAGGCGCGGGCGATGGCCGCGTATCTCTATGGTGCCGGGCCACCGCCGCCGGGCAACCGTGCGGTCCACTGGCGTGGGGGCAACGCGGGCAGAGGGAAGAGGCTTTTCGTTACCCGTGGCTGTCGCGGCTGCCACGCAATCGAGCCCGAGGAGACCTCGCCGATGCCCCGTGTTCCTCATCTCGCCGGAACCGGCATCAAGGTGCGCGGTGATTGGCTGTTCAACTGGCTCAAGTCTCCGCGTGCGTACGACCCCGACACGGCGATGCCTCGGCTGGTGCTCACCGGCGACGAGATTCGCGATCTCGTTGCCTTTCTGCTGTCGCACCGGGAGGGCGCGGACGTGGTCGCCGCCACGCCTACTTTTACTCCCAGCAGATCGCCCGCAGTGGCCCGCGCCGCCATCGAGCGCTTTGATTGCGCGAAGTGCCACCTCATCAACGGGGTTCAGGCCGTCGAGCCGACCACCGGATGGCGCTTTGCTCCTCCATCCTGTGCCAACTGCCACGCCCCGAGCGGGTCAGGGCTGTCGCTAGCGCGATCGCCTCAGGTCACCGGCGACGACCGCTCAAGGATGCGTCAGAGTGGCCAGCTGCTCATCGCTTATTACAACTGCCGCGGCTGTCACCGCATCAAAGGCAGGGGAGGCATCGTAGGCAGGTATCTGGAACGGAAAACTTTTGCGCCCCCGACCCTCGACGGCGAGGGGGCGCGAGTGCAGACGTCCTGGCTGATCAAGTTCCTTCAGCGTCCGACGAACCTGCGCCCGTGGCTCGGAATCCGCATGCCCGACTATGGTCTGTCGAAGCGCGAGGCAACCGTCTTGGCCAAATACTTTGCGGCGTTGGCTCGGATCCCTGCGGTGGATGAGGCACACGACGCGCCACCCAGCCGCACCATAGCGCTGGGCCGGCGGCGCTTCACCCATTTCAAATGCATCCAATGCCACCTCACGGGTACCGGTGCGGCGCTGCCCAAGGGCGTCGATCCCGAGGACCTCGCCATCGACCTCACCCTTGCGGCAACCCGCCTGCGGCCCTCCTGGATTCGCGACTTTCTGGCCCGGCCCAAAGCGCTAGTCGGCCGCGAGACGCGGATGCCGGCGATCTTCTACACCAGCGACGGCATCCCGAAGGTCGACCACCCCAAGCGGGACATCACGGCAGTCACGGCGTACCTGTTGGAGATGGCCGAGCGACCGGTTGCATCAGCCGGGAACCACGGGCGCAGGCAACAAACGCCGGCGACCGACTGGACCACCTACCCGTACTGAACGCATGCGGTGAAACGACGCGTGATCAAGGAGGGCCTGCGATGGAATCCATGACTGGAGGCGAGCTCGTCGCTCGCATGCTCGCAGCCGAGGGTGTCGAAGTGGTGTTCGGCATCATCGACGGTTCGTACTTTGGGCTGTACTCGAACCTCGGCAAGCATGACATGCGCCTGGTATCGCCACGCCACGAAACGAGTGCGGTGCACATGGCGGGCGCCTACGCGCGGCTCACCGGCAGGCTCGGCGTCTGCCTTGCCAGCAACGGCCCGGGCGCCGCCAATGCGCTTCCCGGCGTCGCGGTCGAGAACGGCGAGGGCAACCGGGTCCT
>JBHHYR010000132.1:0-10561 GCA_046757585.1 Binatia bacterium | reverse complement strand
TCCCGCTGGCGCCGCGAGAGCCGGGTCAGGGTGTCGGCGATGCGCTGCCGCAGGCGCGTCATCGGCACGCGCCGTTCGCCTGCAGCTTCGACGGGCGGTGGGCGCCGGGGCACGGCAGCCAGCTGCGGGCGTGGGGCCGCGCTGGCGCTCCGGGACGCTTCTGTTTCTCCTGTCGGTTCCGGGGTCGCGGCTGCCAGATGCGCCAGGACATCGTTCTTCGTCAGCCGCCCGCCCCGGCCGGTTGCCCGGATAGCACGTGGATCGAGACCGTGCTCCTCGACCAGCCGCCGCACCGCGGGACTCAGCACCTCGCTCGGAAGCGGCGCTGGCGTAGAGGGTGGCGCCGGCGCCACCTGCAGTCGAGCGTCCGCGGTCGCCCCTGGCCTCGTCCCGGCCGCTCGGCCTGCTTCCCTCCCTACCCCACCTTGCGGCTCCGTTTTTTTCTCGGTTCCCGCCATCGGATCGATGCGTGCCACCACATCACCGACCTGCACCGTTTCGCCCTCCGCCTTGAGAATCGTCAGGACACCGGCTCTCTCGGCGGGGATTTCGATGCTGGCCTTGTCCGTCTCCAGTTCCAGCAACGGCTCGTCAGCGGCCACCATGTCGCCGCTGGCTTTGATCCAGCGCACGATGACACCTTCCGCAACGGACTCACCAAGTGTCGGGATCCGCACGTCAACCGACATGAAACTTCCCTAACGCATTATTGATGAGGTCAGCTTCCTCGGCTTGATGCACCTTATACGACCCGGTGGCCGGGCTGGCAGCGGCCGGCCGGCCCGTGTACCCCAGCACGCGCTCATCACCGATCACCCGCCGCAGCCGCCGATGCATGGCGTGCCACGCGCCCATGTTCCACGGCTCCTCCTGCACCCACAGCACCTCGCGGGCGGTGGGATACGCGGCAAGCGCCGCGGCAATCTCGCCGTGCGGGAAGGGATACAACTGCTCGACACGGATGAGCGCGATGTCATCGATGTCGCGCTCGCGCCGGGCCAGCAGGAGTTCGTAGTACACCTTGCCGCTGCACAGCAGGACCCGGCGGACCTTCGCTGGCTCCAGCGGGTCCGCTTCGCCCAGGACGGGCTGGAACGTGCCCTCGGTGAGATCGCGCGACGCCGACACCGCCAGCTTGTGACGCAGCAGGCTCTTGGGACTCATGATGATCAGCGGCTTGCGGAAATTCCGGTGGATCTGCCGGCGCAGGGCATGGAAGTACTGCGCCGGCGTGGTGAAGTTACACACCTGCATGTTGTCTTCGGCGCACAGCTGCAGGTACCGCTCCAGACGCGCGCTGGAATGCTCGGGCCCCTGCCCTTCGTACCCGTGCGGCAACAGCACGACCAGCCCGCTCATCCGCTGCCACTTCGACTCCGCAGAGGAAAGGAACTGGTCGATGATCACCTGCGCACCGTTGGCAAAGTCTCCGAACTGGGCTTCCCAGATGACCAGGTTGCGCGGGTCGGCCAAGCTGAAGCCGTACTCGAAGCCGAGCACGGCGGCCTCGGAAAGCATGCTATCAATGACGGTGAACCAGCCTTGCTCGGGGCTCAGATGTGCCAGAGGCACATAGCGCGCGCCCGTGTGCACATCGCGGAGCACGGCATGGCGATGGCTGAACGTGCCACGCGCCGTGTCCTCTCCGCTCAGGCGCACGTTCGTCCCTTCGAGCAGCAGCGTCCCGAAGGCGAGCATTTCCGCACAGCCCCAATCGATTTGGCCGTCCGCGTCGAGCATCTTTGCCCGCTGCGCGAGGAGTCGCTGCACTTTTGGATGGACCGCAAAGCCCTCCGGCACGGCACAGGCGCCGTCCATGACTCGGCGCAGCACGTCGAGGGGCACCGCGGTGTGAGCGCTCCAGTCGTCGCCGGCCCACTGCATGCCCTGCCAGGCCCCGCCGAAGGCGAACACTTGCTGCCGGGGCATGAAGTCGCGGGCATAGTCGAGGGCCGCATCGAACACCTCGCGCAGCTCCGCTGCGCCCTGGCGTACCTCCTCCTCCGTCACCACGCCCTCGGCGATCAACCGCTGGCTGTACAGCTCGCGCACCGGCGGGTGCGCCGCGATTTCCCGGTACATGACGGGCTGCGTAAACGTGGGGTCATCTCCTTCGTTGTGGCCATGCCTGCGGTAACAGACCAGGTCGATGATCACGTCCTTCTTGAAGGTGTTGCGGAACGCCATCGCCAGGCGCGCCGCCTGCACCGCCGCCTCCGGATCGTCGCCGTTGACGTGGAAGACAGGCGCCTGAATGAATCGCGCAACGTCGCTCGGATAACGCGTGAAGCGATAATCGGACGGCGACGTCGTGAAGCCGATCTGGTTATTGATGATGACGTGGATCGTCCCACCAGTGCGGTAGCCGGCGAGCCCCGACAGGGCAAGGGTCTCGGAGACGATCCCCTGCCCCGTGAAGGCCGCGTCACTGTGAATGAGCAACGGCACCACACGCGTGCACGCGGTATCACGCAGGGCGCGCTGCTTGGCGCGCACGATCCCTTCCACGACCGGATCGACCGCTTCGAGATGGCTCGGGTTCGAACACAGCGACACGTGCAGCCGGCGCTGCTTGCGCGTCACATAATCGCGGGCGTAGCCCAGGTGATACTTCACATCGCCGTCCCCCTGGATGTCCGCCGGCAGGAAGGTTCCTTCAAACTCCGCAAAGATCATCTCGTACGGCTTGCGGAGAATGTTGGCCAACACGTTCAGTCGGCCCCGGTGCGGCATGCCCATGATGATTTCCTGGACGCCGCTGTCACCGGCCTCTTCGACCAGGGTATCGAGCAGCGGTATCAGCGAGTCGCCGCCCTCCAGGGAAAAGCGCTTCTGGCCGACGTACTTGGTGTGGAGGAAATGCTCGAAGTCTGCCGCAGCCACCACGGTCGCGAGGATGTGTTTGCGGTCCGCGCTGGTCAGCTCCGGCTTGTTGAGCACCGGCTCCATCCGTTCCTGCAACCAGGTACGTTGTGCTTTGTCCGCTATTCCGGTGTACTCGACAGCCAACGTGCCGCAGTAGGTGGCACGCAAGCGGGCGATGAGCTCGCGCACCGTGGCACGCGGGCAGCCCTTGAAGCTCGGGCAGTCAACTGTGCGGTCGAGATCGGCGTCACTCAATCCGAACTCGCTGGGCTCGAGCAGCGGATGGTACGTCGCGTTGTGGCCCAACGGATCGAGGTTTGCAATCAGGTGGCCGAGCTCGCGATAGGAGTGGACGAGGTCGAAGACCCCAAGACTGTGCTCGCCAACCGGCGCGGCCGCCGCCAGGTCTGGTGCGTGAGCACCGTTGCCACCGGCAGTGTCGAACCCGGCAAAGAACCGCGCCCATTGTGCGTCGACCGAGCGCGGATCACGCAGGTACTCCTGATAGAGGGCGTCGACATAATCCGCGTTCGCCCGGCTGATGACATCCAGATCACTCACCACGCACCTTCATACACCGCCGTAGCATAGCAGCAAAGCGGCCGGAGGGGAGAGGCACGGTCTGGCCGATGTCGTGGGCGGCGGTGTGCATCGAGCCGCTTGTTCGGTGGCCCGTTTTTGGTATCCTCGCGCCACCGATGTCCACGATTGACGACAACCTCCGCAAGCTGCCACCGCAGAGCCTGGAAGCGGAGGAGTCGGTCTTGGGGGGCGTGCTCCTCGACAACAACGCCCTGGACCGCGCCCTCGAGTTCGTCGGTCCCGACGACTTCTACCGCGAGGCGCATCGCAGGATCATGCGTGCCATGCTCGAGCTGAACCAGCGGGGGGAGCCGGTCGATCTGGTGACGCTCGCCGATGTGCTCAAGGTGCAAGGCGAGCTGCAAGACATCGGCGGTGCGGCCTATCTGGCGGAGCTGGCCGAAAAGGTGCCGACCGCCGCGCACGTCGCCTACTATGCCCGTATCGTGCGACAGAAGGCGGTGCTGCGAACCCTGATTCAGACGGCGACCGAGATCGCGACCCTCGGCTACGAATCGGGTGCCGACGTCGACCAGTTCCTCGACCAGGCGGAGCACAAGATCTTCGAAATTTCCGAACGCAAGGTGCGGCCGACCTTCTTCCGAATCCGCGACATCATGGTCGACTCGATGAAGGCCATTGAGCAGCTCTACGAGCGCAAAGAGCTCGTGACCGGCGTGCCGACCGGCTTTGTGGACCTCGACCGCCTGACGGCCGGCCTGCAGCCGGCCGACCTGATTGTAGTCGCCGGCCGCCCCAGCATGGGGAAAACCGCCTTTGCTCTCAACATCGCGCAGTACGCCGCGCTCACCAGCAAGCAGGGGATCGCCATCTTCTCCCTGGAAATGGCCAAGGAGCAGCTGGTCCTGCGCATGCTGTGTTCGGAAGCACGGGTAGATCAATCGAAAGTCCGCGCTGGCCTGGCCGCCGAGCGCGATTTTCCGAAGCTGGCCCTCGCCGCCAGCCGGCTGGCAGACTCCCCCATTTATATCGACGACACCCCCGCCCTCAGCGTGCTCGAGCTGCGTGCCAAAGCGCGGCGGCTCAAACGCGAGCGGGAGTCTACGCTCGGGCTGATCATCGTGGACTACCTGCAGCTGATGCGCGGTCACGACAACGCCGACAACCGGGAGCAGGAAATTTCCAGCATTTCCCGTTCGCTCAAGGCCTTGGCGAAGGAGCTCAACGTTCCGGTGGTCGCCCTCTCACAGCTCAACCGTCAGGTGGAAACGCGCGCCGAGAAGCGACCGGTCATGGCTGACCTGCGCGAGTCGGGTGCCATCGAACAGGACGCGGACGTCATCGCCTTCCTGTACCGGCCGATCGTCTACGACAAGAATGCGGAAGAGCGCGCCGCCGAAGTGATCATCGCCAAGCAGCGCAACGGCCCGATCGGCACCGTCGCACTCACGTTCATGCCCGAGTACACCCGCTTCGAGAACCGCGCTGAAGAAGACGTGAGCTTCCGCGAGGACGACGACGGCTGATCCGTGAAGGCGGGCACGGCTGGAAAACAGCCGCGTGCTTCGCTACACGGGAAACAATGGCGATCTTGAAGGTGGCCCGCTTGGGCCATCCGATCTTGCGGCAGGTGGCTGCTCCCGTCCCACCGGAAGGCATCGGCGCACCGGCGGTTCAGCAGTGCATCGACGACCTTATCGAAACCATGGTCGAGTACGACGGCGCAGGGCTCGCCGCGCCGCAGGTGCACGTGCTGAAGCAGATCGTGGTCTTCGCCGTCGAAGGCAACCCGCGCTATCCACACGCCGAGTCCGTTCCGCTCACGGTGCTCATCAATCCGAAGGTTACGCCCACCACGCAGGACATGGCAGAGGACTGGGAGGGATGCCTGAGTATTCCGGATCTGCGCGGCAAGGTGCCTCGCTACACGCACGTGCAGGTTGAAGCGTACGATCGCACGGGCAAGAAGCTGCACTACGCGGCCCGCGACTTCCACGCGCGCGTGGTCCAACATGAATGCGATCATCTGCTCGGCACCGTGTTCCTCGATCGCATGCGCTCGATGCAGTCACTCGCCTTCACGCGGGAGTTTACGCGTTACGCGGTCACGAAGGATGCCGGAAGTAGCGGATGACCTTGCTTCGAAGATCGCCTGGGCGGTTCGATATGCCGATATTCCCCGTGGAGGCTACTCCACCCGCACGTAACTGCCGGGCGGAATCCCCGCCGCGAAGACGCCCGGCTGGATGAGGCCGGCGAGCAACTCCGCGCTCTCGGCGATTCGCGGGCCAGGGCGATTGAGGTAGGCGTTCCCGTCCACGGCGTAAACGCGCCGGTTCCGGACTGCGGGCAGCTGACACCATTGCGGCTGTGTGGTCAGACGCGGCAGGTCCCGCTGCGTCTGAGGCAGCTTGAAGCCGCACGGCATGATGATAATGACGTCGGGAGCCGCGGTGAGCAGGTCATCCCAACTCACAGTCGGGCTCCGGCTGCCCGGGGAGACCATCTTGCAGCTCCCGCCGCCCAGCTCCACCAGCTCCGGTACCCAGTTGCCCGCCACCATCAACGGTTCCATCCATTCGATGCAGGCCACGCGCGGCCGACTCTGCACGGAGGTCGCACGCAACCGGATTGCCTCGATACGCGCGCGCAGCTGTGCCACCAACTCGACCCCGGCCTCGCTGCGTTGCGCCGCATCAGCAACCCGCTGCACGTCATCGAAGATGTCGTCCAACCGCGAGGGTTTCAACGACACGATCGTGGCCGGCTGACTGAGCAGCTGCCGCGTAGCGGCGACCACGTCGCGATACGAGACAGCGCACACCTCGCACTGTTCCTGGGTGACGATCAGGTCCGGCCGCAGCCGCTCGAGAACGTCAGTCTTGAGACGGTACACACTGAGCCCATCACGCACTAGCTGCCGAATCGCCGCATCGATGGTGGCGGAATCTCGTCTGGCGTCGACCTTCGCCTCGGTCAGGATCGGTCGTCCAACGACCTCCGGCGGGTAGTCGCACTCATGCGAGATTCCCACGAGGGCATCGCCTAAACCCAACGCGCAGACGATCTCGGTCGCGCTCGGCAACAGAGAGGCGATCTTCATTTTCACCATGCGGCGTTCGCGACGCGCATCACGTATACCCCCGCTCACCGGGGACATCCGGCTCGATCTTGTCGCCGCAGATCGACGCGCAGCGGCTGCACAGGTAATCGAACTTGACGCCCTGGGGCAGAATCAGGAGCAGCCGTTTCCGCACCGGCACCGCCTCACGGCACTTCGGGCAGAAGAGGAGACTCGCTTCGAGCTGTTCGAAGGCATCACCCGCCATGGCTTCCTCACGTTGTAACCGTTCTCCGCGACAGATATATAGAGGCGGTCTCAGGCTGGTTCAACATGCGCACTGTCTATATCGAAACCTACGGGTGCCAGATGAACCTGGCCGACGCGGAGCTGTTGCTTGGGCACCTGAGCCAGCACGGCTACCGCCGCACGCAGGAACCGCGCGGTGCGGACGTCATTCTCATCAATACGTGTGCCATCCGGGAGCGCGCGGAAGAGCGTGTGATCGGTCGTTTGGGTGATCTGGCTCGACACAAGGCGCGGCGGCCGGATGTGCAGCTAGGCCTGGCAGGCTGCATGGCCCAGCATTTGCGCGACCGGCTCCTCGCGACCCTCCCCTTCATCGACTTCATCGTCGGGCCTGACGCTTACCGCCGCTTACCCGAGCTGCTGGGCAAAGGCGCAGGTGATCCGCTGGTGGACGTGCGCTTGGATCGCGCCGAAACCTATGCCGACATTGTACCGCACCGCGACCGGGGCGTGCGCGCTTGGGTAACGGTCATGCGCGGCTGCAACAAGTTTTGCACCTTCTGCGTGGTCCCCTATGTGCGCGGACGGGAGCGCAGTCTACCCGCGGCCGCCCTTCTCAATCAGGTACGCCACCTTGCTGAGGACGGCTACCGGGAAGTCGTGTACCTCGGTCAAACCGTCAACGCATACCGCGACGGCGCCGTCGACTTCGCGGAGCTGCTCCGGCGCACCGACGCGGTCGATGGCATCAAACGCATCCGCTTCACCTCGCCGCACCCATCGGACATGAGCGACGAGCTGATCGATGCCATGGCGAGCTGCCCAAAGGTTTGTCCGCAGCTGCACCTGCCCGTGCAGTCCGGCTCCGACCGTATCCTGGCGAAGATGGAGCGCGGCTACACCGTGGCGCAGTACGTCGAGTTGGTGGAGCGGTTGCGCCGCGCGATTCCAGGGCTTGCGCTGTCGACCGACATCATCGTCGGCTTTCCAGGTGAAGAAGACACGGACTTCCGTGCCACTTGCGCACTCATGCGGGAGCTGGCGTACGATAGCGCCTTCATGTTCAAGTACTCACCCCGCCCGGGCACCAAGGCGGGCAAATGGCCGGAAACGGTGGGGGACGCGGAGAAGCAACGGCGGCTGCAAGTGATCATCAGCTTGCAGGAGGAGCAATCGGCAGCCATTAACCGCGCCTTGGTCGGGTCGACCAGCGAAGTGTTGGTGGAGGGGCCGGCCCGCCGGCGGGACGGTTGGTTGGCCGGCAAGACCCCGCAGTTCAAGACCGTTGTCTTTCCGGAAAACGGCACCCGTGTAGGCCAACTCGCACAAGTGCGGCTTACCGGCGCCACCGCCCACACGCTGCTCGCCTGTGCCCTCAGCGGGCCACGACAGCCTTCAGCCCCCCACGGAGGTGGTTGTATTGACGACGCGGCGCGTTAGAACTCGACCACCACGTCGGGATCACCGTCGAGCCGGACGGTGTCCACGAAGCGGATGGTATGCTCGCGCACGGCCATGACCAGCGAGCTGGTACGTGCGCCGTGGCCGAAGAAGCGGACCCCGCGTAGCAGGTTGCCGTCGGTCACCCCGGCCGCCGCGAAGAGGATGTCAGGACCGGGAGCCAGATCCCGTTCGGTATAGATGCGGTCCGGATCGTCGATGCCCATGCCCTTCAGCCGCGTTTCGAATTTTCTGCGCTCCTCTTCGCCGGGTTTGAAGGGGACTAGCCGTCCTTCCATGCCGCCGTTGAGGCAGCGTAGGGCGGCCGCGGTCAACACACCCTCGGGGGCGCCACCGATGCCCATGACGGCATGCACATTGGTGCGCCGCACAGCCGCTGAAATGCCAGCAGATAGATCGCCATCACCGATCAAGCGGATGCGAGCGCCGGCGCGCCGGATGTCCTCAATCAGTTTCTCATGGCGTGGACGGTCCAGTACGATGACGACCAGATCGGTCACGGCGCGCTCGAGGCGTGCCGCGATTGCGTGCAGATTCTCGGCTACCGAAGCATCGAGGTGCACGGCACCCCGAGCCGCCGGCCCGACGATGACCTTTTCCATGTAGCAGTCCGGTGCGTGGAGCAAACCGCCGCGGTTCGAGGCGGCGAGAACCGCGATAGCATTTGCCGTACCGGTGGCGCACAGGTTCGTGCCTTCGAGAGGATCAACTGCAATGTCGACTTCCACATCGTGCGGCTGTCCCCGACCCACCTTTTCGCCAATGAACAGCATCGGCGCTTCATCCCGTTCCCCTTCCCCAATCACCACCGTGCCGCGCATCGGCAACGCATCCATGGCCCGCCGCATCGCTTCGACGGCCACTCGGTCTGATCCCTTGCGATCGCCGCGCCCCATGGTCCGCGCGGCGGCGGCCGCGGCCTCTTCAACGACGCGCAGGAACTCACGGGACAGCTGACTTTCAAGCGACATTGCTCACACCTCCAGTCTGCTGAGGTTCTAGTTGCACATTCTGCGTGGAGCAGCAATGATCCACGTGGGGAGCGTGCCGGTTCAGTATTCGTGGCGTTCCGGTGTCAACCCGGTATGGTCTGTCGTCTGGAATCGAAGGTGGCAGTGGTGACCGGTGCCGGGGGCGGTCTCGGCCGCGCCTACGCGCTGGCGCTGGCGGCGGCCGGCGCCGCCGTGGTGGTCAATGACGTCGACGCAGACCTCTCCGGCAGCCCGTTATTGGAAGCGCGTCCCGGAGCAGTGGTCGAGGAGATCCGCGCCCACGGCGGGCATGCGTTGGGCATCTTGGAGTCCGTGACCGACAGCGCCGGCGTGCAGCGGCTGATCACGCAAACCGTTGCAGCGTTCGGCCGCCTGGACATTCTCGTCAACAACGCAGGCATCGTCCGCAACCGGCCGCTGCTCGACATGAGCAACGCCGACTTCGACGCCGTCGTCGCCGTCCATCTGCGCGGCACCTTCCTCTGCACCCGGGAGGCGATGCGGGCCATGCGAGCCGGCAGCCATGGCGGACGCATCATCAACGTCACCTCAGGCGCTGCGTTCGCCGCACCGCACCCCGGCACCGCGAATTACGCCGCCGCAAAGGGAGCAATCATCAGCTTCACGCGTGTTGCTGCCGCCGAAGGCAAGGAGTACGGCATCACCTGCAACGCCGTGGCCCCGCTCGCTCGTACGCGCATGTCGGCGCAGTATCTGGCGAACGACACCGATGCCCGCCTCGAGCCCGCAGCCATTGCGCCACTGGTCGTGTTTCTGGCATCAGACGCCGCTGCGGGCCTCACTGGCGAGGTGTTCCGGATCACCCGCGGTGAGATTTCCGTCGTGCGCACCACCAGCACACCGGCCGTCCGTGCAGAGGGCGAGCAGTGGACCCCCGGCGAGATTGCGAGGCGGATCGGCGAGATCTGCGCGTGAGCGTACGCGCGGGCCCCGCACCTCATGCAAAACGTGGAATGACGTACTGGCCGAACAGCCGGATCGATTTCATAACCGCGTCGGGCGGGATGTGGCCAGCTTGCATCAGACAGAGGACCCGATCGATGCCGGCGGCCTGGTACTTCTCCAGCTTACGCACACACTTGTCCGGGTTGCCGACGATGACCATGTCCTCGGCATCCAGCTCCTCGAAGGTGACGCTGTTGTCGATCACCTTGGCGATGATCGGGTGCGCCCGGCGAAACTCCTCGTACGGACCGATCTGCTGCGCCTCGCGGCCGCGGGCGGCGAGCACATGGAAAGCGTAGCGCATGTACCACAGCGCCGCGTCGTGGCCCCCGTTGGCCCGCGCCTGCTCCTCCGTGTCGGCACAGTGCACGATCGTGAAGGCACCCACTTGGTCGTTGACGAACACGCCGACCGGTTGCGCGTG
>JBHHYR010000131.1:0-10613 GCA_046757585.1 Binatia bacterium | reverse complement strand
GTGGAGGCGGGGGGAATCGAACCCCCGTCCGGAAGCGGTCCACCTCGGTATCTACGTGCGTAGCCGCGTGTTTTGCTCTCGCTGGTGGAGCTCCCACGGACAGGATTCCCGCCAGCCAGCTCGTGGATTTTCGTCAGTGGCGCCCGAGCACTCGCCGCCGCTTAGCCCGATTTGCGTCGCCTGATCCCGCCCTACGGGCTCGAGCCGGTCAGACGTGACTGCCCTTAGGCAGCCAGTGCTAGAGGTTCGTCTGCGTTTAAGCAGCCCTGGGGTTTTACGGTACCCAGGATCCCGTGCACGCAACCGCAGCTTTCCTACCCCCGTCGAACCCAAATCGCCCCCATACGAGACAGTCGACAGTTCATGGTCGCGAGTCGACAGTCAGCCACTCCAACACCGGTATCAATGTAGCGGCCCCCGGGCATACTCGCAACCGGTCCTGCCTGGTCGGCCTCGTCGCGCTGTGCGAGATGGACCAGACTAGCCGGTCCGCTCGCGCACCGCTTCACGAACGACGCGCGTTCCCTCACGATTTCATCGCCCGATCGAGCTCGCGCTTGACCTCGCGCTTCTTGATTGAAGCGCGTTTGTCGTACAGCTTCTTTCCGCGGGCGAGTCCCAGCTCGACCTTCGCGCGACCGTGCTTGAAGTAGAGTCGTAGGGGCACCAGCGTCAGGCCCCGTTCTTTCACCTTGCCGACAAGACGTTGAATCTCGCGACGATGCAGGAGGAGCTTTCGCGCCCGCGTCGGCTCGTGACCCAACTGGGCCGCCGCCGCGTACTCGCTGATGTGGGTGTTGAACAACCACACCTCGCCTCTGCTAATGCGCCCGTAGCCGTCCTTGAGCTGCGCCTTCCCCGCTCGCAGCGACTTCACTTCGCTGCCCGTGAGAACGAGTCCGGCCTCGATGCTCTCCTCGATGTGATAGTCGTGGCGGGCGCGCCGATTCACGGCGATGTTCCGCTGGGCGGCGACGCGGTTCCTAGCCGGCGACATGGACGCAGACTAGCACGCCAACATGGCGTTTCGAGCCTCCGCGGCCAACCTCGCGCCACCGCTTGGTGAAGGCCTGATCGAATTGCACGGCTAACGGGCTGGCTGGGCCGCCGGGGAAACACGGATCACGCCGGCGCTGGGGGCTTTACATCGCGCTGCAGGATCGGCGATAAGCGACGCGCTGTGCAGGTTGGTGTCACTCTCCCCGCGATGATTCCCGGTGCCAGCGGCCCACTCGTGCTCGAATGGGCGCGGCGGGCTGATGCGGGACCGTTCTCAAGTCTGACGATGGGCGAGCGCATCGCCTACCCGAGCCATGACATCATGACCACGCTGAGCGCAGCGGCCGCGGTGACCCGACGCATCGGCTTGGTGTCCAACATCCTCGTCCTGCCCCTCTACAGCGCCGGCATTGTCGCAAAACAGGCCGCCACCATCGACGTGCTGTCCGGCGGCCGGTTGACACTCGGTGTTGGAATCGGTGGGCGTGAAGAAGACTATCGCGCCGCGTGCGCGTCGTTCGCCAGACGGTATCAGCGCCTGGAAGAGCAGGTGAAGCGGATCCGGCGGATCTGGCGTGGTGAGTCGCCGGAGCCCGGTGTGCATCCACTTGGCCCGCGACCCGTGCAAGAAGACGGTCCCGACATCCTCGTTGGTGCTATCTTCCCCGAGGCGATCCGGCGCAGCGCGCGCTGGGCGGACGGCTTGCTCGGGTGGAGCTTCGAGCCCAATGCCGACGTCGTCGCGCTCAGTTACCGCATTGCCGAGGATGCCTGGAAGGCCGCGCGGCGGACCGATCGCCCGCGGCTTCTGGTGGGATGCTACTTCGCCCTGGGCCCGAACGCCGCCGAGCGCATGGGCGTGTACGTACGTCACTACCAAGACTTCTTGGGTGCCGACGTTGCTGCGTCGATCGCCCAATCGATCACCACCACGACGCCGGCCGCCGTCAGAGCGGCGATCCGTGCCTTGGCGGACATCGGGACGGACGAGCTGATCCTGGTTCCGACGATCGCGGAGATCGAACAGATCGACCGACTGGCGGCCGTCGTCGGCTCCGTGTGACTCGCATCTGATCAGAAACGACGCCGCAAGCCGTCACGATTGCCAAGCGTCTACCACCTCGGCCTGGCCGGTGTGCTCGGCGCGGGTCTCGACCGGGCGGTTACGTGCATCGACAAAGACACAGCGGGGGTTCCAGGTGCGGGCTTCCGCGTCGCTCACCGGCCCGAAGCTGGCGATGATCACCAGGTCGCCCGTGCCTGCCTTGTGCGCGGCAGCACCGTTGATGCACACGACCCCGGAGCTGCGCTGTCCCGCCAGCGCATACGTCCGGAACCGCTCGCCATTGGTCAGGTTCCAGATATCCACCTGCTCGTAGGGCAGGATGTCCGCCCGCTCGAGCAGCTCCGCGTCTATGGTAACGCTCCCCTCGTAGTGCAAGTCGGCGCCGGTAACGGTGGCGCGATGGATCTTGCCTCGTAGCATGGTGCGCATGTGCTTACCTCCGGTCAGATTTCGTGGTCGAGCGCTCCCCTCGACCTCATCCCCGACCTGCGCGGGGCATCTTGCTCTCGACGCTCATCGGTCGACTCGGTTCGCAGAACGCAATTGTCGATCAATCGCGTCTTGCCGATGCGGACGGCCAGTGCCACGACGGCCTGATTATTGACCGCCGGCACGTCTTCCAGGGTGTCAGGGTCGACCACGGCGGCGTAGTCGAGCCGGGCGAGCGGTTCCTCGGCGATCACGCGCCGCACTGCGGCGAGAATCGTGCGGCACTCGGTCTCGCCCTGTTCGACGCGCGCGGCCGCTGCCCACAGCGCCCGGGACAGGCAGAGAGCCGCTGCCCGTTCCCGCGGGGACAAATACGCGTTGCGCGAACTCATCGCCAAGCCGTCCGCCTCGCGCACGATCGGCGCACCGACGATTTCGACGTCGAAGTTCAAGTCAGCCACCATGCGCCGGATGGTGACCAATTGCTGGAAATCCTTGCGCCCGAAGACGGCGAGGTGTGGCTTGACGATATTGAACAGCTTTGCCACGACCGTGGTGACGCCCCGGAAGTGCATCGGACGGGAAGCGCCGCAGAGCCCCCGGGTCACTGCGTCCACGGCGACAGTGGTTTGAAAGCCTTGCGGGTACAGCGCTCGCGCGTCGGGCAGGAACAGCACGTCCGTTCCGCTTTTGCTGAGCAGCATCGCGTCGCGTTCGGGGTCTCGCGGATAGCGTTCCAGATCCTCCCCGGCGCCGAACTGTAGGGGATTGACAAAAACGGAGGCGACTGTGAGATCGCTGCGCCGCCGCGCCTCGTGCACCAGGCTGAGATGTCCTGCATGGAGGTACCCCATGGTAGGGACAAGACCGACGCGCCGGTTGCGTGCCCGTGCGGTGTCCGCCCACTGCTGCATGCGGTGTATCTCGGTGATGATGTCCATCTCCAGCCCTGAGTCGCGCCCTCGGGCAGGGGCGCGCGACGGGGCCGCCTACCCTTCGGCGGCGACCTTCTCCTCGCGTGCGACCGTGACCAGGGAATGAAACGAGTGGGCGTCGGTCGGAAAGGCCCCGGCCCGCACCTCACGGCCGTAAGCACCAACGGCATCCGTGGCGACCTGCCACAGCTCGGCGTAGCGCTTGGCAAACTTCGGTGCGAGTCGGTCACACAGGCCCAGGACATCGTGCAACACCAAGATCTGGCCATCGCAGTGCGGACCGGCGCCGATGCCGATGGTCGGGATGCTGAGTCGGCTGGTGATCTCCGCCGCCAAGTCCCGTGGGATGCCTTCCAAGACCACAGCGAAGGCGCCCGCCTCCTCCACCGCGAGCGCGTCGTCGATGAGGCGGTCGCGCTGCCCTGGCCGAGCGCCGCGCCGTTGTCCCTGCACTTTATGCCCGCCCATGCGATGTACGGACTGCGGCGTGAGTCCGATGTGCCCCATGACCGGAATGTCGACGCGGGCAACGGCGCGGATGGTGTCTGCCATCACCAGGCCCCCTTCGAGTTTCACCGCTTCGGCTGCTCCGTCCTTGATGAGCCGGCCCGCGTTCGCCACGGCTTCGGTGACCGACACTTGATACGACAGGAACGGGAGATCCCCCACCAACAACGCCCGGCGCCGGGCACGCGCCACCATCCGGCAGTGATAGATCACCTCGTCCATCGTCACTGGCAGGGTTGTGTCCAGGCCCTGCACGACCATGCCAAGGGAGTCGCCGACCAGGATGAGGTCCACCCCGGCGGCGTCGACGATGCGGGCGAAGGGGAAGTCGTAGGCGGTCAGCGCCACGATCGGGTCGCTGCCCTTCCGCTTCACAATGTCTGGCACCGTGACTTTACGTTCCATGAAAAAACCCTCCTGGGACCGAACCCGGAGGGCTGCCGCTTCACGATTCGCAGATTCGAGGTTCGTCGAACAAGTCGGCGTCGTGTCGCCGCTTGCTGGGTCTCGAACCCACCCATCGCGAACCCCTCTCACCGAGGGGCGCTCCGTCTCGGTCCAGCTTGCCGGCTCTCGCCAGGGTTACCTGGATCCAAGCGGTATGTAGTGTTGCACTCCTTTCCCTGTCGTTCTGATCTCCCGGACCAGATCGGCCAACTCGTCCGAATGCGCGACGAAGTCCACCTCGGAGCTGTCGACCACCAGCAGGGGTGTTTCATCATAATAGAAGAAAAACTCGCGATACGCCTCCGCTATCCGTTGTACGTACTGTGGCGCAATGCGGCGCTCGTACTCCCGGGCGCGCTTGCGCAAGCGTTCCATCAGCACGCCACCACGCGCCTCAAGATACACGACCAGATCAGGCTTTGGCAAGCGCGCGTCGAGCAGCCCAAAGAGCTGCCGGTACAGCGCCAGTTCCTCCGCCCCCAGGTTTGCCTGGGCGAAGATCTGATCCTTGGCGAAGAGATAGTCAGCCACGGTGCCCTGGTTGAACAGATCCTGTTGGGCCAGCTGGCGTTGCTGGCGATAGCGGTTGAGCAGGAAGAACAGCTGCGTCTGGAAGGCGTAGGAGCCGGGTTCGTCGTAGAACTTTCGCAGGAATGGGTTTTCCTCGACTTGTTCCAGCACCACCCGGGCGTCGAGCTCCTCGGCGAGCAGGCGGGCGAGCGTCGTCTTCCCGACCCCGATCGGCCCTTCCACGACGATGTAGCGGGCGCCCTTCACCACGCGTTCCGTTTGAAGTGGGAGTTAGGTACCACAGGGGTCCGCCTTCGGCAATCAGCCGTGAGCCGCGGCCCCGGGGCCGGCTCGCGACGAGCGCCACGAGGTGTGCTGCCCGAGCACGGCTGAAGGGCCCTCGCATCCTGTTTGCCGATGGTTCGCTCATGGGCTACGTGGTGTGCGTGGAGGCAGCGGTATGGCCGGGAGCATGAAGAACAAGGTCGCAGTGATCGGGGTCGGCTGCACGGCCTTCGGCGAGCTGTACGGCACCAGCGCTGAAGACATGATCTGTGAGGCGGTCTTCGAGGCGGCGAACGACGCCGGGCTGGAGGCCGGTCTCCTCGAAGCCGCCTGGGTCGGAACCGTGCTGTCGCCGCTGGGGGGCGATGCGCTCGGGGATGCGATGAAACTGCACGATGTGCCCATCACGCGAGTCCAGAACTACTGCGCCTCGGGCATGGATGCGTTCCGCGGCGCGTGTCTCGCCGTCACGGCAGGCGCGTGTGACGTCGCGCTGGCCGTTGGCTTCGAGAAGATGCGCGATGGGGGCTTCAACCGTCCTGCCCGCCTGCATCCGGTCGTGGACTACGGCGAGCGCGCGCCGCACGTCTTCGCCCTGGCAGCCAACCGCTACTTCAAGCGCCACGGCGCCTCCAAAGCCACACTCGCCAAGGTTGCCGTCAAGAACCATCATCACGGTACGCTCAGCCCCAAGGCGCACTTGCGGATGGACGTTAGCGAGGAAACGGTGCTCAAGGCGCCCCTGATCTACAGCCCGCTCGGTCTGTTCGATTGTTGTCCGACAACCGATGGGGCCGCCGCCGCAATCGTCTGCCGCAGCGACCTCGCCAGGCAGTTCCGCTCGGACCCGGTCTACGTCAAGGCCGTCGAGCTGGCCGTCGTCTCCGGCCAGCCGTACTACCAGCCAAGCTTCGACTACCTGAGCTTCGCGGCGACCCGCGTGGCGGCGACGCGGGCTTACGCCAGCGCGGACATCTCGGCGCGCGACGTGGACTTCGCCGAGGTGCACGATTGCTTCACGATCACCGAGATCATCAACTGTGAGGACTTGGGATTTTGCCGGCCTGGCGAAGGCGGACGCCTCGTGGAGGAGGGCCGTAGCTCGCTCGGGGGCGAACGGCCGGTGAACCCAAGCGGCGGCTTGAAGTCCTTCGGCCATCCGGTCGGTGCCACCGGCGTGCGCATGATCTACGAGCTCACGCGGCAACTGCGGTACCAGGCAGGCGAGCGCCAGGTGAAGAATGCGGGGATCGGTCTGGCGCACACCCTCGGCGGCCCGGCCGCGGTGTCGTGCGTGAGTATTCTGGGCAACAGTTACTGACGGGCCCGTCGCCAAGCGCCACGGGTAACAGTGTGACCGGCGCCATTCCCTCCGGTCGGCAGCAGTGTTTCGCCTTCGCAGTGCTGGCCGCTGTTGCACCCCCTGGAAAGCCTCACCCCGTCCGCCGCGGGCGTCACGCGGTACGTGCTGCCATGAGCGTTTCACGTTCCTTGACACCTCCGACCTTCCCGGTTAAGCCACTGCCACCCGGTGGTGCACGTGCGTGGAAGCCGAAGTCTCCGATCTTGTTGCGGCGCGACGCCGCAAGCTCGAAGAGCTGCGTAGTCGCGGCATCAACCCATTTCCAAACGATTTCCGCCCGGCTGACACAGCTGCGGGTGTGCAGCAGCGCTTTGCGGCGCGCAGCCGTGAGGAACTGGAGACGTGTACCGACACAGTGAGCCTCGCCGGCCGCATCGTCGGCCTGCGCAATTTCGGCCGTGCATGTTTCGTGCATCTCCAGGACCGCACCGGTCGCATCCAAGCGTACGTGAAGCGCGACGCCGTTGGTGACGAGCGCTTCGCAACTTTCAAGGCCATGGACCTCGGTGACTTCGCCGGCGTCGTTGGCCAGCCGTTTCGAACCCGTACCGGCGAGCTCACCATCAAGGTGAAAGACCTCCGCCTGCTCGCCAAGGCGCTGCGTCCGCTCCCGGAGAAATGGCACGGCCTGACAGACGTTGAAGCCCGGTACCGGCAGCGGTACCTGGACCTGATCGCCAATCCGGAGGTGCGAGCGCTCTTTCTGATGCGCTCGCGGATGATCGCGCGCATCCGTGCCTTCTTCACCGCTCGCGATTTCGTCGAGGTGGAAACGCCCATGATGCATCCGCTGCCGGGTGGTGCTGCGGCGCGCCCGTTCGTCACGCATCACAATGCCCTCGATATTGACCTCTATTTGCGCATCGCGCCGGAACTGTACCTCAAGCGCCTGCTGGTCGGCGGTTTCGAGCGGGTCTTCGAGGTGAACCGGAACTTCCGCAATGAGGGGGTATCCGTTCGACATAACCCTGAGTTCACCATGCTCGAGTTCTACTGGGCGTACGCGACGTACGAGGACCTCATGCACCTCACCGAAGAGCTGATCGTCACCCTGGCGGATGAGCTGCTCGGGAAGCGGACGTTGGTGTACGGCGACTGGACCATTGATCTCAGCCCTCCGTGGCGGCGCCTGTCCATTCCCGAATACGTCGCTCGCCGTGCCGGCGTGTCGTTGGATGCAGTCCTGGCATTGGACCTTGCTGTGCTGAAGAAGGCGGCTGCAAAACTCGACGTACCCGTCGAGCGTGACTACGTCGCGCATTACGGGCCGAGCGCGGCGGGTTGGTTACTGACCGACATCTTCGAGGCGGCGGCGGAGCTGGAGCTGATCCAGCCTACCTTCGTCTACCAGTATCCCGCGGCTGTATCTCCGCTGGCACGCCGCAGCGGCGACCGCGGCTTGTTCGTCGACCGCTTCGAGGCTTTCATTGGCGCCCGCGAGCTTGTGAACGCCTTCTCTGAACTCAATGACCCAGACGATCAGCGGGCCCGCTTCGAGGAACAGCTGCAGGCGCGGGCCGCCGGCGACGACGAAGCGCATGTGATGGACGAAGACTTCCTGCGGGCCCTCGAGCACGGCATGCCGCCTGCCGCCGGGGAGGGCGTCGGAATCGACCGCTTGGTCATGCTGTTCACCAACTCGCCGTCGATCCGCGATGTCATTCTGTTTCCGCATATGCGGCCGGAGCGGAGATAGGGCGGAGTGGCCCATGCGGTCAGGGGTTCCAAGGTCCGCGGACCGGATCACTGGCGCGCGCGCCCACCCAGCCATGAGCCCTCATCATGCGCTATGAGCTGTTCATCGGTTTGCGGTACTTGCGTGCCAAGCGCAAGGAAGCTTTCATCTCTCTGATCACGGTGATCTCGATGCTCGGCGTCGTCATCGGGGTGATGACGCTCAACATCGTCCTGGCGGTCATGACTGGCTTCGAGGAAGACCTGCGCGATCGCATCCTTGGCTTCAATCCGCAGGTGATCGTGCTCAGTTTCAATGGTACGATCCTCGACTACCAGCACCTCGTCCAGCGGATTGACAAAGTGCCCGGCGTAGTCGCCGCGGCGCCGTTCGTCTACGGCCAGATCATGCTGTCCGCCCAGCAGCATGTCACTGGGGCCGTGGTGCGTGGCGTGGGCCCAGGCTCCGAAGGGGTCATCGATCTGCAGCGGCACCTCAAGGAGGGGAGCGTCGCCGCGTTGGGCCGGCTGTACGATGTCCCCCTCGATGGCGGCAAAGGGGCAACGGTCCAATTGCCCGGCATCATCGTCGGCAAGGAGATTGCGCGCCAGCTGGGGTTGCTCGTTGGCGACCCCGTGAACGTCATCTCGCCGATCGCGACCCCGACCGCGGTGGGCATGGTGCCGCGGGTGAAACGCTTCGTGGTGGCAGGCTTGTTCGATTCCGGCATGGCCGAGTACGACGCGTCGCTGGTGTACATGGATCTCGCCAGCGCGCAGCGGTTCTTCGACCTGCACGAGAGCGTTACGGGCATCGAGGTGCGCTGCGCGGATGTCTACCGTGCCAACGTGGTTGCGGATCGGATCCGCGCGGCGCTGGGTTTTCCGTACCGCGTGCGCGACTGGATGCAGATCAACCACAATTTATTCTCGGCGCTACAGCTCGAGAAGACCGTCTACTTCATCGTCTTGCTGCTCATTGTCCTCGTGGCAGCATTCAACATCGTGGCCATGCTCATCATGGTGGTGATGGAGAAGCGCAAGGACATCGCGATTCTGAAGTCCATGGGAGCGACGCGCGCGGGGGTTGGGCGCATTTTCGTGTTGAAGGGAATCATCATTGGGGTCGTCGGCACGCTGCTCGGCAACGCTGGGGGCTACCTCGCCTGCCTGCTGCTGCAGCGCTACCAGTTCATCGAGCTGCCGAAGGACGTCTTCTACGTCAACACGGTACCGGTGAAGATGTACCCCGAGTACTTCGCTGCCGTCACACTGGCCTCGCTGCTCATCTGCCTGCTGGCGACACTATACCCGGCGCGGCAAGCGGCCCGGCTCGTGCCGGTCGACGTCATCCGCTATGAGTGAGCCCTTGATTCACGCCACCGGCTTGTCGAAGAGCTACGGCGACGGCCGCCGCATCGATGTGCTCGTCGATCTCCATTTGCAGGTTGCCGCCGGTGAAACGGTGGCCATCGTTGGCCAGTCCGGCGTTGGCAAGAGCACGTTGCTCCACGTGCTCGGGACCCTGGATCAGCCCACTGGCGGTACGGTCCTGTTCGACGGGGTTGATCTGTTCAGCCTGAGCGAGCGGGAGCAAGCGACCTTCCGAAACCGTGAGCTCGGCTTCATCTTCCAGTTCCATCACCTGTTGCCGGACTTCACCGCGCTCGAGAACGTCCTCATGCCGGCGCTGATCCGCGGCATGAGCCTGGCTGAAGCCGAGCCCCGCGCCCGGGCCGTCCTCGAGCGCGTCGGGCTCGGCGATCGCTTGACGCACAAGCCGGGAGAGCTGTCCGGCGGGGAACAGCAGCGCGTCGCGGTAGCTCGCGCCGTCGTGCTCTCTCCCCGCGTCATCCTGGCAGACGAACCGACCGGCAATCTCGACCCGACCACCGGCGCCGAGGTGCAGGCGTTGCTCAAAGATCTGAATCGAGACCAGCGCATTACCCTGGTGATCGTGACCCACAACGAGGAGCTGTCCGGTTGGGTCGACCGGATTCTGCGGCTTCAGGGCGGCGCGCTGCATTGAACCTCCTCCGTGAAGACGCACTCCGCAGCCACCGGCACGCTGTGCGTCCCATTGGACGCGCTTGAAGGCCTGTGCCACCTGACCGGGACGTGGGGTTTACAGTGGCGGGGACGTCTGCTACTAGCCGCCGAGCATTTCTGCAGGAGCGATGGATGCGGCTGCTGGCGGCGGTGATGCTGGCGGGGCTCCTGCTCCCGCTGACAGCGACGGCCCAGGACGGTGGGGGTCTGGAGAGTCCGGTACTCGACCGTGTCGACATTACCGGTAATCAACGCGTCGAGCGGGAGGCCATTCGGGTGCAGCTGCGTGCGCAGCCCGGTACGCGCCTCAACGAGGAAACGGTCGACGGCGATATTCGTGCCCTCTACC
>JBHHYR010000130.1:0-10825 GCA_046757585.1 Binatia bacterium | reverse complement strand
GCTGCACTTAGCCTGCTGACCTCTTCCGCGGGCTCGCTGCCTGGTCTCGCCCCGCTGCGTGCGCGCTAGCCACCAGCGCCCTGAACAGTTGCTGCTGCGGCCGTTCGTGCAGCTGCATTTCGGGGTGCCACTGCACGCCGATGCACCACGGGTGACCGGTGTGCTCAACGGCCTCGACCACACCGTCGGCGGCCCACGCCGTTGCCTCGAGGCCCGCTCCCACGCGATCGATTGCCTGGTGGTGCCAGGAGCAGGCGGCCACCTCACTCAGGGCGAGAATCCGGGCGAGGTGGCTGCCAGGCTTGATCCGGACGGAATGTTGGACGGGCAGACGAGGCGGCAACCGGTGCCTGACGGCGTCACCGAAACGATCCGGCACGTGGGCGTGCAGGGTGCCACCACACACGACGTTGAGCACCTGCATCCCACGGCAGATGCAGAGCACCGGGAGATCGGGGCGTACCAAGCTCGCACGCACCAGAGTAAACTCGAACTGGTCGCGTTCTTCGGACACCAGGTAGACGGTTTCGTGGAGCGTGCCGCCGTAAGCGGCGGGGGCGATGTCCCCACCGCCGGCAAGCACGAGGCCATCAAGCACGTCCAGCAACCGCTCCGGCTCCGCCTCCCCGGGGGGAAGGATTAGCGGCGTGCCACCCGCCGCGCGCACGCCGTCGACGTAGCCGCACGGCAGGCTGAACGCGGGTGGCTCACCATCGCGGGCGTAGGACGAGACGCCAATGATAGGACGCTGCGACACGCTCAGGCCCGCTCGAGGAAGCGGCGGCGCTCCCACGTCGTGACGGTCTCATCGAACTTGCGCTGTTCCGTCCGTGCGAAGTGCAGGAGGTGTCCGACGACTGCGTCGCCGAACGCGCGCCGAAACAGCGTCGAGGTTTCGAACGCGGCAATGGCCTCGGAGAGCGTCTTCGGCACGGTCTCCAGATCAGCCGCTGCGTACGCGTTACCGCGAAACATCGACGGTGGCTCGATCTGGTTGGCGAGGCCGTCCAATCCGGCTGCCAGCGTTCCCGCAAACGCCAGGTACGGGTTGCCGTCCGCGCCGGGGATGCGGCACTCGACGCGTAGGGACGCGCCGCGCCCGACGATGCGGAAGCCGGCAGTGCGATTGTCATACGACCAGGCAATGGTGGTAGGCGCAAAGGAGCCGGCGCGGAAACGTTTGTAGGAGTTCACATACGGGGCGAACAGCAGCGTACAGGCGCGCGCGTGCCGCAGCAGTCCACCAAGCCACCAGCGGAAGTGGTCGGGCAGCTGCGCTACATCGCCGGGGGACGACGCGCCACCGGCGAACAACGGCGTATGGCTGTCCGCGGCCCACAGGCTCGAGTGCAGATGCATCGAGCTGCCCGCGTACCGTTCGTCCAGCTTTGCCATGAACGTGATGGCCAGGCCCTGCTGGATGGCAACCTCCTTCGCCAGTTGCTTGTACACGACGTGCCGATCCGCCATTTCCAGGAAGTCCGCGTAGCGTAGGTTGATCTCGTGCTGGCCAGGTCCCCACTCTCCCTTCGAAAACTCGACCGGAATGCCGGAGCCGTCAAGATGGCGGCGCAGCGCACCAATGAGTGTCTCGACCTTGAAGCCTTGCAGCGTGTGGTAGTCCTCCACGTACCAACCAAACGGCTCCAGGTTGTCGAAGCCCTTGCGGTGCGCCGACTCGTAGGTGTCGCGGAGCACAAAGAATTCAAGCTCGGAGGCACCCATGGGCCGCACGCCAGCGGTCGTGGCGCGCTCCATCTGCCGCTTCAGAATCGTCCGGGGGGCAACTTCCACCAGAGCGCCCCGCTCGGTGTCGTGAACGTCACACAGCACCAGGGCGGTCCGCTCCAACCAAGTGGCCCGGCGCAGCGTGGTCAGGTCCGGGACACAGTGCACATCTCCGTAGCCGGCGGCCCACGACGCAAAGCGGTAGCCGGGCACCGGGTCCATTTCCATATCACAGGCGAGCAGGTAATCGCATGCGTGCATCCCGTGCCGGAGCACTTCGTCCCGGAAAAACCGGCTACTGATGCGCTTGCCGACCAGTCGCCCGTACCAGTCGGGGAACACGGTGAGGACCGTGTCGATCTCGCCGCGTTGGATGAGATCGAGCAGCCCAGCCTCGTCCAACATACCCCCGACAGGCGTTTGCCGCATTGTTTCTTCTGTAGCACGGCCGCCTGAAACTGAGAACAGGGCGGCTGGCCTTGACCTGGGGCGCCACGAGGGTGTCCCATGGGTCCATGTCTGCCGTTTCCGCCGGCTGCGTGGTGACCCGCGACGGCCCGAATGGGAGCGAGGTCTTGCTCGTGCACCCGCGGCGGGCAACGTTTCGGCGTCCGCTGTTTGGCATTCCTAAAGGGCTGGTTGAGGAAAACGAAAGCTTCGAGGACACGGCGCGGCGTGAAACGTACGAGGAGACCGGCCTGCGGGTCCACATTCAGGAGCCTCTCGGCAGCGTGCGCCAGAAATCAGGCAAGGTCGTGCACGCCTTCTGGGCGACGGTTGCTGCCGAGAGCGAGGCGCTCATCGACACGCGCGGCCGCTGCCAGACACCCGACGCGGAGAACGATGTGTGTCGCTTCTACCCCCTCGACGCGGCGCGCCAGTTGATGATCCCGGCGCAACGTGAGCTTCTGGACCGGCTGCAACGCATCATGGAGCCGAGCCGACGCCGTCCGTGACCGGGGCACTTTCCAACCGTTGGATCGCCGCTGTCTGGCGCGGAACGGCCGGCATTCCACAGCCGCCGGGGGCGCGCTCTCCAATTTCCCGGACGCGTCCAGGTGTCAGCGGGACGACGTGGTCAACGTGAGCCGCCCCGCATGAGCGCCTGCGCAGAAGAATACGACGACACCGCATACGGCACGACAAACGTGAGCGCGATCTTGGCCAGCAGGCGCGTGTTGAAGTCTAGTGCCAACAGCGCCTCGGGCTGATTGATCACGGTGAGAACGGGGCCGACGACGCAGGCCAAGGCGAGCGCCCGCCGTACGGTGTCCGGCAGAAACCAGTAGCGGACGAACCGGCGCCACGATGGAGCAATGTCCGTCTTGCTGTACCCTTCCAGCATCAGAGAGTGTGTGTGGCCCTCCCCCACCCGTCAGGCGTCACCCCTTCCGCAACAGCCGCGCGAAGGCCTCGCGGCGCAACCGAGGGCCCGACGGGCGACGTGGACGCCCGCCGCGGCTCAGTGTGTCCGGCGCCGCCGGCGGCCCCGCCTCAGCGCATCCAGCTCGAGGTGCCGAACACGTTTCCGTCCACGACCGGCAGCAACAGGTACGATGCATTCTCCAAGTCATGGTGGATTGCAAGCGTTTTCGGGCGCTGATCCACAGTAAGTTGGCAATAAAACCGCTGCATCACCATCTCGCCGACGGTCTGCCGTGCATCCGGAAACAGGCTGGTGAGCCACCCCCTGCCACGCGCAACGAGGCTCCGGTCGTCGCAGGCGATCTCCAGTCCAATGCGGTGGCCGGCCTTGAACACGTTGGCAATCGGCATCATTTCGATCGCGTAGCGCTCGATCCGCCCGCGCTCGAGCGGCTGCGGATTCCGGTGCGGGTGATACGGCCGCCATGGCGCCGACCGTTCTTCATCTACCTCACGGTGTGAGGCCTTCAGCCAACCCCGACTCAGGAAATACGGCGTCCCGTCCGGGAACACGTCATACAGCGACACCACCCACGCCGTGTCATCGACACTGCAGGCCGCAGCGAAGTACGCCGCCACGGGGCCGGTAACTTCGGTGTCCTCGATCAACACCGAGCTCTGGAGGAAGACGGAGGTGTGTCCGCGTGGATCGTACTCGAAGCAGGTGCTCCCGTCCTCACCAATCGGCGGGTACTCATGGAGCCAGCGGTCCGCACGCAGATAAAACCGCGTCCACCGCGTGCCTTCCAGCGGCCAGGTCTGCGCACCCCGCCACGTGTTCGCACCCATGACGAACAGGCGGATCGGGGGCTCCTCGAGCACCCCAGTCGCCTCTCCCTTCAGCCAGTGCCCGTACCACTGCAGAATCTGATCGTGGAACTGCCAGTGCGGTCGATCGGGAAACACTGGCGGGCCAATGATCAGCTTCTTCTGACGGCTCCGCACCCCCTCGAAGCCATGCACCGCGCCCAACAGATCGATGAGACTCACTCCCCACACTGACCCGAAGTACGCAGGAAGATCAACTTGGTCGTAATAGCTCGAAGACGAGCGCTCGCGATAGAAGGCGCCATCCTCGGGACGCACCAGCGCATCGAACAGTATCGGATTGCGGCGCGGGTTCTCAAGAATCGCTTGAACCTCCGCGTCCTCTTGATACTCGGGGAGTTCTCGCAGCCGCCTGACCTTCTCGTCGATTTCCTCGGGACCAAACTCGTCGAGTGCCAGCGGCGAAAGGTCCGGCGCGACAACAAAGGGCGCCCAGGCAACGGTAAACTTGTTGAGAATGCCCCCCGGGTAGAACCAGTCGCGATACAGATCGGCGCCAGCCGGCTCGAACGGTAGGATCGCCTTCAGATGCGGGGGGCGCCGTGCTGCGGCGGGGACCTGCAACATGGCGAAGTAGGAAATCCCCATCATCCCCACGTTGCCGTCACACCACGGCTGCTGCGCGATCCACTCTATCAGGTCATAGCAATCGGCCTGCTCCGCCACACCCCACATCATATACCGGCCTTCGGACTTCCCGACGCCACGTACATCGCCGATCACGTGCACGTAGCCGTTCTCCACCAAGCGCTCCGTGTGGCCGGATTCGACCGTCGCCGGCACCTCCGTCGTCAGCCGGACCCCCGGTCCCATGATGTCCTTGCCATAGGCGGATACCGACAGCAGCGCCGGAAACCTACCGGTGCGGTTCGGGCGATAGACATCCACGGCGAGCGCGATGCCGTCGCGCATGGGCACCTTGACGTCCCTGTCCGCGAGGATACCGCCGTTGTGATGCACACCCATACCGAGAATTCCTGACCCTGCCCTCCGCACCGCAACCGGGATCCGCCCCCGCCTCTAGTACTGGTAGGACACGGACAGGTTGACACCGCGGGCGAACGCGAGGGACCCGAAGGTGCCAGCACGGTTCTCGGGGCCTTTGAAGCTGTTGAACCACGCGGCAAACCGCCAGTGATTGCCCGGCTCGAACCGGACCGCTGGTTGGAAAAAGAAAGCGTTGTCCGTATCGGTGAGCATCGTATAATCAAGGAACCATTCGTCGTACCGCCCGCCGAAACCCGCGAAGGGCTGGCTGAAGAGCAGCGTGATCACTTCGTTGTGCCTGTCCACCTTCCGGCCCATCATGCCGAGCTGCTTTCCGGAGCCTGGATTTCCGCGCACCCGTTGTTCGAACTGCAGTGTAAGCATTGCGGTGCGGTCCCTGCGGAACACGAACGTCGGCCGATCAAACGCAACGGCGTACCCGAACTGCAGCCGCCGGAACCGGTCGGCCTCGTTGATCTGAAACGCAGGCGGCGACCCATCAAAGTCGGGCATCCCTTTGGTCCGCAGCTCGAACGGCCGATTGATGTCGAACACCCCTTCAAACCGCACGACGGTCTTCGTCCAGGCTTCGAAATAATTTGCCGACGCCCCGACGCTATTGAAGCGGGGATGCTTCGCCACCAGGTGCAGGCGGTCGCCCGACAAGCCCCCGAAGGGCACCATCGAACGCAAGGGGATGCAGGTCCCGATGCGGGAGATGCACCGGCGTTCGTCGAACTGAATCGATTCGAACTGCGTAATGCCATCGTTCGAACGCCGGGTGATCCAGTTGATGGTGTAGTTCACTGGACCGACGGCGCTCACGAAGCGCAGTCCCGCACTGACCCCGCGTTCACCGTCACGCGCGTCATCACGCAAGGTGATGAACGGCGGGAGGCCAAGTAGGTCGAACGGAGAGTTTCGCGCCGGCAGCTGGGTGGGAATGAAGCCGAAGTCAGACGGGCTCACGTAACCTTCGATCTGAGTATCGGACAGGAACGGGATGGTGTATGCGCCGCGTGCGGCCCAGATCGGGATGCGGATGTTGTCGAACGCCTCGCGACCCGACAGCTCGCTCAATCCGTGGAAACTCAGGTCGAGCGGATTGATGTCGTCGAGCAGCCGCGTCGGAGAGACATCACCCCAGACGATGTTCTGCCGGCCAACGCGGAGCCACCAATCGCCATAGGTGTAGTCCCCCCATCCCTCCCAGAGTTCCCCGGCCGCGTCCCTCGTGCTCACCCGCGTCAGTTTTGCGTTCTTCCCAGTGGTGCTGAAGGCCTTGAAGTGCCGCTCGATAAACGGCGTGTGATCGAAGAAAACGCGGGTACGCAAGAAGAACCTCAAGTTGTGTACGGGGGTCTTCCAGTCCGTATCGGTGAGAAGCCAGGTGCGGAACTGGTTCAGGTCGAAGCGGTCTATGTTGGCATCCGTGTTTGGATTCCGCGGCCCCGTGTGGATATCGCTCTGCACCCGCAGGAAACCCGTCAGCGTGACCTCGCCCAGCGCGCCGTCTGTGACGTGCACCTGGCCCTGGACACTCACCGCCCACGCAACCGCGCCGATCACCACGACGAGCGCGCCGATCGCCTGTTGGATCCTTCGTGCCATGCTGTCCCCTTTCTCCCTGCTCTCACGTTTGACTGTCCTTGCCTGGCAGCACCCTTCGGAGCGGGCTCGAACTTGCTCCGTCCGGACGGACAGCTGGGGCGAGCACCGTACCCCTTCCGGGCACCCGCTCCCACGCCGCGGACCTGCCGCCCCTGGCGCCATCCGCCAAGCGCCGCCCTCCCCCAGGGTCGCTAGCGCCCCTGGGCCGCCAGAAACCTCATGGTGAAGATATCCTTGTTGATGCGGTCGCTGCCGAGGTTGCGCCCGACTTTGGAGAAGTCAATGATCGTGGCTGAGGACTTCTGCTGGTTGAAATACTCGAACGACGCAATGCGGGCGAAGTTCCCGCAGCGGGTTGGCCGGCTCTGGCGCGCGATATTACCGATAATCCACAGGCGCCCTTGGCGATCATAGAACGTGCCCCAGAACTGCTGATAGGTCGCCGCGTCAATGTACATGATCTTCTTCGAATAGATGTGACTCGGGTCTTTCGGAGTCGCTTCGATGACGAACGTGTCGCGCAGTTCCACCTGTGCGCCGATCCGGTATCGGCCCTTGATGCGTGGAATCTCCTTTCCCATGGCTTCGGGTACCGGGCTGTTGGCGGTGACAAAGCTCAACATCGGCTTGCGCGCCACGAGCTTCAACACCCAGAGGCCCAGCGGATCACCAAAGATGTTGACGTCCCCGGCGCGCACATCCGATCCGTCGAGCGAGTCGTAGCGCTGACCGGTCGAGAACCGCTGCACCCGCCGCAGCACGGGAATGTATCCCCACGTGTCCGGCAGGCGGCTTTGATCCTGGTAGGCGATGGTCAGGATGGAGACGCCCTTGACGTCATAGGGCGCTTCATCGGCAAGCATTTCACGCCGGTACTCGCCGGTGTCAGGACCATGAGGAACGGGAGGCACACAGACCCGGCCATTCATGAGGTTCTCACGCCGATGGGCGGTCACCTCCTTGTACGCGACGCCGGCTGGATTGGTCCAGTATTCCGTAGCCACCTCCTCCTGGTTGTCCACATCTCGATACAACCAGTCCGCCATCACCTCGACACCCGTCGTCGGGTTCAAGACCGGAAAGCCGCCGATCCAGGGGCCCCCATCTTTCGTGTAGACACTGCCGTCCGGTTTCACCAGCGCTTTGCCGGCGTTCTTGTGCGTGGCCTCGATCAACGGCGCCAGCGCTAACTTGTCCGAGGGAGTCACGGGAGCGATCACCCACTCGGCGCCGTCCTTGGTGAGGACATCCATGGCGTCGGGCATGAACTGCTTGACGGCGTCCATATTGTCCTTGGTAATCTTGTCGCCAACGTGGAGCTTGCCACCGGTAGCTTCCTCGATTGACGGCGCTGGCTTCACCCATGAGAACTTCTCCCCGGCCGCCCACGAACCGCCGGCAGGAAGAAGAAGCGACACCAGCACAAAGACGGTCACGATTTTCGCAGGCGTGACAACTTCCTCGGCAAACATAGTTCCTCCCCTCGCTCTGCCCTCTGCGGTCCAGGGGCCGGAAGGCAAAGCCGCTGAGCCAGATGGTTCCTACGGACGCCCCCGGCTTTTCTTCGATCCGAACGCAATTCCGTCGTGCGTCGTACTCCATGCTACTATGCATATATCATATATCATGTCAAGCGGCTGCCCCGGAGGCAGTCGTCACGGGCATGCGGCCTGCCGGGCCGCGCTGTACGAGTTGCGGTCTGGAAAACCTACGCATATCACGTATGATATTCCAGGAGCAAGAAAGGAGTGTCTCCCCATGCGGATTGGGTTTCATGTAGGCCAGGTCGTCTTCCGCGGCGCGGACCTGCAGCAACAGTACCACGCCCACCTCGACCAGTTCCGGGCGGCGCGGGAAGCCGGATTCGATTACTTCTCTTGGGGGCACCATTGGCTGATCCACCCCTTCCAGCATTTTCAGCCGATCCCCATGCTCGCCCGGTTCGCGGCGGAGGCCGGCAGCATGGAACTGATGACCATGGTGCTGCTCACCCCACTGCTCAATCCCGTCGAGGTGGCGGAAAACGTGGCCACGCTCGATCACATCTGCGCCGGGCGGTTGATCTTCGGCGTCGGCCTCGGCTACCGCCCGGAGGAATGCGAGGCAGCGGGCATCACGATGAAGGAGCGCTCAGCCCGTTTCGAAGAGGGGCTCGTTCTGATGAAGCGGCTGTGGACGGAGGAAGAAGTGACGCACGAGGGCCCCTACTACCACGTGACCGGCGCCCGCCCCACCGCACGCCCGTTCCAGCAGCCGCATCCGCGTATCTGGGTCGCGGCGATGACTGACGGCGCCGTGAAGCGTGCCGCGCGGCTTGGCTACGCGTTCATTCCCTCCGGCTTGCAGTCCTTTCAGCAGGTCCGGAACCAGTTGGCGTTGTGGCGCGAGCGGCTCGCTGATCGTGGGCATCCTCCCGTCCGGGAGGTGCCCGTCTTTCGCGAATTTTATGTGGCAGCGACACGCGCCGAAGCCGTAAGACGGGCGACGCGGAGCATCGACGCCAAATACAAGGCCTATGCCGAACACGGTTTTCCCGGGGCCTCGGGACAGCTCGCGCGCGGTCTGGACCACCTTTTGGAGGACACCTTCGTCGTCGGCAGTCCGGATGAATGTGTCGAGCGGCTCGCCACCTACGCCGAATTGGGTGTGACGCACATCAGCCTGCGTCTCCTCTGGCCCGCCATGGAACAGGCCGAGGTCCTGCGCATGATCGAGCTCACGGCGACCCGGATTCTGCCAGCCTTGCACGCTTGCCGCCAAGGGGGGAGCACACCGTAGCGGAGCGCGTCAGTGACTGTCGGTTTTCCTCTGAGACGGCGCCACCAGGCCGCCTTTGATTTTCGTGTAGGTTGACGCGAGATGCCGGTCGAGCGCCTGCCGTACACGTGCTGGGTCTCCGGCCTCGATTGCGTCCACAATAGCCGTGTGCTCCGCCAAGACCTCCGCGGAACGGCTGCGGCGTCTCAAGACTTCGAAGCCCACAAGCCAGACGACGTCGCGTAAGGTGATGAGGAAGTCTTTCGCGCGGCGCAGCCCGGCCATTTCAACGATCTGCAGATGAAACTCCTCGTCGATATCGAGGAATCGCGCGGTGTCGCTGGTCACGTGTCCCTGGCGGCGCAGGATCGCCCGCAAGGTGCGAATGTCCTGTGGTCCCGCGCGCTTCACCACTCGCTCGAGCGCACGTCCCTCGATGATGCTGCGCAGCTCGAATACCTCGGCCGCCTCTTCCCACGGCACACGGCGCACCCGGAAGCCACGCTGGCGAACGATCTCCACCAGTCCGTCGTGCTCCAGTCTCAGCACCGCCTCGCGGACGGGGGTGCGCGAAATTCCGAGCTGTGTGGCCATCTGGCCGAGCGGGTAGAAATGCTCCGGGACCAGTGACCCTTCACGGATCGCGGTCTTCAGGCGGCGATAGGCGTGCTCCGTGAGCGACTTGGGTCGGTCAATACCGGCGATCTTGGCAACCAATGCCTCGGGCATCTGCGTCTACTCCAGCTGGCGGGGGATTCCGGCTCCGTCACCGGGCCACGCCGCTTCCTCGCTAACCGGCATCCGGTCCTGCCAGCGCCGAAATGCCTGCACATCAATCCCAAACTGATCAAGCGATTTGCCCACCGTGTGCAGGACGAGATCGTCGATCGTCTTCGGGCGGTGATAAAACGCTGGAACGGGCGGCAAGATGACCGCTCCCATTTCGGCAGCCTGCGCCATCAAACGCAGATGACCGAGGTGCAGCGGAGTTTCCCGCACCAGAAGCACCACCGGGCGTCGCTCTTTCAGACACACGTCCGCAGCCCGTACCAGTAGGTTGTCGTCGATCGAGTTGACGAGCGCACCCAGCGTCCTGACCGAACACGGCGCCACGATCATCCCAGCGGTACGGAATGAGCCGCTCGAAATGGCCGCCGCTAGGTTGCTGCAGTCGTATAACCGGTGCGCGAGCTGCTCGATGTCGTTCGTCCGGTACCTCGTTTCCACACGCAGCGTGAGTTCAGCGATGCGGGTCATCACGACATGACACTCCATATCGGTGCGCTCGCGAAGCACTTCGAGCAACCGGACGCCGTAAATGACCCCGCTCGCCCCGCTCAGACCGATGATGATGCGCCGTGCTCCTGGCACCTGGCTCATCGCGCTCGCCGCCTCCATTTTTCTTGCGTTACGCAACAACTAGATAACGGTATCACATATCATATACCGCCGCTACTGCCGCCGCCGGGCACCGCACAGGAGCGCGCCG
>JBHHYR010000129.1:0-10825 GCA_046757585.1 Binatia bacterium | reverse complement strand
GTAAAGGACAACCGTACGATCTGATCCCCGTCACGATACAGCCAATAAGTTCCCGCCGCGTCCTTGCGGATCTCATACGGAGCGTCTGCCGCGACGTTGAAGATGGCCGAGGTCCCATCCGGCAGGTTCACGGCCCAGGGGGCGAGGGTCCATCCCTGCCAGGAGCGCGTGGGGGAACGGTCGGCCCGAAAGCGCGGGCCCGGGTTGAACGTGATGAACTGCGGAACCGATGCCTCGCCAATCTCGCTCACCTCAGGCGTGTAGCGGAATTTCTCCCGGATGATGTCCGCCTTCAAAACGATGCTTCGGGGAATGTCGGGAAACCGTTTCTCGAGCTCGGCGATGCGTTCGGCCCCCCGTGCCGGTCTGACTGGCGCGACGCGGTGCATGTTCACGTCTCCTCCCTTCGCCCCCCTTGCTGGTCCGGCAGCGCGCTATCTTTGACGGCGTAATCGTATTCGAAGCCGAGCACGTCACACTTCACGCAATTGTAGGCTGGAAGAGTGACGCGGTACTCGTTCAGGAGCCGATGCTGCTGCGCGCAGAGCGTAAGAAAATATTCCGTTGGCGGTGGGCCCATATTTGCCAAGGCGGAGCCGGGTGTCGGAGTGTACACGGTAAAAATCGGAACGATCCCACGGTCCAGCAACCAGCGAAAGCCTTCGAGGGTCGAGGCGACCGCCGGCTCGATGGCCCCGAATCCGTTCGGGTGTACCATCTCCACACCGGCCGTGAAGTTCGATCGCACATTCCCCGCGCCAAACACCTCGACCGCTGCTTCCATGTCTCGCAGCCATCGATCGCGGCCGACGTATTTCGCCTTCCCCGGTGTAATCGCGTGGAACAGTTGCGGATCCCAGACCTCGATGTTGTTCGTCACACAGGCCACGCCTGCTTCGCGCAGACGCGCGTTGTCGTCTCGGGAAAAGGCTTGGCACGACAGATAGATCGGAATCTCCGGGTCTCCGATGCCGGACTTCCGCAACGCTGTCACGAACTTGAGGTAGAGCTCGACCTCGCGTTCGCGCCGGTAAAACGACCCGCCGCTCATGGCGATGTGGCGGATCGAGAATTCCGCGCTTGCTGCTGCGTACGTATCGAGGATTTGCTGGATGCTCCTGGAGACCATCTTGTCGGAGAGCAGCTCCAGGTTGCGATCAGCGGTAGGCTCCATGTTGCAGAAGGCGCACTCCTCGCCTCGGTTGAAGTACTCGCAATGATTCAGGACGCTGAAGTAGAAGATGCAGTCTTTGACCCCTACGGCCACCTTGGCCATCATTCGGCCATCACGCGTCTTCCGCGTGAACCATCGTGGGCGGGGTTCGAAGAAGACCTCGTCGATGGGTTCGCCGTTCCGCCGGAGCTGATAGCGGCCGTAACCGGCAAAATCGATGGTGTAGGGGCTCTCGACGTCGATTTTGATCAGGGCGGTTGTCCCGTTGCTGAAGTAGAACTTCTGCGGGATCATGTAGAAGCCTTCTGCGGCGCCGGCGGCGTCATGGGTGTCGTCGTGGTCCCAATCGAAGAGGATGTGGGTATGTGGAAAGGCCCACGCGGACAGCTCGGCGAGAGCGGCAGACACGTTGATGCCCTCGCGAAGCACGTCGGCCTTGACGGCGAGCGTTCGTGGAATCCCCGGAACGGCTGCTTGCAGCTCTGCAATTCGCGCCGCGCCCTTTTCCCGTGCGGTCAAGTGTCCCGCCTGGTCAGTCATATGTCGCCTCCTCACGCATCAGCCGGGACGCTCATGGTGTGCAGCGAGCGTCGCGCACCTGCGCAGCCCCCATTTGAGGCCGCGGCACCCGCCGCTAGCTGCCGCAGGCGTTTCGCCTGGCACACAGTGTCGTCCCTCCTTCAGCAACCCAACGATGGGCGCGCCGCGTGAGACCGCTGGCGCGCCCATGGGCACAGTGCGAGCTGGTGCTGGATGTGACGGATGAGGCCAATTTCGTGCCGAATGTGCTTGCGCAAGTCGTTCGCGCATTGGCGCGACTCCTGTGCCAGCAGCTCTCCCTGATGACTGCGCGGCACAGGTGAACTCGTTGCGCGTTTCCAATACGCCCGCTGCAAGCTCCAGAGAAAGCGCAGCTGCTGCGTCTGCTCTGCAAGAACGGAGCAGGCCGCACACGGACCCGTGCTCAATGCCGCCTTCTCGACAGAGGTGAGGTCGGGGTGCGCCAAGACCGCTGCGAGCAGGTAGGGGACCGTTGCCCGTCCGGTACGCTCCAATTCCTCTCGCGTCTCGCGAACGATCGCCTCCAGCGCCGCAGCCCGGGTGTGCAGCGTGAACTGGTTATAGACCCGGCCGCAGCAGCAGCGAGGCGGCCGCGCGGCCGGCACCGTACGCACAAAGTGACGCAGCCGGCACGCGAACCACGCATCCCAGCTCCAGGGAAGCATCGTCTCCTCAGACTTGCCTCGGCTGGCCGCACGCTGGAGCTTGAAGCGTTGGAAATCAATGATTCGGGCCATCTCGCGGCCCTCTTCCTATCCCGGGTGCAGCGCAAGGCGTATGACAATTGTCACAAGAAGGGGATACTTGGGTCACGTGGTTCGGCGCGGGGCCGCGAGCCCAGGGAGTCACAAAGGGGCCCGACGCGGCGGTCAGCCGCCGCGTACTGCGTGCACGACCACCGCCACGAGCCACCCGCTGAGCTGGAAGAGGCCAAGCATCAGTGCAGCAGCGCCGCAGAGCCCCGCAAAGGCAAGGATGGTCGAAAGCACGAGGACGCGGGCACGGGCGCTCAGGCGCCGGTTTTCCGGGCGCTGCCAATGACACCGCAGCCAGAAGTACGGGAGCCCAAGCAGGAAGGCCAGTGGCGAGGGACGAAGATGCAAGGCAATCATCGCCAGCAGATCATCCGGCGTGAGATAGATCTCAGCCGGGAAATTGCCCATCATGATTCCGGTGACCATGAGTCGGTCCGCGACACGATCGACGCGTTCCACCTCCATCATGGTGGTGTTCATGTCCGACAGCATCTTGATCGTCCGAGCCACCCTGCCCTCCACGCCCTGTGCTCGCGCCTGCCACCCTCAGCGTTTCTGCCACCACTTCTTCATCTTGAGGTCTTCCAGGACGATGCCCGCGGCCTGACGACCGGCTGCCCCGGTCACCCCGACCCAGTCGCCAGCCAGATAGAGCTTTTCAAGCGGGCAGCGTCCCGGCGGGTACTCGTGGAAGGGACGATAGTAGCCCCCCTGGTGCGGCTGCGTGGAGCCGTTGCAGCAGCAACCACGAACGAACGTGGGATTGCGCCGCTCGATGTCGAGCGCCGAGTCCACGTGCCGCTTGAGGATGGTCTGTCGAAACCCGTTTTTCGTGAACCGTGCCGTGAACGCTTCGATCCGATCCGCGTACTCCTCTTTGATGGCATCCCACCGGCCGGCGCCTCCCTCCTGCAGCTCGTAGGCCACATGCTTCCACGCGAGTCCGGTGTGTTTGCCGGCTGGCGCCTGGGTCGGATCAGCGAGCGTAGGAAAGCTGCCATAGTAGCCGAGCGAACGGGGAGGCCGGCCGGCGCGGTTGTCTTCGTGGCATTGCCGCCAGTGCTCGTCCGCATCAAGCGGCAGGACTGCGACGGACCAGCACCGTCCGATATCGGCATCCGTGTCCGATGCCTTCCACACAGGCGGCGCCTCCAGGGCCCAATGGGTGTTGTGAAAGCTGTGTTCCTCCCACCTCCACGTCTCCACCTTGCGAGCGAACGAAGGATCGAGGGATTCCGCGCCGACCATATTGAGCAAGGTCGTGACATGGGTGACATCGCTGACGACTGCCTTCGTAGCCCGATACTGCGAGCCGTCGGCGCACGCGACGCCCGTGGCGATGCCGTTTTGAGTCATGATTCGCTCGACGTGCTTGCCGAAGTCGACGTGCCCACCGGCAGCTTCGAGGTTTTGTTTCATTGCTTCGCATACCGTCCCCGTCCCTCCCTGGGCAAGCGCGAAGCTTCTGCCGACCGTGTGGCTCATGACGAGATGCATAATGAAGGGATTGCCCAGCTGCGGTTCGTCATCCGGCCGCGTGAATCCTTCCGAGATGCGCTGGCGCAGCAGGTTGCGCAGGCGCGGCTCCTCGAAGAAGTCGTTGACGAGGTCAGCTGGCGGTTTCATGCTGAGGCGGATCAACTCGCGCCCCGCCGGGCTACGTTCCAGCGGTGACAGAAAGAGGGCGCCTGGCGACACAGCGACCGCACCGCTCACGGTCTCTTCGACGGCGGCCCACATCGGCGCGGTGTCCTTGTAGGTCATGAACAGGTCACGCCACGTGCGCGCGTCGCTGTGGTTGAAGCGGGCAATGTTGTCACACATGCGGTCGAGATCGTGGTACCAGTGGATGCACGTTCCGTCCTCGAAGACAGCGGAGATTGCGATGTCGTTGTACAGGTAGTTCACCCCGTACTTGTGCAGCTCCAGCTCCTTGTGGACCCGGCTCCACAGGGTGCCTCCCATCCACACAGCCCCCATGTTGTGTTTGAATCCCGGCAGCGTCACCTCTTCGGTTGTGGCCCCGCCACCAACGATTCCGTCCGGTCGTTGCTCGAGCACAAGAACGCCGAGCCCGGCGCGTTGTAGGTAAGAAGCAGCCGCGAGGCCGTTCGGCCCGGCGCCAATGACGACAACATCACAGGTCTGTACCTCAGCCATTGTCTTCCTCCGTCCGTCTCGGTGTCCCCTCTGGTTCTCCCGGAACCTTGCCAACCTGCCGGTAAAACCGCTCTGGAATTCGCCGGCGGTCCTTGTAGATGTAGAGGCGACACGGGTCGGTGGGGCCGGCTGGATGTTCGATGCACCACTGGGGATGGCCGAACCATTCGATGCATTGGAGATGATTCCAGACGGCGCAGTGTGCACAGTAGCTGGGAAAGTTCGGTTTCCCGAAGGTCATGCCTTGCGCGGCAGCAATCCGATAGAGGGGGGCTGGGTCCTCGTAGGCACCCTCGCGCATGAGTCGGCCGCCGGAACCACACGGGTCCTGCACGATGGTGTACTTCTCCTCGTCTTCCAGCACGGTGACAGTGCCCATGTGAGTCTTCAGGAGGTGCGCCGAGGCGCGCACGAACTCCTCGACTGACATGCGCTCCCAGCGCTCAAAGCCTTGTTGCTGCCGCGTGCCGGTGTGGCGGAGAATTTCCTCGAGGCGCTGATCCCCGAAGACGTTGCCAACATAGCTGTAGAACCCTGCCTTCATGGAAATGAATTGATCATGAATCCGCTGATGCTGCCGATCGCGTTCCTGCAGCAATGCTCGCGCCTGTGCCGAATCGCCGGCGCGCACTGCCTCCGTAATCCGCCGAGCGATGGCTGCCTGCTCCTCACGAAAGGCGCCTTCGATGTATTCCATCGCGTACTCCAGCACTTTGCGCAGGCCCTTATGGATGAGGACGTACTCCTTCGCCAGGAACTCGCACGCGTTTCGTGCCGCGTCGCGATCGTTCGTCTCGAGCGCCGCTTCCAGCCGCTCGCGCGCCCGCTTGCCGAGCAGGGTCAGCTCGTTCCGGTCCATGTCTCACCGATCATCGTGCCCGCTAACACCCCAGGTGCCGGGCAATCACCATCCGTTGCACCTCGCTGGTGCCTTCACCGATGGTGAGGATCTTCGAGTCGAGATAGAAGCGGGACACGGCGTACTCGCACATGTAGCCGTAGCCGCCATGGATTTGCACCGCCTCCTCGGCTGCACGCACAGCCGCCTCCGAGGCGAACAGCTTGGCCATGGCTGCTTCCTGACTGTAGGGCACGCCGGCGTCACGGCGGCACGCCGCACGGTAGGTGAGCAGCCGCGCGGCATCCACGGCCGTCGCGATGTCGGCAAGCTTGAACTGAATTGCCTGGTGCTTGCTCAGCACTTGCCCGAACGTCACGCGTTGCCCGGCATGGCGGAGTGCGAGCTCCAGGGCGGCACGTCCCAGCCCCACCGCAAGCGCGGCGACGCTGATCCGGCCGACGTCGAGCATCTCCAGGAACTGGCGCAGGCCGCCTCGCTCCGATCCGAGCAGGTTCTCACGCGGCACCCGGCAGTCGTGAAACACTTGCTCGCGCGTGTCCACCGTGTGCCAGCCGATCTTGCGGTACGGCCGGCCCACCGTGTAGCCCGGCGTTTCTCGAGGAACGACGAACGTCCCGTAGCGTTTCTTCCCGTCCGCCTCGCGACCGGTCACCGCCAACAGGACCAGGCCGTACGAGAGGGGCGTGCCCGCGTTGGTGATGAAACACTTGCTACCGTTGATCACCCATTCGTCACCGTCGGCGACCGCCATCGTCTGAATGTTCGCTGCGTCAGACCCAGCCTCCGGTTCGGTGAGACCGAACGCGCCGAGAGTCTTCCCGTGCGCCAGCGGCACCAGCCACCGCTGCTTTTGCGGCTCGGTGCCGTAATACAGAAACGGCAGGGAGCCGATGGTCAGGTGTGCATTCCAGGTGGCGGCAATCGATTGGTCGACGGCGGCGATCTCCTCCATCGCGGCCACAAAGGCCACGGTGCCAACGTTGGTGCCGCCGTACCTCTCGGGGATCAGGAGACCCATCAACCCCAACTCGGCCATCTGCCGGAAGGCATCGACGGGGAATTCACTCGCTTCGTACCATTGCTCGGCGTGCGGCGCGATCGCGTGCTGAGCAAAGTCGCGGCACAGATCACGGATCGAGCGTTGTTCCTCGTTGAGATCGAAGTCCACCGCCCCTCCTACGGCTTGATCGCGTGAGGCCGATGTGCGTTCGCACTGAAGCTCGCCCCATTCATGGTCGGACCAGAATTTTCACGTGCTTTCCGGGCTCCTCGAGCAAGGCACGAAAACCGCGGTGCTCTATGTCATCCAGGGCAATGCGGTCCGTCAGCAGGGGCTGACCCTTGACCCTGGCCGAGGCGAGCAACTGCACGGCGGCCGGGACTTCATCCGTGTACGCGCTGCTCCCGATGATTTCCTTCTCCCGCGCTTGGAGGCTGGACCACGGGGCCGGTGATGGCTTGCCATAGATTCCGACCAACACCACTCGTCCCGCCTTTCCCGAAACGCGCAGGGCCGTCTCGATGCCACCGGCAGAGCCGGTGCACTCGAAGACCACATCGGCCCGTCGGCCTTCCGTGGCGGCGCTGACCTCTTGGTCCACGGAACCCGCTCGGGGATCCAGGGACATGCATGCGCCCAGTTGCGTCGCCAACTCCCGGCGTGCGCCGACAGGTTCGATGGCAAGTACGGCGCTGGCACCGTGTGCGCGCGCCACCTGCAGCACCAAGAGCCCGATCGTACCCGCGCCAACGACCGCAACCGTGTCGCCCGCCGAGAGCCGGGCCCGGCGGCACGCATGCACGGCCACGGCAGTGGGTTCGGTCAGCGCCGCGACATCCGAGGGTAAATCGGGGGGGACGCGAGACAACACGTACGCTGGCACGCACACGAACTCGGCCAACGCACCGTCGGCACACAAGCCGATGCTGCCAAGCTTGGAACAGAGGTTGAACGCCTTCGCGCGACACCACGGACACGCGTGACACACCAGGCAAGCGCCGGCGGTTACACGGTCACCTTCGGCGAAGGCAGCGCCGTCGCCCGCAGCTGCTACCGTGCCACAAAATTCGTGTCCGAGCGTTACCGGGGGCATCTTCCCCGTCAACGGGTGCGGCCGCGAGGGGATCAACACCGGCCCGCACGTGTACTCGTGCAGGTCCGTGCCACAGAGGCCACACCACTCGACACGGACCACCACCATTCCCGGCGCGGCGGGCGGCTGCGGCACGGCATCGATGCGCACGTCGCCTCGCCCATGCCAGCGTGCCGCGCGCATCACCAGCTTCTCCTGGGGGAGGTTTCCAGCTGCTCCCGGCCGGTAGAATTGCGGCGCATGGCGTCACTTTCCAAACCGGAGCAGGGCTTGAGCGACGAAGAGCTGCGGATCCAGCCGGATGCGGCGGTCGTTGGGGGGATCTCCGTTTTCGAGCGGCGGTATGACCACGGTGGCTCGATCGAGCTTCACGTTTTCCGCGACCTGGTACACGACGCTGCCGTTGCCGTAGTAGTCCCCATTGTTGTTCGTGTCCCCGGTCAGGCTGGCGACCACAGTGTACGTGTTCAGCAACTCGCCCTGCCAGTCGAATTTCCGGTTGTACGCCCCCTGGTAGGTTTCCTTGTCGATAGAGAGTTGGATCTTCTTGTAGAGGTAGTACTTGTCCTTGGGGGTCCCCTCGATGACCCAGCAGCGACGGCGTGCCAACCCGAAACTCACCGGTGCCCAGGGCGAGCCCTTCCATCCCGGATCCTGGAAGCCGACCATTGGAACCTTCTTGAAGATGCCGCGCCACCCGCCACCCGGCGCGGGAACACGCTTGTAGTCGCCCTTGAGGCTATAGGGGTCCACCAGGCGGAGAAAGTCGCGTTCGCCCGACAGCTTCCAGATGAAGTCCTCCGGCTTACCGTCGAAAAAGGGACCATCGTCCTGGCTCAGGTCCGACCCGAGGAAGCCGTCCGACCGGTTGGTGGGGGAGACGGCCCGGACGCGCCGTAACGCCGGCACATAGGCCCATGCAGAATCACGTTTCGTGGGCTCACGGTAGCGCCAGGTGAGGGCCGTCGTGCCGTTGAGATCGGCCGGGTCCACGGTACGAGCGAGCAACTGCGTCAGTAGGTCATCGGGGTTCTTGCGTGGAATGTATTGCCGCGGTTGGCCCTGATAGTAGACGAAATAGACGTCCTGGGTGGCGCTGCGGTCGAGACCACGCGGTGACACCCAACTGATCTTGACATAGTTATGGACGTTGCCGTTGTTCCACCAGTAGAAGTAGTGGTTCCAGAGGATCTTGATTCCCGCCTCCGGATCGTCGGCGGTCACGTTCGGGAACGGAAAACCGGACACGTACGCCGGACGCTTGCCGCTCGCGCGGTCGACAATGTCGCCCATCTTGCCGAGGGTCAACTGCTGCGCGTTACGCTGCGTGGCCTTCAGGAAAGCTTGGCTCCACCGATACTGCCCGTCTTCCCAGCGCAGGATGGGGTTGCGGTACTCGCCGTTCTTGTAGTGCGCGAGAATCTCGGGTGGGAGCAGGCCTTTGGCCAGCTGCCAGTTCTCCTTCGAAAGAACGTCACCGGGTTGCAATCCCTTGCCCTGAACCGTGCCGCTCGGAGCGAGGACAATCAGCGCGCTGGCCAGGGCCGCGCTCATCACCTTTGCCACCTTCTTCATGACTAGCCTCATATGAAGAGTCCCAGGTTCCGCATCTGATTCGTTCACCAACTGGGCGCACCGTTAGTGTGCCGGCGCTTGGGTTGGAGCACGGCCAGACGTCGCCGCCGACCGCACCTCGTCCGGATCGACATAATGGCGCGCGGTGTAGGCCGGTGGTGTGCAATTCGGGCAGGTGCACCCGTAGGCGAGGCGGCGGAAGTCCGCATTCGTGTCCCACGCCTGGCTCATGAAGTAGTTGTGCTCCATGAGGCCGTAGAGTCCAGAGTCCTGCATCCGGCGATGCCGCTCCTGGAAGACCGCCAAGGTGTACTCAGTGGGTGGTGGCTGCTTGTGTTCCCACGGCGACCCGACTTCCTTTTGCCACGGGATCAGCATCGGGATGATTTGGTGGCTGGTACACCACTCGAAGCAACGCGCCCACGACGCCACGCCCTCTTCGAGGCTGGCAAACCCGTAGGGTTGGACCATCTCTGGCCCGACGACAAACGCGCTCCCGACCATACCCACGCCGTACACTTCCAGGCACATCAAGAGGGAATCAATCCAGTATTGGCGCCCGACGAACTTGTGCTTCCCGGGGACGATGACCGGCCACAGGTGTTCCTCCCAGCAGTCCATGTTCGGGGCGATATGGGTCAGCCCCGCCTCGTGCAGTCGGTTCAGGATCCCCCGATCGGGTGGCGCGGTAACGCAGGCGTAGAACTGGGTGTGGGCGTGCATCTCGTCGCGCGCGTCGCGCAGCGCGGCGTACAGCGCGATGTAGCGCTCCATTTCCTTCTTCGTGTTCAGCAAGCTCCCGCCGGTGAACGCCACTTGGCGAATCCCGCCGGTCTCGGCTTCGGCCGCACGGTACGCCTCGGCTGCATCGGCCGGCTTCACCGCCATATCCATCTTGAAACCGGATTCATGGAAGCGAGCGGCCTCCGCGTCCAGGCAGCAGTAGCGGCACTGGTCACCGGACTTGGTGTATTCGCAATAGCGCAGGGCACAGCCGAGCAAGGCCTCGCGGGTCCAGGAAAGAAAGACCGACCCCATCATCGTGCCGTCGGTCGTGGTATCGAACAGCCACCGGGCCCCGCGTTCGAAGCGCACCGGCTCGATCGGCTCGCCGTCGCGATGCAGAACGAAACTTCCAGTCTCAGAGAGGCGGATCTCGTATGGGCTCGCTGGGTCGATCCGACACACCACCGGGGTGTGGCCATCCTCCAGGATGAAGTTCCACGGAATGGCCCGAATTCCCCCACTATCCGTCCCCTTCACAACCGGGTTCCAAGGGTGGTCCGAGTTCCACAGCAGGAAGTGGGGGAACGAGAGTGGGCCGATCTGGCCCAACAACGCGTTGCCCTGCACGCCTTCCCGGAGCACGTCGCTCTTGATGACGATGGGCCGAGGGACGGCGGGAAACTGCGCCTCCAGCTCGGCGATTCGCTCACGTCCACAATTTCGTATCGTTGTCACTTTTTTGTCCTCCTTCTTTGGGTGACGTGTGACGGATTTTTTGGGGCCCAACCCTCCCGGTACACTCACTTGCCGAAACGGAGCAGCGTCTGATAGTCAAAAAAGCTCGGGGTATAGTGGACGAAGAAGTCGTTTGCCGGATCCCGCCAGTGCGATGGAGGTCCGCCAGCGTACGTGGCACGCC
>JBHHYR010000128.1:0-11196 GCA_046757585.1 Binatia bacterium | reverse complement strand
GCATCGGCCTGGTGCGCATGGAGCGTGCGATCAGAGAGCGGATGAGCCTCCAGGACATTGAAACGCTCATGCCGCAGGAGCTCATCAACTACAAACCCGTCTCGGCAGTCATCAAGGAATTCTTCGGGTCGAGCCAGTTGTCGCAATTCATGGATCAGACCAACCCGCTGTCCGAGATCACCCACAAGCGGCGGTTGTCCGCTCTGGGCCCCGGGGGCCTGACACGGGAGCGGGCGGGCTTCGAGGTGCGCGACGTCCACCCCACGCACTACGGCCGTGTGTGTCCCATCGAGACGCCGGAGGGGCCGAACATCGGCCTGATCGCGTCTCTGTCCACCTACGCGCGGGTGAACGAATTCGGCTTCGTGGAGACACCGTATCGCGAGGTCGAGAAGGGACGCGTGACAGAACGGCTCCGCTACCTGTCGGCCCTGGAAGAGGAAGATCACGTCATCGCGCAGGCGAACGCGCCGATCGATGCGCGGGGAAACTTCATGGCCGACCTGGTGTCGGCGCGCATCGGCGGCGAGTTTTCCATGGTGCGCCCCGAGCAGGTCGAATTCATGGACGTCTCGCCGAATCAGCTGGTCAGCGTCGCTGCATCGCTGATTCCGTTTCTCGAAAACGACGATGCCAACCGGGCGCTCATGGGATCGAACATGCAACGCCAGGCGGTGCCGCTCCTGCGCACGGAGGCGCCCCTTGTGGGTACCGGTGTGGAGAGGGTCGTGGCGCGCGACTCCGGCGTGGCCGTGCTGGCACACCGTGCCGGGGTGGTGGAAACGGCAGACGCGACGCGCATCGTGGTCAAGGCGGATCAGCCGAGCGACTCGGGACGTGACCCCGGTGTCGACATTTACAACCTGACGAAATACCAGCGCTCGAATCAAAACACCTGTGTCAAACAGCGGCCAATCGTGGTCGCCGGCGATCATGTCGCCGCCGGAGATGTCATCGCCGATGGCGCCTCGACGGAAATGGGCGAACTGGCACTGGGGCGGAACGCGCTGGTCGCCTTTATGCCGTGGGGAGGGTATAATTTCGAAGACTCGATTCTCATCAGTGAGCGGGTGGTGAAGGAAGACTATTTCACGTCCGTGCACATCGAGGAGTTCGAGTGCGTGGCGCGTGACACGAAACTCGGGCCCGAAGAAATCACGCGTGACATTCCCAATGTCGGGGAAGAGGCCCTCAAGGACCTCGATGACAGCGGCATCATTCGTATCGGTGCGGAGGTGCGGCCAGGAGATATCCTGGTTGGCAAGATCACCCCGAAGGGCGAGACACAGCTGTCGCCGGAAGAAAAACTCCTGCGGGCCATCTTCGGCGAGAAGGCCGGTGAGGTACGCGATACGTCGCTCAAGGTGCGCCCCGGCGTCGAGGGAACGATCATCAACGCCCGCGTGTTCTCGCGCAAGGGTGTTTCAAAAGATGAACGTAGCCGGCTGATTGAAGATGAGGAAGTCGCCAAGCTCAAGAAGGATCAGCAGGACGAGCAGCGAATCATCCGGGAGTCTACCCTCAAGAAGGTCAAGGGAATCCTGGTGGGTAAGACGACCGCGACGCGACTGACCGATGACGCACGCAAGGTGCTGCTCCCGAAAGGGCACCGCATCACGGCGGACGACCTGGACCAGATCCCCGTCGCGCAGTGGAGCGAGATCAAGATCGGGCACGAGAAGGCTGAGGAGGAAGTGAACCGCGTGGTCGAAGCGATGCAGGAGCAACTGTCACTCATTCGGATGACGTTCCAGGAGAAGATCGATCGCCTCAAGGGCGGTGACGAGCTGCCTCCGGGTGTCATCAAGATGGTGAAGGTGTTCATCGCGATCAAACGGAAACTGCAGGTTGGTGACAAGATGGCCGGCCGCCATGGGAACAAGGGGGTCCTGTCCCGCATCCTGCCCGAAGAAGACATGCCGTACCTGGACGACGGGATGCCGGTGGACATTGTCCTGAACCCGCTCGGCGTGCCCTCGCGCATGAACGTGGGGCAGATCCTGGAAACCCACCTCGGCTGGGCCGCACGGGCGCTTGGCGTGCAGCTGAGCGCCGGCGGCAACGGCGGTAGCACGGCTGTCGAGCTGCGGGCGAAACTGAAGGACCTCTACGGCAAGGAGGTGGGGGAGTTTGTCGATTCCCTCAAGGACGATGACGTGGTGAAACTGGCGCGCAAATCGCTTGCCGGCGTCCACGTGGCGTCGCCCGTGTTCGATGGCGCCGCGGAGACGGAAATCTCCGGCCTGTTGAAGAAGGCGGGCCTCCCGGTCACCGGCCAAGCGACGTTGCGCGACGGCCGAACCGGTGAGCCGTTTGCGCAGCCGGTTACCGTGGGCATCATGTACATGATGAAACTGCATCATTTGGTGGACGACAAGATCCACGCGCGCTCGACCGGGCCGTACTCGCTGGTCACACAACAACCACTCGGCGGCAAGGCGCAGTTCGGTGGTCAGCGTCTGGGCGAAATGGAGGTCTGGGCGCTTGAAGCGTACGGGGCGGCGTCGACCTTGCAGGAAATGCTGACCGTGAAGTCTGACGACGTGGCTGGCCGAACCCGGATGTACGAGGCCATCGTCAAGGGAGAAAACGTGCTGGAACCTGGACTACCTGAGTCCTTCAACGTGATGATGAAGGAGTTGCAGAGCCTGGCCCTCGACGTCGAACTGCTCGAAGAGAAGAGCAGTGAGGAGGCGCACTCCTGACAGCAGGAGTGCACGGAGGACGGCATGGAAGATCTGTTTACTCTCTTTGAAAAACCCAAGAATCCGCTGAGCTTCAACGCCTTGCGCGTCTCGCTGGCATCGCCGGAGAAAATCCGCTCGTGGTCGCATGGAGAGGTCCGCAAGCCCGAAACGATCAACTACCGCACCTTCAAGCCGGAGCGTGACGGCCTGTTCTGCGCCAAGATTTTCGGCCCCACCAAGGACTACGAGTGCAACTGCGGCAAGTACAAGCGCATGCGGCACCGGGGGGTGGTCTGCGAGAAGTGTGGCGTCGAGGTCATCCAGTCCAAAGTGCGGCGGGAACGCATGGGCCATGTCGATCTGGCCACTCCGGTTGCGCATATCTGGTTTCTCAAGAGCTTGCCCAGCCGCATCGGCACGCTACTCGATATGATGCTCAAGGAATTGGAGCGGGTGCTCTACTTCGAGTCCTATGTCGTCATCGACCCGGGCAAGACTCCCCTCGCGTACAAGGAGTTGCTGAGTGAAAATCGCTACCGCAAGGCGCGCGAGGACTATGGCGACGGCTTCCGCGCCGACATGGGTGCCGAGGCGGTCAGCGCGCTGCTGAAGGACATCGACCTCGAGGAGCTCTCGCACGACCTGCGGCGCGACATGCGGGCGGCAACTAGCGAAGCCAAACGCAAGAAGCTCGCGAAACGCCTCAAGGTCGTGAACGCCTTCAAGCGTTCCGGGAACCGCCCGGAATGGATGATTCTGGAAGCGATTCCCGTCATTCCGCCGGACCTCCGCCCGCTGGTGCCCCTGGACGGGGGGCGCTTTGCCACCTCTGATCTCAACGACTTGTACCGGCGCGTGATCAATCGCAACAATCGCCTCAAGCGCCTGATGGAGTTGAGCGCACCGGATATCATCGTGCGAAACGAAAAACGCATGCTGCAAGAGGCGGTGGATGCCCTGTTGGACAACGGCCGGCGCGGGCGCGCGATCACAGGGCCGAACAAGCGGCCCCTGAAGTCCTTGTCCGACATGCTCAAGGGCAAGAGCGGCCGGTTTCGTCAGAATCTCCTCGGCAAGCGGGTGGACTACTCCGGGCGCTCGGTGATCGTCGTCGGGCCGGAGCTACGCCTCCACCAATGCGGTCTGCCGAAGAAAATGGCGCTCGAGCTGTTCAAACCCTTCATCTACAACCGCCTCGAAGAGCGCGGGCTGGTCACGACCATCAAGAGCGCCAAGAAGATGGTGGAGAAGGAACGGCCGGAAGTGTGGGATATCCTGGATGAGGTGATTCGGGAGCATCCGATCCTCTTGAATCGTGCGCCTACGTTGCACCGGTTGGGCATCCAGGCCTTCGAGCCGATCCTCATCGAAGGCAAAGCCATCCAGCTCCATCCCCTGGTGTGCGCGGCCTACAACGCCGACTTCGACGGCGACCAGATGGCCGTCCATGTGCCGTTGTCGGTGGAAGCACAGGTCGAAGCCCGGGCGTTGATGATGTCCACGAACAACATTCTGTCCCCTGCCCACGGCAAGCCCATCATCGTGCCGTCGCAGGACATTGTTCTCGGCTTGTATTACATGACCCGCGAGCGGCCCAATGCGCGCGGCGCCGGGAAGCGCTTCGCGAATTTTCAGGAAGTACGTATCGCTTACGATCAAGACGCGGTGGATCTCCAGGCGCCGATCAGTGTGCGGCTCGATGGCCGCCGCGTCGAGACGGCCGTCGGCCGCGTTCTACTGTACGAGATCGTGCCGCCCGAGATTCCCTTCGCCGAGGTGAATCGCGTCATGAAGAAGAAGGAACTCGGCAGACTCATCGACCTCGCCTATCGCTACTCCGGCAACAAGGCCACGGTGATCTTCGCGGATAAGCTCAAGGACCTCGGCTACGAGTATGCCACCCGTGCCGGGGTGTCGATCGCCATCAAGGACATGGTGATCCCGGCGAGTAAGACGAAACTGCTGCAGGCCGCACACGCTGACGTCCGTGAGATTGAAGAACAGTACAACCAGGGCCTGATCACCGACGGTGAACGCTACAACAAGGTCGTCGACATCTGGGCCGACGTGACGGATCGGATTGCCGATGAGATGGTGCGCGAGCTGCAGACGGAAACAGTTGTCGATGAGAAGGGTAAGACAACCCAGGTAACCAGCTTCAATCCCATCTTCATGATGGCCGACTCGGGGGCGCGTGGCAGCGCGCAGCAGATTCGCCAGCTGGCGGGAATGCGCGGACTGATGGCCAAGCCGTCGGGTGAGATCATCGAGACTCCGATTACTGCCAATTTTCGTGAAGGGCTTACCGTGCTGCAGTACTTCATTTCGACGCACGGGGCGCGCAAGGGACTGGCCGACACGGCGTTGAAAACCGCAAACTCCGGCTACCTCACTCGGCGTCTGGTGGACGTGGCGCAGGACTCGATCATCACGGAGGAGGACTGCGGTGCGATGGATGGGATCGAGGTGACGCCGCTGCGCGAAGGCGGTGAGGTGATCGAAGGGCTCGGCGATCGCGTGTTGGGCCGGGTCGCGCTGGACGACATCAAGGACCCGCTTACCCATGAGGTCCTCGTTCCCGCCAACGAAGAAATCAACGAAGATCGGGTCCGCAGTGTGGAAGAAGCGGGCCTGGAGAAGGTCAAGATCCGCTCGGTCTTGACGTGTCAGTCACACCAGGGCGTCTGCGTGCGGTGTTACGGACGGGATCTGGCGCGCGGACACATGGTCAACCTGGGCGAGGCCATCGGCGTGATCGCCGCGCAGTCCATCGGCGAGCCCGGCACGCAGCTGACCATGCGGACCTTCCACATCGGCGGAACCGCCAGCCGGCGGGCCGAACAAACGACCCTGGAGGCACGCAACGACGGCATCGTGAAGTTCATTAATCTGGTCACGGTGACCAACAAGGACGGTGACTTGGTGGTCATGAACCGGAACGGCGAGCTCGCCGTCGTGGAGGTGCTGCAACCGGGGCGCGAGCGCGAACGCGAACGCTACCCCATGGTCTATGGTGCCAAGATCAAGAAGAAGGATCGAGCGCGGGTCAAGGGCGGGGAGCTGCTGGCAGAATGGGATCCGTACACCATCCCGATGCTGACCGAGGTGTCCGGCATCGTGAAGTTCGGTGACATCATCGAAGGCGTCACCATGGAAGAGAAAGTCGACGAACGGACCAGCCTCTCGACCAAGATCATCATCGACTGCAAGGACTTGGATAAGCGCCCGCGCGTGTCGATCAAGGACGCTGAGGGCAAGACCCAGCGGCTGCCGGGGTCGGAGGCCTTCGCGCGCTACCTGCTGCCGGTGGGTGCACATATCCATGTCAGCGAGGGACAAGCGGTGTCGGCTGGCGACGTGATCACGAAGATCCCGCGCGAGACGACGAAGACGAAGGACATCACCGGAGGCCTGCCGCGTGTGGGCGAGCTGTTCGAGGCCCGCAAGCCGAAGGAGTTCTCCGTCATCAGCGAGATCGACGGGACGGTCTCGTTCGGGAAGGACACGAAGGGGAAGCGCAAGGTGGTGGTCACTCCTGAGGTCGGCCAGCCGCGTGAGTACCTGATCCCCAAGGGGAAGCACATCAGTGCCCACGAAGGCGACCAGATCCGCGCCGGCGAGCCCCTGATGGACGGCTCCTCCAATCCGCATGATATCCTCACTGTTCTGGGTGAGAAGGCCTTGGCCAAATACCTCGTCGATGAGGTCCAGGAGATTTATCGGCTCCAGGGCGTTCGCATCAACGACAAGCACATTGAGGTGATCGTGCGCCAGATGCTGCGCCGGGTCCGCATCAAGGATGTGGGCGACAGCGAGTTTCTTATCGGGGATCAGGTGGAGAAGTGGCGCTTCGAGGAAGAAAACAGCAAGGTCATCGCGGCCGGGAAGGAGCCGGCGATCGCCGAGCCGTTACTGCTCGGCATCACCAAGGCGAGCCTGTCGACGGAGAGCTTCATTTCGGCCGCCTCGTTCCAGGAAACGACCAAGGTGCTCACCGAGGCGGCCATCAACGGCAAGGTGGATCACCTGGTCGGCCTCAAGGAAAACGTCATCATGGGCCGCTTGATTCCCGCCGGCACCGGTGTGCCGAAGTACGCGGAAACGGAGCTCCTGGTCGAAGGCGGCGAAGCGGAGGGTGCGCAGGAACCTGTGCCGGTTGTCGCCGAGGCTGTAGAGGGCTGAGGTTGACACGATGGGGCGCATGACCTAGTAACTACCTTTTCACTTCGGGGAGAACGTGAGGGCGTAACAGAGAGCAATGCCGACGATCAACCAGCTCGTGAGCCAGGGACGTGAGCGCCAGCGCCGCAAGGTGACGGCGCCGGCGCTGCAGCGCTCGCCGCAGAAACGCGGCGTGTGTACCCGCGTGTACACCCTGACGCCCAAGAAACCGAATTCCGCGCTGCGGAAGGTGGCACGTGTGCGGCTGACCAACGGCATCGAGGTGACCTCGTACATCCCCGGCGTTGGGCACAACCTGCAGGAACATTCGGTTGTCCTGATCCGCGGCGGCCGCGTGAAAGACCTCCCGGGCGTGCGCTATCACATCATCCGCGGCACGCTCGACTCCATTGGGGTGCAGGAGCGGAGGCAAAGCCGATCCAAGTACGGGGCGAAACGCCCCAAGTGAGCGCGTAGGGCGAGCAGCACATGCCGCGTAAGGGAGAGGTGCGGCGTCGGGAACTCCTGCCCGACCCGAAGTTCCGCGACCGCATGGTGACGAAGTTCATCAACACCATGATGACCGGAGGCAAGAAGAGCACCGCCGAACGGATCCTGTACGGTGCCCTCGACCTGATCGGTGAGCGCTCCAAAGAGGACGCGCTCGGGATCTTCAAGCGGGCCCTGGATAACGTGAAGCCAGTGGTCGAAGTGCGCTCGCGGCGCGTGGGCGGGGCAACCTACCAGGTGCCCGTCGAAGTACGGCCAGCACGCCGCATGTCCCTGGCAATGCGCTGGCTGGTGACGAACGCACGCGCCCGTGGGGAAAAGTCGATGGCCGAACGTATGGCGGCGGAACTTCTGGATGCCGCCAGTAATCGCGGCGCGACGGTGAAGAAGAGAGAAGATACGCACAGGATGGCGGAGGCGAACAAGGCCTTCGCACATTATCGGTGGTGAGTACGCGAGGACAAAGGTGCGGATGGTGACTGGCACGACGGGTCACCGTCTATGGACAGAACATGGCTCGAAAGGTTCCGCTCGAACGGACACGCAATATCGGCATCATGGCGCACATCGATGCCGGCAAGACAACGACGACCGAGCGTATTCTCTACTATACGGGCATCAATTATAAGATCGGTGAGGTCCATGACGGCACCGCCACCATGGACTGGATGGTCCAGGAGCAGGAACGCGGCATCACGATCACCTCTGCGGCGACCACCTGCTTTTGGCGCGATCATCGCGTCAACATCATCGATACGCCCGGGCATGTGGATTTCACCATCGAGGTGGAACGCTCGCTGCGCGTCCTGGATGGAGCTATCGCTGTGTTCTGTTCGGTCGGTGGGGTCGAACCCCAGTCGGAGACGGTGTGGCGCCAAGCCGACAAGTACGGCGTGCCGCGCATCGCGTTCATCAACAAGATGGACCGGGTTGGTGCCGACTTCTTCCGCGGGGTTCGGATGATCCGTGAACGCCTGGGGGCACGCGCAGTGCCCGTCCAGCTGCCGATTGGGCGGGAAGAGACCTATCGGGGCGTGATTGACCTGGTGACCATGAAGGCCGTCCTCTGGGATGAGGAGAGCCTGGGGGCCCGGTACCGGACCGAGGAGATTCCCGGAGAACTGAGCGCCGAGGCCGAGCAACACCGCCAGGAATTACTGGAGGCCGTGGCGGACAGCGACGAGAGCGTGCTGGAAAAGTATCTCGAAGGGCGCGAGATTTCCGAAAGCGAACTGCGCCAGGCGATTCGACACGCAACCCTTGCAATCAAGATCGTTCCGGTCCTATGTGGCGCCGCCTTCAAGAACAAGGGGGTGCAGCCGTTGCTGGATGCCGTAGTCGATTTTCTCCCCGCCCCAACGGACGTGCCTGCGGTGGAAGGCCACAATCCACAGACACAGGCGGCGGAGACCCGCCCGGCTGATGACAACGCCCCCTTTTCGGCTCTCGCGTTCAAGATCGTGACCGATCCGTTCGTCGGCAGTCTCACCTTCTTCCGGGTGTACTCGGGGATGGTGAAGTCCGGCTCGTATGTCCTCAATTCCACCAAGGGGAAGAAGGAGCGGATCGGTCGCCTGCTGAAGATGCATGCCAACAAGCGAGAAGATATCAAGGAAGTATACGCAGGTGACATTGCCGCGGCAGTCGGACTGCGCAACCCGACCACGGGGGACACGCTGTGTGACCCGGCGCGTCCCATCGTGCTCGAAGCGATTGAATTCCCAGTCCCAGTGATCTCGATTGCGATCGAGCCGAAGACCAAGGCGGATCAGGAGAAGCTCGGGATGTCGCTGCAGAAGCTAGCGACCGAAGATCCGTCGTTCCGGGTCGCCACCGACCGGGAGACCGGCCAGACGATCATTTCGGGCATGGGGGAGCTGCATCTGGAGATCATCGTCGACCGGTTGCTGCGCGAGTTCAAAGTGGACGCCAACGTTGGCAAGCCGCAGGTGGCTTACAAGGAGACGATTCGGCGGCCTGTGGAACGCGAGGCGAAGTTCGTGCGTCAGACTGGCGGGCGTGGACAGTACGGCCACGTTGTCCTGCGGGTCGAGCCTCTGGAGCGCGGGCGCGGCTTCGAGTTTGCCGACAAGACCAAGGGCGGTGCTGTCCCGCGGGAGTACATCCCGGCCGTGGAACGCGGCGTGCGTGACGGGCTGGATGCGGGCACGCTGGCGGGCTATCCCATAGTCGACGTGAAGGCGACGCTGCTGGACGGCTCGTATCACGAGGTGGATTCGTCCGAGATCGCCTTCAAGATCGCGGCGTCGATGGCCTTCAAGGAAGCTGCCAGCAGAGCCAATCCGGTCATTCTCGAACCGGTGATGGCCGTCGAGGTCGTCGTTCCAGAGGAGTTCATGGGTGAGGTCATTGGCGACCTCAGCAGCCGCCGTGGCAAGATCCAGGGGATGGAGGCCCGGGGGAGCGCGCAGGTGATCATGGCGCAGGTCCCACTCGCGGAAATGTTTGGCTATGCGACCGACCTGCGTTCACTGACCCAGGGGCGCGCTACGTACACCATGCAGTTTGCACATTACGAGCCGGTGCCGCAGCCGATATCGGAGGAAATCACTGCCAAGGCGGTGGGCGCCTGAAGCCGTTACCGCGGGGATGCGATCGGGAGGACTGAACGATGGCGAAGCAGAGATTTGAGCGCACGAAGCCGCATGCGAACGTGGGGACCATTGGGCACATTGACCACGGGAAGACGACGTTAACGGCGGCGATCACGAAGGTGTTGGCGGCGCGCAAGATGGCGAGTTTCGTACCGTTTGAGGAGATTGACAAGGCGCCGGAGGAGAAGGCGCGGGGGATCACGATTGCGACGGCGCACGTGGAGTACGAGACGGCGAACCGGCACTATGCGCATGTGGATTGTCCGGGGCACGCGGACTACGTGAAGAACATGATCACGGGGGCGGCGCAGATGGACGGGGCGATTTTGGTGGTGGCGGCCACGGACGGGCCGATGCCGCAGACGCGCGAGCACATTTTATTGGCGCGGCAGGTGGGGGTGCCGGCGATGGTGGTCTTTTTGAACAAGGTGGATGCGGTGGATGATCCGGAGTTACTGGATTTGGTGGAGTTGGAGGTACGGGAGTTGCTGTCGAAGTACGAGTTTCCGGGCGACGAGATTCCGATCATCCGGGGCAGTGCGCTCAAGGCGTTGGAGGGGGAGGCGGGGGAGTTGGGGGAGCAGGCGATTGTGAAGTTGATGGAGGCGGTGGACAGCTACATTCCGCAGCCGGTGCGGGCGTTGGACAAGCCGTTTTTGATGCCGGTGGAGGACGTGTTTACGATCAGCGGGCGGGGCACGGTGGCGACGGGGCGCGTCGAGCGGGGCAAGATCAAGGTGGGCGACGAGGTGGAGATTGTGGGGATGCGGCCGACGGTGAAGACGGTGGTGACGGGGGTGGAGATGTTCCGCAAGATTTTGGACGTGGGGGAGGCGGGGGACAATGTGGGGTGTTTGCTGCGCGGGATCAAGCGCGAGGAGGTGGAGCGGGGGCAGGTGTTGGCGGCGCCGGGCAGCATCACACCGCACACGAACTACGAGGCGGAGGTGTACGTGTTGACGAAGGAGGAGGGGGGGCGGCACACGCCGTTTTTCAATGGGTATCGGCCGCAGTTTTACTTTCGGACGACGGATGTGACGGGGGTGGTGACGCTGCCGGCGGGTACGGAGATGGTGATGCCGGGGGACAACGTGCGGGTGACGATCGAGTTACTGACGCCGATTGCGATGGATGAGGGGCTGCGGTTTGCGATCCGCGAAGGGGGGCGTACCGTGGGGGCCGGCGTGGTCAGCACGATTGCCAAGTGAGGATACACGGCCATG
>JBHHYR010000127.1:0-11263 GCA_046757585.1 Binatia bacterium | reverse complement strand
GCTCTTCATCTTCGTCAGGCGTGCAGCATCGTAGGGGTCGGTTGCCGCTCGCGCCGAGCGGGCGGGTACGCTGCCCACGCCGAGCAGCAGGACGGCCGCGACTGTTGCGCTGTAGGCCTGCTTGCTCATTCCAGTCGCTCCGGAACCCGTGGTTTCACGCCGGCGAGGTCGTACTCGGCGAGGAGAATTTTTTCGATTTGGCTGTCGCTCAGATCGCCCCGCCAGCGGGGCATCGCCGAGTCCCACGGCGTACCGGCAGGCGGAAGGCCAATGCCGCCTTCCTGGACACGCTTGAACGCGTAGCCCTCCACGAGCGTCGCGATGGTTCCCGGATCGGTAAAGTTCGCTGGCGGGAGCCGGAGGGCGCGCGCCATGGGTCCGGTGCCGTCGGCCTTGCCACCATGGCACGGCGAGCAATTCTTCGCGTAGAGATGGCGTCCTTCATGGGTCATCGCTTCCACGAACGTCTCGCGGGGACCACCGTACTGGCGCAGCCTCTCCGCTCCCGGCTCGCGCAGCGGGTTGCGGAAGGCCTCGTCGTATCCGATCGACGGGTGCGCCTGGCGGCCCACGAGCGGCGGGGCGCTCGGTGGCAGGTAGGCCCGGAAGACAAGGGCTGCACTGAGCAGCGGGATCACACCAAACAGCAACGGCCCGCGGATGCGATTCGCCACTAGCCCCCCCTCACCGCGCAGCAAGCCGAGGAGCGGATCGATGAACTCGTCGAGGGTCTGCTGCGAGGCGCTCACCACGAGGAGAACACCTGTCGCGATGAGTACGACATACGTCCAGAAGGCGAACCTGGGGACGGGAAGAGGCAGGTGACTGCCGGTGCTGAGCATCGCGATCCCGGGGATGACGAGGGAACCGAGGCGAAAGCCCGGAAAGACCCCGAGAAGGAAAACGAGCCCCAGCGCCAGGACCGCCAGCGCACGCCAGAGGACCGAGCGCCGGGCTGCCCGCATCACCGCGCCGCACAGGACGGCGAACCCCAGAACATAGAGGACCAGGGGCACTGTGCTCACGCCACAGCCTCCTGCGCCGACCGGCCGGATCGGTCATCGGGGCGCCGTGCATGCGCTTCCGACAGCCCTCCGAGCCAGAAGACGAAAGCCAGCAGCGCAAAAAATACCAGGCTGATCAGCGCAACCACCCAGCTCATGTGCGCGAGCGACGGGGTTCCCGCCCCCTGCGAGGTGTCGCGCAGTACGCCGTACAGGTGCCAGTCCTCACGCAGCGCGGAGCGAATGAAACCCATGAGACCCATGAGCTGCACCACAGCCACGGTGACGACTAGCAAGGCGTACTGGGAACGGGCTGGCATCTGCCCCCAGCGAATGCCCGCCACCTGCTCGGCCCCGTTCAGTAGGATGAGGTCAATGGCGCCGCAGAGAATCATGGCGCTCAGCACCATCAGCACTTGGCAGACGGCGATGTTCCGCAGGAACGGGTTCGCGTGCACCATGGTCACGAAGCCCCACACCCCCAGGAAACCGGCGACCAAGAGGGCCGTTCCCGCGAAGTAGATTCCCTGACCCACCTTTCCGCGGTCACGCGCCGTGAGCCAGGCTGCGACGGTGGCCAGCACCATTTCCAGCCCGAGCGAACCTGCCGCCCAGGAGAGCACCCAGCGCTTGCCGGCCGGCACGGATATGTCGGCCAGGTCGATTCGCAGGATCACCCAGCCGTACCAGCCCAGCAGCATGAGCACGAACAGCAGCGACGCGCCTAGCAGCAGCTTCGCCTTCTTCCCCTGGGCGGAGAACGGGCGCAGCGTGCCGCAGCCAGCTCGCCGGTACATGAGAAAGCAGAAGAATGTGGTGAGGATGATCAAGTTGACGACGGCGTTCTTGGCTGGCATCAGGCCGAGATATTTGAGCAGCGGGTGATACTGCGCCCCACCCATGAGCGCCCGCTCCTCGGCGGACAGCGGTAGATTGTGCGGGGTCACCCACACGGCGAAGGAGATGAGCAGGATGACGGCGTACCAGGGGATGAAGCGACGATAGCGCTCCGAGCCTGGGATGCGCTCCATACCAATCCACAAGTAGTAGTTGGCGCCCAGGAAGAGCATGCCGATGAGGACCGCCTGGAAGATGAAGGCCCAGCTGAATGCTCCGCCCATCATGTTGTTTCCCATGATCGGGCTGTTCGAATAGATCTCGCGTCCGAGGAGGTACCCGGCGAAGGGCAGGGGGATCATGGCCAGAATGCCCACGAAGTTGCCCACATAGCCCATCCAGTCGTAGTGGGCGCGCTCCTCATCGGTCTTCGCACCCAGAAAGCGGACGGCTGCGTAAGCGGCGGAGACGAAACCGCCGAACACGATGTTGGCGAGCAGCCGGTGGAGGTTCAGCGGCTGCCAGAGCGGGTTGGCGATCGCGGTCCAGGTCGTGCCGCCGAACTCGAGCGTCGCTTCGTTGTAGCCGGCCGGGCTCATCATGAAAGTTGTCCACGCATTGGCAATCATCATCAGGGCGATGCCAGCGAGATTCAGAGTCAGTCCCAGGAACAGGTGCAGGCTTTTCGGCCCGCTCGCCCAGGACGCCACGGCAAGCGCAACCAGCAGTGCCAAGCCACCCGCGCCGACTACCGTCCAGTGCGCGGCGGAGATCGCGCTGGCTCGGTTGTCTCCCTCGAGCTTGGCGGCGCCCTGTGCAACGGCCACTTGGTGCTTGAAACGGGCCGCGATGCGCTCGGCACTGGCGTTCTTCGGGGCGTTTCGCAGCGTGTCGAGGACTACTCCCAGCACCACGGCGCCCGCTCGCGACACTGCCTTCTCGTCGCCTGCGACTGCCTGTGCGTGCAGGCCCTCGGGACGGTCAACTGCGACACGATCCACCTGCGTCTCGATCCGCTTGCGCCAGTTCTTCACGTCCGTCTGGGCTCGTGCCCGCCCCTTTGCCGCCTCGGCCCGCACGAGTTCGTCCATCCCGTTCGCTATGGCGCCGATCCGTGCTGCCGCCGCGGCTCCCGCCGCACGTGGTTGACGGGTGTCGCCACCGTGAAAGAGCATCAAGGCGATCACCAAGAACGCGAGTGCCAGGGTGAGTCCCCAAGCCGGACGCCGCAGAGCCGGTGCGTTGGGGGTGCGCGACTGCATCCGCTCCCAGCCGTAGTAATAGAGGTAGAGGGTAAACGCCTCGGCAAAGAAGAGCGCCGCGTAGACGTAGAAGGACTGGTGCACCGCCTCGCCGAGCGCCTGCATGAATGAGGGGTAGAGCCCAACCAGAACGAAGGCGAGGGTTCCGCCGAGGGCAGCCGTGGTGGAGAAGGCGGCACTCAAGAGGCGCGTGAGCTCATGCGCCAGTCGGTCGTACCGCGCGTCGCCCCCGCGCACGCCGACGAGCTCCAAGATTGCGGCAAAGATCGGCACACCGAGCACGAAAGCGGCGAACATCAGGTGGAGTTCGGCTACCACCCAGACCACAGTGCGCGAGTCGAGACCGCCGACGCTGCGGTACACGGCCGCGTTCCGGGGTGCGGCTAGAGCAGGCACGGCCAGCAGAAGCGCGAGCGCCACGGTGAGAAGAGCCGTGCTTCGAGCCGTGGTGCGATTCACGGTTTCCCTCCGGAGGTGGACGACTGTTGGCGCCGGGCGCGGCGAACGAGCACCCACTCGAACACGCCGGCGAGCAAGAAGGCCCCAAAGCTTCGCGCGTAGACTTGCCGGGGAATCGGGGCGGCGAGCTGCAGCGTATACCACGACGACAGGGACTGCCTGAGCCCGGACTCGCCATTGCCGCCGTCCCAGGCCATTGCGAGGAAGGGGATGTAGCGACCCGGGGTGAGGGACACGTCGGTCCGCGGGTCCGTAGCGGCAAGGGGACGCGTCATCACGACGCGCCACTGCCCGTTCGCGTACGCCGCTCGACCCTGGATGCGCTTGCGGTTCGTGGGCCGGATCTTTTCGGCGCCTTTCGCCAGGAATTCGCGGAACGAGGAGGTGGGCCCGGCTTCGAAGCGCCACAGCACGACCGGCCACTCGCTCTGTCCGTACAGGAAATACGGCCGGGTGACGCCGCCGGAATGGCGGGCGGGAAACTGAACCGCGACGGCGTCCGGGTACTTTCTCAGTGTGTGCACGTAGCGGGTGACATCGAGCTTCGGGTAGGTGGTCTCCTCCCGGACGATGTCAGGACCGTCGCGCTCCGTGCTCTGGGTGCGATCGTCATACTCGAGCCGCAGTGCGAGGCGCGTGCCGTCGTGCAATGCCCGGATGCGCATGAAGTCCACGGCTGGCGTCTGCCACCGCGGCCGCCGGGTCACCTGCCCCAACATGCGAAAGTGGATCTCATGCGCACCCTCCCACGCGGCGTCATCGGGGTCGGTCGGGAGTGTTCCCTTCACGCGCCGCACTCGGAGGACGGTCTCGGGCTCATCTTCCACCTCTACAACCAGGGAGCGCACATACTGGGCCACCGCCCACCGGTCCGCTTCGTCTTTCTCCGGGTCGCTCTGGTCGAGGGATCCGATGAAGCTGGGCATGGGCGTTCCGTTCAGCCCGGTCGTCAGCGTGCGCCAGATATCCTCAACGTGTGTGCCACCCTTGTACCGCCAGCCCTTGGTAAGGTCGCGCGGCAGGATGCGGTGCTTGCGGGCAGTGAACTGCGTGCCGGCCGAGGGCCCGTCGCCTCGCCCTTCCATGCCGTGGCACTTGGTGCACTTGGCCCGCAGGAAGACCTTTCGTCCGTACGCAATTCGCTCAGGTGTTGCTGCGGGTGGACGGGGAACTTCAACGGTGAAGCGCTTTCCATCCTCTACTCGATGCGGGTCGAAGTCCGGATCACCGAAGAAGTCGGAGAAGGTTTTGATGTAGTAGATGACCTTCCATCGCTCCTCCGCAGGTAAGGGTGCCCAGGATGGCATCGCCGTACCCGGGATGCCGCGGGTGATGGTGCGGAACAGGTCCTCGTCCCTTGGCAACTCTCCGAAGGCCGTGGTGCGGAACTTGAAGTTCGCCAAGGTGAAATCACGCGGCCGCGGGTCGAGAAACGGGGCCACAGGGCCCTCGCCGTTGCCTTCGATGCCGTGACACGGACTGCAGCGGAAATCGTAAATGCGCTTGCCTTCAGCGATGGTTTCCCGGCTCGGAGCAGGCCGGGTGGCGGGAGCCTCGATCTCGAACCAACCGGAGGTGGCCGGGGCCGGCTGGCCCGCACGGACGCGGTCGGGCAGGAGCACGAGCGCCGCCGCAAAGCAGGGGAGGAGCGTGATGCCGAGACGACGCATCACGGTCCCGTTGCCCCTTGCCGCCCTTCTGGCTGCCGCGGTGCGTTGCCGGCGATATCGTACTCGGCTGTAATGATTTTCCAGATCTGCTCATCGGTCAGATCCGTCTCCCAACGCGGCATGGCCGATTCCCACGGTGCACCGACGTGAGGTAAGCCAATGCCGCCCTTCTTGACGCGCCAGAAGACCGCCCCCTCCACGAGCGTGGCGATCGTTTCGACGCCCGTGAAGTCGGCAGGCTGGCGGCGCTGGCCAACCGACATGGGGCCGTCCCCCATGGCACGGGTCCCGTGGCAGGGACGGCAATTGATCATGAACAGCACCCGGCCTTCTTCTGTGACCCGTCGGAAGAAGGCACGTGCTCGCTGCTCCGGCCTGGCGGTCCCCGCGGCGAGCGCCCGGGCGTACGCGCGCACCGCTGGCTCCGCGCTGCGCGAAGCGTCGATGGCGCCGGAACGAATGGCTTCGTCGAAGGCGTTGAGCATTTCCCGCGTCGGGTGCCGGAAGGGGTTCCGCAGCGCAGCGAACTGCTCCGGCGGGGTGGGATGGCGAATCGGGCTCATCTCCAGCTCGGCCGCTCCAAGCACGGTGTGGTAGAAGACCAGTCCTCCGACCAGCGGCGGGACCAACGCCATCACGGCTCGTTGAATCGGACCCTGCTTGCCCACAAACTCGAAGATCGGCCGGCGGAACTCGGCCCAACGCTCGTCCTCGTAGGAGAGATAACAGTACCAGGCGAGCGCTCCGAGCGTCATGTACAGGGCGAGCTCTCGGCCCGAGCTCTGCAGATCCGTGCGGATCGAAAACCAGTCGGGTGCTGCTAGCCAGCCGCCGATTGTTGGGAGCGTGAGCTTCAAGAAGGCGTAGAAGCCGACCAGAAACACGATCGTGTGCGTCAAGGGACCAAAAGCCCCGGACGAGGCGACGTCGCGGTGCTGGGAGGTGCTCATGATCCTCCTGCCACCCGGGGCGCATGCCCGGCGACTGCCGAAGCGGGTGCCGGCTCCTCGGGCTCCGCGGGAGGCGGGGCTCCGGTCAGGCTCGACAGGTAGACCACCAGGCGGAGGAGGTCGCGGGTCGACAGCAGGTCGGCAAAGCTGGGCATCTTCGATCGGCCGTCCTCGGAGTGCTCTTCCACCGGGGGCACGATGAGCGCGTCCGGGTTCAGGATGGACTCGAGAAGGTACTCTCGGGTCTGGATGGCGCCGATCCCGCTCAGCTCAGGGCCCACCTTGCCGGGTTCGACGGCGCCGAAATCCTCCCCGGCGATGCCATGACACTGCCAACAGCGGTTCTCCCGAAACACCTTGCGGCCATCCTCGATCCATTCCTCCTCGATGTCCGCCAGCATCTCGATCTGATCGTCGTCCAGTGACTTGGCCAGGTAGGCCTTGCGCTCCGTGTTCGAGCGCGCCTGATACTCGGCTATTTGCTCTGGCTCCAACACCTCCCACTCGGGATATGGGAAATCGATGCGGCGCACCTTGGCCCCAGACGTCTTGCCCGATTCCTTGGCGAAGATCGCCTGACCGTACCGGCTCATGGATTCAGCGATCGCTGGGAGGTCCACCTCTCCGCCGATGGACTGGAGGTAGGCGATCACGCTCATGACGTCTTCGGGAGCGAGGTCGATCTGACCCGTGTAGACGAGTGGCATGAGATGGTCGGGAAAGCCCTGGACGACGTAGGCGCTTGGGTTGGCGATGCACTCGACCAGGTAGTCGGTGCGCGTGTAGGGCTTGCCCGTTTGCGCATGGCGCTCTTCGGCACGCCGCGCCGCGCGTTCGCCAATGGGTGGGCCGAGTGCCGACTCACCCAGGTTCGGACAGCGCTTCATGTTTCCCCGGTCCCCGATGCTGTGGCAGTTGCGGCAGGTTCCCTTGACCGGACCGGTGTCCCAGAAGATGGTCTCGCCTCGCTCAGCACTGACCCCGCTGGTGGCTGCCTGAACCCCACCGCCCTGCAGAGCGGTTACGTACCAGCCGAGCACGATGAACAGCCCGGCGAGCGCCAGCACAAACGTGCCTAGATCGCGCATGATGGATCCGCCGGAACGTTTATTCATCGCTCGCCGCCTCTGGCACCATGGCTCCCTGCGGGCGCTTAGGCTCGAGCAGGCTCGCCGTCCAGAACACGAACGACACGAGCAAGAGGAAGACGATGCTGATCCCGCTGACCACCACCGCCATGTAAAGATTGCTCGGCGTGGCTGCCCATTCAGACGTGTCCTTCAATACCGCGACCACGTGCCAGCCCTTGCGGAGGCCGGAGCGGATGAAGCCCATGAGCCCCATGTTCATGACGAAGAAGACACACAGCAGCACGAGCGCGAACTGACTGCGGCGATGCATCTGCCCCCAGCGGTAGGGACCGAGGCTCGGCGCGCCCCGGTAGAGCAGAACGTCGAACACGGTGGCAACCAGCAGACAGCCTAGGATCATCAGCACCTGGCAGACCGCCACTTGCCGGACCAGCGGGTTGGCCTTCTCCATGATCGTGAAGCCGTGCTGGAAGAGCCACGCGCTGGCGTGGAAGGTGGTCACGCCGATGAGCAAACCCTGAGCCAGATTGCCGCGTCGCGGCACGAAGAACAGAGCGCAGCAGAGCACGATCCACAGCATCTGATGGTAGAGGGTCCAACGCAGCGTCGCGGCGTAGGTCAGTGTGCCTGCAAGGTCGAAGGTCAAGAACGCGACCGGTAGCTTGGTCACAACGAAGCGTCCGATCGCCGGGTTTGCGTCTGCAAGGTCGGACGAGGAGGCGTAGAAAGCGAGCACGGCGATCCCGAGGGCACCGGCCACGGCGATGGCCACCTTGGGGCCGATGCCCCGCGCGGGTACTTCTACGGCCTGCGCCTTGTTTGCCCGGCGGTACATGAGGAAGCCCGCGAACGTGGTGAGGATCATCAGCTGGATGACCGCGTTCTTGGCGGGCATGAGACCGAACTTCTTTTCCATCCCGCCCAAGAGCAGGTTGTGCGGGGTCAGCCACACGGCGAAGCAGAAAAACAGAATCCCGATCATCCACGGGACGAAGCGCAGGTATCGCTCACCACCAGGGATGCGGCGCATGCCCGACCACAGGTAGTAGTTGCCTGCGATGAACAGGGTCCCGACGAACACCGCCTGCAGGATGAACGTCCAGGAGAAGGTGCCGCCCATCATGTCCTGCCCCATGGTCGAATTGAAGCTGTAGATCTCTCTTCCCAGGTAGTAGCCAGCGAAGGGCAAGGGGATGAGCGCTGACATGGCAATGAAGTTGCCGACGTAGCCCATCCAGTCGTAGTGGGCCCGTGCCTGCTCGTCGCGTGCGCCCAGGAACTTCACCGCCGCATAGGCACCGCAAATCGCACCGCCGAAGGCGACGTTGGCGAGGAGGCGGTGAATGTTAAGCGGCATCCAAAGGTAATTGTGGAAGGCCTCCCAGAACGGTCCGATGTAATGCGTGCCCTCCCAATGACTCGCGAGCTTCCCTGCCGCTCCGGACTTGAGACCTGGCGGGGTCATCATGTACGTCGTCCACGAGTTTGCGATGAACATCAGAGCGGTGCCGGTCAGGTTGAGCAGCACGCCGAGCACGATATGAAAGCTCTTCGCGTGACCGCCGGCCATGCGCTGCCACCCGTAGTAGTAGACGTAGAGCGTGAATCCCTCGGCGAAGAACAGGAGCCCGTACACGTAAAAGCTCGGGTGAAACACGTCGGTGAGGTGGGCCATGAAGTCGGGGTAGAGGGAGAAGAGAACGAACGCGAGGAGGCCGCCGAAGGCAGCGGTGGTCGCGAAGGCGGAGGACAGGAGCTTCGTAAACTCGTAGGCGAGCCCGTCATAGCGACTGGCGGCCTCGGGGTCCCGCTGTCGGACCCCCACGATCTCGACGATGACCGCGAAGATGGGAACGCCGAGGACGAAAGCCCCGAACATCAGGTGCAGCTCCGCCACGATCCAAACGACCAGGCGGGGATTGATGCCGAAAAAGGTCCGATAAAGCGGTAGCCCCTCAGCAGCCAGTGCGGCGTTCGGCCACAGGACCGCCAGCAGAAAGAGAAGCAGACGGAGATCGCGCGCGTTCCGTCTGCGGCACAGCGTCATCGTACGCATGACACATTCCACCGGGCCCTTCGCTGACCCGGGCCGACACGTCTTCCGGCGGCACCGCATCAGTGCGCGTTGGCGAACTCGAAGTCGACCTGTATCGCCTTCCCGCCAGCGACGCGTACTTCCTTTTCTTGCTCTCCGAGGGTGGGGTGCCACACTTTCACTGCGTGGGTTCCATCCGGCACCCCGTTGATTCTGAAATGGCCGTCCTTAGCCACGACACAGGTCGAACCGTCGCTCACATAGATCCATCCGTGCATGAAGGTGTGCACGTCGCAGGTCAGCTCGATGGTGTCGCCCCGTCGCGGTTTGATCGTCTCCGTGCGGCGGTGGCCCCGTTCCGGCTGCGCGAAGTTGAACATGTCACGGCGTCTCCCCTTGATGATCTCGAAGGTGTGAATGTTATGGACGACTGGGTCCCGGTTGGTGATCTTCAGCTTTGCCCCTTTCGGGACGATCGAAACCTCGGGGATGAACTTGCAACCTCTCTGATCGAGCTTGAAACGACCCTGGGGTTTCTGGGAGTGCGAAGCGGCTTTGGTGCCCTGCACGCAGACCACCACATTGCGCAGGCTCTTGTCGGGGGCGACATCGACTTCGACGAGCTTCCGGAACCCGGTGCCGCACACGTCGTTGTCCTTGTCGATCGGCATCTTCTTCGGCGGAGGTGGTGTGCCGCGAAAACGAACAGAACCAGTGATCACGCCGCTAGCTTCGACGGCACGCGCAGCGCGCGGAGCATGTGCCAGCAGCAGGGCAGCGCCGCCCACGGCCAAGAACGTCAACCATGCTTTTTCCATCTCGTCCTTCCCCTTGGAACTTCGTCCTCCACGCGGGTCTCAACTCTTCACTGTGGGGTCCCGGTGCGCGTGGCCTGGTTTGCCCCCTGCGCGCTTGCAGTCGTGGACTCATGCGCCCCCAGTAGCTTCAACACGTTCACCTTCGTGTTCGTCGCCACCGCCTGCTCGTAGGCTTCCAGGACAGTGAGAATGTCCGCCTCGGTCGCGGGTTTCTTGCGGCCCGCCAGATAGGCGCGCGAGATGTAGAAGTAGGCGTCCTTGGGCGGAAACTGCGGATCGAGGATCCCAGCCTGGCTCTCGGTGATCAGGGCCCGAAACGCTGGGCTCTGCACGTAGTCGACGATTCGATAGATCTCCTCGTCGTTGAGCACCGAACCGACGCCGTCCTGATTGCCGATCCCCCACTCGGGCATCAGCCGGCTGGCGCGACCGGTCTTGGGAATCTCGAACATGCTGTCGCGGTCGCGTTCGAATGCATCGGCCTTCCACGGCAACCCGGTGATCCCCTCACCGGTCCAGCCGTGACACAAGACGCAATTTGCTTCCCGCTCGATGATCTCCTTCCCCGTGAGCCTGGGGTTGTGGCGAATGTGAGGCTTGCTGGCGGGAAGGGGATACGTCATCCCGTCGAAGCGCTTCATAGCGGGGCGTTCGACGAGGTCGTCGCCCCTGATCGTCACCGGCAAAACCGGTGCGCGCAGGGAACCCGACGCGTAAGCGTATTTCACTTTCCCTCCCCAGCGAGCGGGGCTATGCACGTCTCCTGGCAGCTTCGAGAAGGCGCCCGCGTCCGGGCTTCCAACCAGCACGTCGACCTTTCCCGCTAGGACTGGCGCGATGCCGTGCCGGCCGGGCCCCTTCCCGTAGAAGGGAAGGCCGTCATCGTCGAAATCCGTGTCGCGTACGCCGTAAAACAGCTCGCCGGTGCGGTTCCCCTCCGACTGCTGCATGCCGCTGGTGTCGACGGTCTGAACCCACCAGCGGGGGAACCAGTCCAGGAGCGGTTCGATCAGGTGCACGGGGGTGGCGAACATGAGTTCGCGGATGGCGCCGAGCTGAATCCCGACATCATAGGGTGTCAGGGTGACCACGTTGCTGCCTAGCTCGGTGCGGAAGAGGCCGGAGGGTTCGTGGTAG
>JBHHYR010000126.1:0-11311 GCA_046757585.1 Binatia bacterium | reverse complement strand
ATGTTCACCTGGTCAAATTCGGCACGCGACACGACGTGCGCCGCGTAAAGCGTCTTGATGCGGTTCAACTCGCGTTGCTGCGTTGCCAGCTCGCTGTCGGCAGCTTCCAGTGCGGCCAAGGCCTGATCGATCTCCTGGCCGCGCGGCCCCTTCAGCAACCGCCGGTAGCGCGCCTCAGCGGCTGCCTTGGCGGCCGCCGCGCGTTCGACTTCCAGGCGGTATTGCTGGTCGTCGAGGCGGGCGATCGGCTCTCCCTTGTCGAGCAACGCCCCTTCGTCGACGTATCGTTCGGCGATCGTGCCGGGCACTTGGAATGCAACGTCCACTTCGGTCACCTCGATGATGCCGGATCCCTTGATGACCGAACGGCTGGTCCCTTCGACGGTCCACCAGCGCCAGACACCAGCAGCGCCGATCGCGAGGACGACGAGGATGATGATGGCTGCCGGACGCCGCATGGGTTTCACCTCCGGCTGCCATTTACAGCATAAACGCCCGTGCGATGCACTGCTGCGACGCTGGCAGGCAAGGACCGGTTGCCCCGCGGGCAGGGCGCGCTTTTGCCCGCTCCAGCGCGGGTTGCTATTGTAGCGGCGCGATGAGTGCTCATGCGCACCACCAGCAGGACGCGCGCGCCATCGGGTGTGCGGTCATGACCGTCAGCGATACGCGTACGCCGGACACCGACGGCAATGGCCGTCGCATCCAGGAGCTGCTGCGTGCCGAGGGACACCGCATCGAGCACTATCAGGTGTTGAAGGATGAGCCTGCATTGATTGTCGCAGCCGTGCGGGCTGTGCCAGCGGCCGCCGAGGTCATCATCATCAACGGCGGGACGGGTCTTGCACGGCGCGACACGACGTACGAGGCGGTCGCGCGGCTCCTCGAAAAGGATATTCCAGGTTTCGGTGAGTTGTTCCGCTCGCTCAGCTACGAACAGATCGGGGCCGCCGCCATGCTGAGCCGTGCCACCGCCGGCGTGATGGGCAAGCGGGTCGTGTTCTCCTTGCCGGGCGCGACTGCGGCCGTCGAGCTTGCCATGACGAAGTTGATTCTGCCCGAGCTCGGGCACGTCGTTGGCCTCGTTCGGGGTGACGGAGCGACGGGAGCGGCCACGTCATGATGCTGCGGCTACGCTTTTTTGCCTCCCTGCGCGAGCGATTGCACCGCGAGGCGGCGCAATGGACGTTGCCGGATACGGCCACGGTGAACGACCTGTGGGAAGCGCTGTGTGCGGAGTACCCGCAGTTGCGCGACCTCAGCTCGTCAATCACGTTCGCTGTCAACCGGGAGTACGTCGGCAGAGGTCATCGGCTTGCGAACGATGATGAAGTGGCGCTGATTCCGCCGGTCAGTGGAGGAACCGATGTTCCAGATCGTTGCCGGCCCGATTGATGCGGCGGCGGTCACCGCGGCCGTCGCGCAGGCTACGAGCGGTGCTACCGTCACCTTCGTCGGCACCACACGCGATCACAACGACGGGCGGCGCGTCATCCGCCTCGAGTACGAGGCGTACCGGGAGATGGCGCTGGCCGAGATGCGCAAGATCGGCGAGACGGCACGGCAGCGCTGGCCGATCGCAGGCGTGGCGATCGTCCATCGCGTCGGCGTCGTGCCCATCGGCGACGCCAGCGTGGTGATCGCCGTCTCTGCCGGCCACCGGCGCCCTGCCTTCGAAGCTTGTCACTTCGTCATCGACCGCCTGAAAGAAGTGGTGCCCATTTGGAAGAAGGAACACTTCGAAGGCGGCGAGGTCTGGATCGGATCGCAGACCGGCGAGCGGCTTGGGCGCCCCGCGGCGAAGGCGCGGTCCTAGCCGAGCTGCACTTCCCGACCATCCACACGTCTGCTGGTGGGACACGGATTTCGACCGGACGGCACTCCCATTCGTGCCGCAGACCCCGGGGAGGCGAGGGGGGCACATGAAAAAGCGCGACAAGGCTGCTATGAAGTTATACGAGAAATCAGTTTTGGTGCGGGCCGGAGATCGGCACCCGGGCCGGCGCCGAGTCGTGTCGTGATTGCGAGATTGTCTGCGCGTCGTCCAGAAAGGTTCTGTCTACTCCGTTTTGCATCAGGCCAGCATGTGGCTCTGAGGATAGGAGTGACGCCCAGGGCCGGGGCGCGCACCGAATACGAACAAGGAGGTACCTGACGTGGAAGGGCTCAGTGTTCTCGATATGATCCAGACGGGCTGGTTGGCCACCTACCCGTTGATATTATTCTCCATGGTGACGCTCAGTATCATCCTGGAGCGTGCCTGGTCGCTGCGCAACATGGTGTCGCGCAGCCTTTCCCTGGCGCATGAGATCTGCGGGCCCCTGGAGCGTGGTGACTTCGGGGCAGCGCTGCAAACGACCCAGGCACAGGTCGAGACCCCTGCCGGCCGAATCTTCTCGGATGTGCTGGCGCGCCACCAGTCCGACTCGATGGAGTACCTTTCGGGCCTGACCGAGGATAAGCGCTTCGAGGAGCTCGAGGCCCTCAAGGGCCCCTTATGGGTTGTCGGCACCGTCGGCAGCAGCGCGCCTTTCATCGGCCTGTTCGGGACCGTGGTGGGTATCGTCAAGGCGTTTCACAACATGGCCCTCATGGGCAGCGGCGGCTTCTCGGTAGTGGCTGCGGGGATTTCCGAAGCGTTGATTGCCACCGCGCTCGGCCTGGCCGTCGCCATCGTTGCGGTGATTTTCTACAACTATTTCCAAACCCGCATCGAGCGTATCGAAGCAGCGCTGACAATCGCTTCCAACCGCGTGCTCGACGCGATTCACCTTGGAAGACAGACACATGGCACTCGGTAGTCTGCCGAAGAAGCGGGCGCGTTCGCCGATCGTGGCGGAAATCAACATCACGCCGCTCACCGACATCTTCCTCGTGTTGCTCATCATCTTCATGGTGACCAGCGCCGCCATGGTGGAGTCGGGTGCCAAGATCAGCCTGCCCGAAGTGGACAGCACGTCGGCGCAGCCGCGGGAAATCACCATTACCGTGACCCCCACCAACGACATCTACGTCAATAGCAATTTGACCGCCTACGAGGATCTCGAACCCGTGCTGCGCGGTCTCGTCAGCGCGCGGCCCGATATTCCGGTCGTGCTGGAGGGCGACCGCGAGGTGCTCTTCGGCCAGGCGGTCAAGATCCTCTCTGCCGCGCAGAAGGCTGGAGCGACGCAGATTGCGATCGCCGCAGAGCGGCGTCGGGGGACCTGAGCGCCCGGATGTCCCACGCCCCGCCAGCCGGTGCAGCCAGCACCCCGCCGGAACGCTTCGACCCGTGGTCGGGCAGGCGTTTCGGCGGCATACGGTGGTTCGCGGCTTCCACAGTCTTCCACGTGGCGCTGCTGCTGCTTCTGGCGACCGTAACCCTCACAGTGATTCGCAAGGCACGAGAGATTCGTGTGCGAGTGATCGATGACACGATGGTCGGCGAAGAGAACTTGAACGGTGCGCCCTCCCTGCGAGACCTGGCCGGAGTGCTGAAAATGCAGAAAACCGTGCCGAACAGGGCGGCGCCGCGTGGGCCTGTGATCAGAGGGGTGCGTGCCCCCGAAATGCCACGCATCGGAGGCATCGGCCCGAAACTGGGAGCTGACCCGACGCTGCGCCACATCTCGACCACCCTGTCGTTCGGCGCGGGTGCGATTGGCGGTCTCGGCGGCGGTTTCGGCGATTACGTCGGCGGCCTGCGCAAGGTGGGGCTCGACGTCGCGCTGGTCATTGATACGACCGACAGCATGCAATTCGTCATCGAGGACGTGAAACGGAAGCTGTCGCGGCTGGTGGGCGCGATTCAACGAATGGTGCCCACCAGCCGGGTGGGCATCGTCGTGTACCGCGACAGAGGCGACGATTACGTCGTGAAATGGAGTGATCTGAGCTTCCACACGAAGAAACTGCGGGCCTTTCTCTCACACATCACCGCCGCCGGCGGTGGGGACTGGGAAGAGGCCGTGAAGGAGGCGCTGGACACCGCCATTCATGATCTGAAGTGGCGCAAGCACTCCAAGAGGATCATCATCCTGGTGGGCGGTTCGCCGCCGCACCCGTGGGATGCGGATGACGTGCGGACAATGGTCCGCGCGTTTCGCAAGCGGGGCGGGTACATCAGTACCATCGATGTTACCGAACGCCAGCATGCCGAGTTCGACCGCCACCTGTGGCACTCCCTCCACGGCAAGGCCCCGTATAAGCCGTCGCCGCTGCCCGATTTCTACAAGGAAGTGGCGCGGACGTTCGGGGAGATCGCACGCGATGGTGGGGGGGAGTTGATCAGCTTGGACGCGAACACGGCGCTGGTTCGCGAGGTGCTCCAGCTCACGTTTGGCTCACGCTGGAAGATCGAGATGGCCAAGTACATGAAGGAGCTGTCGTAGCGCGTCGCAGGTGCGTTGACGTCCACGCCGACACCCGCATCGCAGATCTCCCGGGTCCCCCGCGCATGTTCCCCCCCTTTGGCAAGGCAGGGCCAGGAAGGATCTTCGAGACAGAGTCCATGAAACTGCGGTTCGCCCTGCGCCATGCACCCTGGGCCGGCGTCCGTCGGGGAGGCGTGTTGGTGACTGCAGCAGTCGCAGGAGTGATCGGCCTCGTGCTGGGACTGCTGGCGCCCGTGCACGCGCAGTCCGCCAGCGCCCTGCGCGCAAGCGCCCGCCAGATCGCCGCAGAGATTGCAGCGCAAAAGCGGGCAGGCCGTTTCGACACCGCTGCACAGGAACGTGCCGTGCAACGGCTCGGCAAGTTGGCGCTCGGGTACGTCGCGCTGAGCGAGCGGACTGCCAATGCCGGCAAGCAGCGCGGCGAGCGCCAGGTCTTCGAGGCCATCAGTACGCCGCTCGATGACATCTACAACGCCAACAACGCCAAGATCGAGCGTATGACGCGGCGGATCATGGACGAAGACGGCGATCTCGAAGCCCTGTACGAGACCCAACCGTTCAAGGACGCCCAGTTGGTCGCGTCCCATGCCCTGTACTTTCGCAACTGGCTCAACTACTACGGCGCCCGGCTGTATCGCGGTGCGCAACGCCGGGCGCTGCTGGAGAAGGCGCAGCGCGGATTCTCCGAGTTCGCGGTCGGAGAACGTCACACCGCACTGCTGGTGGAAAGCTTGCTCGGCCGCGGGCTGTGCAATCTCGAGCTTGGGCATAGCGATTATGCCATCCACGATCTACGTGCGGTTGCGCAGGATCCCCAGGCATCGAAGGAACGCAAGGCGAAAGCACGGTTGGCGCTGCTCGACGCGTACGTGCGGACCGGGAAGGTCAGCCGGGCGCTGCGGCTCTCCAGCGAGTTGCTCGGCACCGGCGGGCGAGCGGAAGATAACTTGATTCGTTTCCTGCGCATCCGCGCGTTGCTCACTGGGGCACGGACCGCCTCCGGCGCCACGGCCGCACGGTATCGGCGGGAGGCACTGACGCTCATGGATCGGCTGCGCCGCGCAGGCGCGGGCTGGAAAAAGAAAGTGTCTGCCCTGGCGGCCACCAGCATCGAGCATCCGGAACAGTGGTCGCGGAGCGCCAATAACCCGTTCGCCCGTTGGGAGCTGGCAAAACTGCTCGTCCGAAAAGGCGACTACGCACGAGCGACGCCGCTGCTGGAAGGATTCGTGCGCAGCCGCGATGCGCAGATGCGCCGGTATCGCGGCGAGGCACACTACTTCCTCGGCTTGGCTAAGTTTCGGGCCGGGCAGTATCAGGAAGCGGCGCAGCAGCTCGATGCCGCCTTGAAAGCGCACAGACCGTCGTACGGCGCGGACGCGGCGTACCTGCGCTTCAAAGCCCTGGAAGCAGTGATGGCGAAGCATCCTCGAGCGGCGCCGAGTGCCCAGTACGAGCACGCGATCCGCGATTACCTGACACGGTACCCAACGCACAAGTCCGCCTTCGAGGCGTACTTCCGCCTGGGTGAGCTGTTGCAGACGCAGGGCAAGTTCGCCGCTGCCCTCGAGGCGTACGCGAACGTGCACGGGGATCCAGGGTTCGAACTGCGCGCGCGGTTTGCCGGCTTGCAATGCGACTTCGAATTGCTGCAGGCCCGCGACGGTCGTGTCCCTGACAAGCGCAACGCCTTGCTGCGGGCGATTGGTACCAGCCTGCAAGAGTTCGACAAACACGCGACGGCCGCGGAGAAACGAACGAAGTCAACCGACCACGGGGCATTGAGTCAGATGCGCGCCAAGGTTGCTGTGATGCAGGCCGTGTATCTCAGTTTGCAGCCAGAGCCGAACCAGTCGGCGATCCTGAAGGCCTTGGACGCGTTCGAACGGAAGTACCCGCACCAGACCGACCTCCTGCCGCAAGTGGCGCGCTTTCGGCTGGCTGCCTACCGGCATCTCGGCCGCTTTGCGGATGCGGAAGCGGAGGTGAAGGCGCATGGCCAGCTGCTGCTGTCCAGCCTGGGTCCACGAGCGGTTGAAGACTTCGCCGTCAGCTTCATCCGTGAAGGCGCGCGGCGCAACGGCCGTGGCGACGCGGCGGCAAACCAAGCCGCCCAGCAGGTTGCCCTGCGGCTGTACGAGTTATTGGTGTCGGAGCAGGAGGACAGTGGCAGAGCAAAGCTCACCTTGGCGCGGCTCTACGAGAACACCGGCGCCTTGAAGAAGGCCGCCGCGTTGTATGCGGAACGCTTGCAATCCCACCCGAAGTCCCTCGCGGCGCTCCGCGGCCTCGGACGCATCGCCGAGTCGCAAAGGCGGTTCGCCGAGGCGATGGGCTACTGGCGGCGACTGGGCAAAGCCGTGCGCCCCGGGGACGCACCATGGTACGAAGCCAGCTACCAGGTCGCCCGGCTCACCCAGGTGCTGGGCAAGAAGGACGCTTCCTGCCAGCAGCTCACACAGCTGAAGCCGGCGATGCCCGGTCTCTCCGATGCCGACCTGCGCAACAAGCTGGACGAACTGTACCAGCAGGTCTGCCGGTGAGAGGTGCCCTTCGCCCCCGGCAAGTGCAGGGAAAGCCCTGAAAGGCGCTACGGCTGTAGCGCTACCTTGAGGCAGCCGTCTTCGCGCCGATCGAACAGCTCGTAGGCGCGCTCTCCTTCCACCAACGGCAGCCGGTGCGAGATCAGCGCCGTCGGATCGAGTCGGCCGCTGCGGATGAGCGGGACAAGCGTGGGTATGAAGCGCGGGACGTTGACCAGGCCAATGTGAAAGGTGAGGTCCTTCATGAACGCGGTGCCCATTGGAAACGCGAAGTCCTGCTGAATGAGCACTCCGACCACGGATACGGCACCGCCGGTCCGTACCAGTTCGAAGGCAAGATGCACGGTTTCCTGCGCGCCGACGGCTTCGATCACTGCGTGCACCCCCTGGCCGTCGGTTGCTTCCAGGACCCTCTGCCGTACGTCTTCCGTGCTCGCATCGATGGGTATGGCCCCATAGCCACGCGCCTTCTCCAGACGATAGCCGACCCGGTCGATCGCGAAGATCGTCGCTGGCCCGAACAGTTGTGCCGCCAGGAGGGCGAACAGGCCGACCGGACCGCAGCCGAGAATCGCCACGCTCTGTCCCGGCTTGAGGTTGGCATTCTCGACGGCGTAGTAGCCGGTCGGCAGGATGTCGGTGAGAAAGAGTACCTGCTCGTCGGTCAGATCGCTTGGAGTCGGGAAGAGATTGACATCCGCGTTGGGCACCGCGATGAGCTCGGCCTGCGCGCCCGGCAGCTCACTGGACAAGCCGTACACCTTGTTGAAAAACGTCAGGCATCCCACCGGGTAGCCACGCCGGCAAGGTTCGCAGTCACCGCAGCCGAGGACGCCGGGGACAATCACGCGCTCCCCTTTCCGAAAACGCCGCACCTCCCCGCCGGCATCCACGACCACTCCCACGCATTCATGCCCGATGACCACGCCGGGCTCTGCCGGCACCGCGCCGTGAAGTACGTGCAGGTCCGATCCGCAAATCGATGCTTGCGTCACCCGGACCAGCGCCGAGCGCGGATCGCGCAGGCTGGGCTCGGGAACCGTTTCCACCCGTACGTCGTAGGGGCCGTGATAGACAAGACCACGCATGTAAGCACCAATTCGCCGTCGTTGACAGGCGCCCAGGGACAGCCGACCCCATTAGCATCAGTAGCTGTGCTCGTCCAGCTTGACCTTGCCGCGGAAGGTCCAATAGATCGTGCCGGTGTAGGCAAGGACCAGCGGCATGCCGATTGCGGCGACGAGCAGCATGATCTTCAGGGTCCGCGGGCTGGAGGCGGCGTTGAAAATCGTCAGGCTGTTCTCCGGCTCAGGCAGGGAGTGGAGGAGGTTCGGGAAGAGCGCCGCGCCGAGCAGAACGACCAAGGCGAGGATCGTGATCGAGGAGCTCGCGAAGGCCTGTGCCGGGCTGCGGTGGTAGAGCGCCCGGGGAATGTTGGCGATGGCGAAGACGTTGACGACGGGAACGAGCCAGAGCATGGGATTGTTCTCGAAGTGGGCGGCGGCACGCGGCACGACGACGAGGGTGACCATCGTGGTCAGCATGAACAGCAGCAGGAAGAGCCCGAAGGTCCGCCACATCCAACCCTCGGCGCGACGCTGCAAGTCGCCCTCGGTGCGCAGGTGGAGATAGATCGCGCCGTGCATGGCAAACAGGGCGACCACCAGGAGCCCGACGAGCAGCGCGTAGGGGTTGAGCAGATCCGCGAGCGAGCCGGTGAAGTCCCCGCGTGCATCGAGCGGAATCCCCCGTAGCACGTTGCCGACCGCCACGCCGAACAGCAGCGAGGCGAGGAACGAGCCGGCAAAGAAACACCCGTCCCAGAGGCGCCGCCACGTCGCGTGAGCCGCCTTGCCGCGAAACTCCATCGACACCGCCCGCAGGACGAGGGCGAACAGGAGTGCCATGAAGGGCGTGTAGAAGCCGGAGAACACGCTGGCATAGGCGTTCGGGAATGCAGCGAACATCGCGCCGCCAAAGGTGACCAGCCATACCTCGTTGCCGTCCCACAGTGGTCCGATGGTGTTGATCGCCAGACGGCGTTGCGGTTCGTCGCGGGGCAGGAACGGCTGCAGGATGCCGACGCCGAGGTCGAAGCCGTCGAGGATCGCGTACCCGGAAAGCAGGAGGCCGAGGATCGCGAACCAGACTAGGGCGAGGGTCTGCTGGTCGAGGGTCATGAGCCGTCCCCGCGCCGCTCGACCGGCGTCAGCGAGGCGCGATGAGCGATGCGTGCCCCCGCCGCAGCCAACACGCCACGGTCCTCCCCTTCGTGCGCCTCGCCGGGCACCGGTTCGGGCCCCTTCCGAATTTTGTCGCGGAGGACGAAGACCCAGATCGACAGCAGCAGCAAGTAGATGAGGCCGAACATCGCAATCGAACCTGCGACCTGATTGGCGCTGATGGCACGGCTCACAGCCTCCGACGTGCGCAGCCCGAGTGCGGCGTCGTATTGGACCCGCCCATCGTCGCCGAGCACGAGCTGCCCGTTCCGATAGGGCACCGGGGGGTAGACGATCCAAGGCTGACGGCCAACCTCCGCCGCCACCCATCCCGATTGGTTGGCTGCCACGGCGCCGATGACGGCGAAGACGAAGACCCACATCAACCAGCGCTGCCGGAAGAGCGTCCCGTTCCAGAGAAAGAAACACGCCAGCACGGTAAGCCCAAGGAACGAAAGGCCGAGCAGGACCATGAGGTGATAGGAGAGGTAGGAGACGCGAACCGGTGGGCGATCTTCGGAACGGAAGCGGTCGAGTCCGGTCACGGACGCTTTGCTGTCGCCGTGTATGAGAAAGCTCAGGAGCCCTGGGATCGCCAGCTGGAAGCCCAGTCGCTGCCGCTTCGGCTCCGGCCAACCCACGAAGCTGAGCGCCGCCGGGCCGGTTTCGTAGTGCCCTTCGAAGGCCGCCAGCTTGGCGGGCTGCGTGTGCGCAACCGTGCGCGCCTGCGAGTGGCCGGAGACAAGAATCGCCAGAGACGCCCCGGTGGCCAGAAAGAGCGCGCCCCGGAAGGAGCGCTCGGCAAACTCGCGGTGCCGGCTCCGTAAGATGTACCAGGCCGAGATGCTCATGACGAAGAAGGCGCCCATGATGAAGCAGCCAAGCAGCACGTGGACGAGACGCTCCACGGAGGACGGATTGAACACCATCGCCCAGAAGTCGACGATCTCGGCGCGCGTCACCGGAACGCCGGCGACCACCCACGGCACACCGTCACGCATCACCGGAACGATGTGGTGGCCGGCGGGCGTCTGCTGCCAGGAGTTCGCAACGACGATCCAAATCGACGAGAAGATCGATCCGAGGGCGACCATGCAAGTGGAGAAGAAGTGCATGCGCGCGCCGACACGGTCCCAACCGAATACCAGGATGGCCAGGAACCCCGACTCGAGGAAGAAGGCGAAGATGCCTTCCGCTGCTAGCGCCGAGCCGAACACGTCGCCGACGAAACGGGAGTAGGCCGCCCAGTTCGTCCCGAACTCGAACTCCATGACGATACCTGTGGCCACACCGATGGCGAAGTTGAGGGCGAAGATGCTGGTCCAGAAGCGGGCCGCCTGCGCGTACACCGCCCGGCCCGTCCGCACAGACATGCCGTCCAGGTAAACCAGCACGACACCCAAGCCGATTGTCAGCGGCGGGAAGAGGTAGTGGAACATGATCGTCAGGGCGAACTGGATTCGCGATAGGGTCAGGACATCCATTGGCTCGTTTCCTCACGCGGCGTGCGCGACCTCCGCTTACGCTCTCCACCCACACAGCGCAATGTAGCCCAAGTGTGCATCCGCGACGTGCCCAGCGGACCGGGAGGGTTTACAGGCCGCTGGGACGTTGGTATGCGCTGGGCCATGCGATGCTCCGAGGCGGTTCGCTGCGCGGTGATCGCTCTGCCGATTGTGCTCGCCGCCTGCGGCAATGGCGGCCGTTCCCGGATCACCGGCGAACTTCTCTACTCCCCCGAAGGAAACCGGCTTCGACGTTTCGACATTGACACGATCAAGCAGCCCCCGCTCGTGGAAGACATCCTGATCGAGCGGGCGAGCCTGGACCCCAACGGGCGGGATATCAACGGCCAGATCTGCCTCGTGCCCGACGGATCCGGTCGTTTCGTGGCCGGGGAGGACACGGGGCAGCCGCGCCCGCCGGCGGGCTGGGGCGTTTTCGATGCTGACGGCACCCAGGTGGGGAAGCTGACCGCAACTTATCTGACCGGCCTCCCCGACGCGACGAGCCAGCCGGAGCCTTTCGGCTGCGCATTCGACGGCCGGGGACGGCTCTTCACCACTGAGGTGGGTAACCAGGCGTCCGGTCCCTTCAACGGCCAGCTCATCATGTGGTTTCCCCCGTATGATCGCTTTCCAGGTCCACCAGGCGCTTTTCCCGACACGAC
>JBHHYR010000125.1:0-11318 GCA_046757585.1 Binatia bacterium | reverse complement strand
ACACGGCAAACCCGCCGGTGCCCGTGGCGAGGTTCGTGTCCACAACCTGCGCGTCACCCTCGCTGGCTGGCTCGGTGCTGACATGTGACCTCAAGGACATTGCGCCGAATTCGTCGGCGACGTTTCATGTGATCATCGGTCTCGACAGCAGCGATGCGCCAGGAACCCAGATCGTCAACTCGGCCACGGTCAGCGACGATGCCAGGGATCTCTTGGCCGTGAGCGTCATCGACGTGGTCAAACCGGTCGGCGGCACCGAACCGACGCCCACACCGACCCCAGCGGTCCAACTGCAAGTGAGTGTCGGGGCAAGGAACTCCACCAGGCGGGGCCGACACCTGGCGTTCTTAATTGCCGTCCAAAACACTGGGGTCGCAACGGCCACGAACGTCATGGTAAGCGACAGCGTCCCGAGCGTTCTGCGGCTCTTCCGGGTGCCGCGGATTCGCGGCCTGCGGAGGGCTTGTAGCGGAAACCGGCCGGCTGGAGTGTTCACGTGCAATCTGGGCGACCTACCCCCAGGTGCAAGTAAGTCCTTCAAGGTCTTCACGTTTGTCCGCTTCCTACGCTCCGGAGGCCCGAACACCGGCGACACGATTCGTAACACGGTGACCGCGACCTCTGCTGAAGGCGTTATGGCCTCCGGGACATCGAGCACGACGGTGGTGGGTAGATCCCGGTCCCGTCGCTAGCGGGATCCGGACGGCTCCCTCGCGGCTCTGCTGCGACATCTCCCGACCCTTGATGCGACACTACGACCACTCGGCAGGTCTGTACGCGACGACACCTGCTTGCGTGAGCGCGACCCGGAACCGTCAAAACTACACTCCGGAGCGCGCGAACCGTCTCTCCGACAGGCTCCCGAGTGCGGCTCCGGTTCTCCTATGGGTTGGAGCTCGAGCCGGCCGTTGCGGCAATGATACGGCCACAGTAGGTACCGAACGCATCGTAGTGCTGGCCGTCGGGATCGACGTGACCTCCGAACCTACCGTCCTGGCACCAGTAGTCGCCGTTCTGAGCGACTCGCCCAAGGTAGCGACCATCTTTACCCCAGTGGTGGCCCTCGGCGTTGACGTAGCCACGATACGTCCCATTCGCATCGTAGTAAGAGCGGGAGATGTGAGAGTGCGACATCGCCGTCTCTCCTACGAGCATGAGCGCACGGTAATAACGCGGCATCATCGTCCCCTCCTTGGGAGCAGAACGACCCGCTCCCAGCGAGCCAACCGCAGAAGCAAATGCGCCTAAGTGACCATCAGTCTAAAACCGCCCTTGCGATCCGTGGGTCATTTCGCGAGCCAACAGGGCTGAATTGAACTATAGCCGAGGCGACCATCCGCTTGTCAAGCTCCGCCACCACGCCGACAGTGAACTTGGTCACAGCGCAATCCACTTACCGATGGGATTCGGTGACGAATTCCGCCTACCTTCGGATCCCCATTGCTTCAGCCGCTCAGCCCGGTGCCGGCACGCCGGGGCCGAGCGCCTTGTAGACCCAGCGCAGCCGCTTGCGCAGAAAGCGCTCGCGCCACGCGCCGTGTGCCAGAGCCAGCTTGTAGGCAGTGCGCGCCCTGGGGAGATCCCGGAGCGTGACGTAGACGGATGACAGATGGGTGTAGACGAAGCCGGGCAATGGGGGCGCGGCGTGCCGCGACCGCCCTGCGGCAATGAGCCGCGCGGCGCGCTCGAGCTCGGCTCGGGCGCGTTGCGGCTGCCCGCGGCGCGCATACAGCGTACCGAGATTTGCGTGGACACGTGGATTGCCCGGGGATCGACGGGCGTCCTCTTGCCACAGCAGCAGCGGGTCCCGCCACAAGAGATTCCGCTGCCAAGTCAGCACCCCACAGCCTACCGCTGCAACCACCACCACGCCAACGACCGCACCCGTCAGGCGCCGCACGGACTGCTGCCGCCCGGCGACCCAACGCCGCCACACGGCGGTGACCCATAAGGCCATGAGGCCGAGAACGCCGAGGATCGGCAGATACATCCGGCGTTCGGCAATGACGTCGGCGATCGGCATAAAACTGGACGTCGGCGCAAGGTTGATAAAGAACCACAACACACACAGGCTGTGCAGCGGCCGCCGGTGCCAGGATCGCAGCGCTGCGGCCAACGCGGCCAGCAGGAGACCGCCGGGAATCAAGACGTGGGGCTCGAACAGGCGCGCCGCGAGCGGCCACTCGTAATCGACCACTTGGCCGTACGGTATCAGTGTCAGCCGCAGATAGTGGACGATCACCCCGACCTGTGTGTACAGGTACTGGCGCGGCGTGACGCCGGCAAACCCGAACCCGGCGGTCTGCGCGTACTCGGGATGGCGGAGCACGACCCAGACTGGGACGACCCATCCCGCACCGAGGATACCGTAGAACACCCAGTGCCTGCGGAGCACCCGCCCTGCCCTGCCGCCTGCGGCAGCCCAGTCGAGTAGGAACAGCAGCAGTGGAGCGACCGCCGCGCTCTCCTTGCTCATCACGCCGAGCAAGACGCACACTGCCGCCCCGGCACGTGCCCCGGCGCTCCATCGCCGGGCGCTGCCCCAGCGCACTGCCAACGCGAGACACACCGTTGCCGCCAGCACGAAGAGCGCCGCTAATGCGTCGCTCCGACTGGAAATATACGCCACCACTTCCGTCTGCAGTGGGTGCACCAGGAACAGTAAACTGACAGTCCACACCGCCCAGTGGCTGTCCCCGTACTGGCGCTCGAAGCGTGGCAAGCGGAGAATCAGTCGGATGACGGCGTAAACGAGCAGGCCGTTGATGGCGTGCAGAATGATGTTTCCAAGGTGATAGCCCCAGGGCGACAGGCGACTGAGCTGGAAGGTGAGCGCATACGAGAGGCTGGTCAGGGGCCGGGTACTGGTGCGCATGACACGCCAATACGAGAACAACTGAATCGCCCAGTTCCGGGTCACGCTGGTCCGGTCATCGAAGATGAACGGTGCTGTGAGAGTCTGGTAGTAGAGGGCTACAGTGATGACTGGGAAGCTCACCAGTGAGACAATCCGCACGACAGGGCAGCCCCAAGGGCGGGCAGCGGCTCGTTGGACCTGCGACGGCTCACGTGGTGGCGCTGGTGTTCCCTTGCGGCTTCGTCGAGAACTCACGGGCCTCGAAGCTTACCAGATGACGCGACTGCAGAACCAGCTGCCTCCGCCATGGCAGATGGGAGGCTCCTGTGCTTGGCTCTCAGTATGGGGGCTGAAAGAGGCGAAGCACACCCGCAGCTCGTCAGGGGCTGTGCTTGGCACGCTTGAACGGCACTCATCATGAGAAATCGCCGTCTCCGCCATCGAGGGAGATTGTCACACCGGATTCATTGGGCTGCCGCCGGCCGCGTCGTGGCCGGCATCGCCGTCGCACTGGTGGTGACGTTTGCCAGCACGGAAGTGATGCTCCGGCTATTGCGCCACCACAATCATTTCTTCAAGGCCCTGTTGTACTCGCCGGCGGATCCGATTCCGTACGATGGACTCGACAGCGTTGACGCGCTCCTCAGCGCGGCGCCGTTCCACCCCAAGCCTTTTCACATCTGGTTCGGCTACAAGCTGAACTCTCACGGGTTTCGCACCCCCGAGTACACCCGGGAGAAGCCGGCCGGCATATATCGCATCGTTGCGCTCGGTGACTCCTTCGCGTCCGACTCTGGCGGTGTCCCTGTCGACCAGCTTTGGCACAATCTGGTCGGGCAGCGCGTCCACGCGCGCACTGGCAGGCAGGTGGAAGTCATCAACCTCGGCGTGCCAGGAGTCGGGCCCAGGTTCTCGTTACGGCTTTTCGACCTGGAGGGGCGCCACCTCGCTCCCGACCTTGTGCTCCTCAGCCTGTTCGTAGGCAACGACCTGACGGACGAACGAGCAAGCTCCGGCCTACTCGCGGAACTCGAGCGCTCCAGCTTGGCCGTACGTCTGGCCACCCACGTTGTGACATTGATTCGCAGCGCGCGCGAGGTCCGTGCGGAACGGCGCCGGCAGATTGCGTGGTACGGCAGCACAGCGGGAACTGCCCCAGGCGGGTATCCCGTGCCCGGCTATGTCTATGACCCGGAGGTGGCGTTCGTCAGCCGGCAGGAATTTCTGCGCATCGAGTGGCGGCGATCACGTATTTTCGCCACCAGCCTGCAGGGCCAAGTGAACAAGTGGATCGACGACGTGGTAGCCACCGTTGTTGCCCTGGACCGAGCCGTGCGGGCAGCCAGGGCCCGCTTGCTGGTCGTGATCGTTCCCGACGTCGTTCAGGTCGATGCATCGGTGCGGCGCATGGTAGTGGAAGCCGATTCGCGGCGCGGACATGCCTATGACTTCAATTGGATTCAATCTGCAATCACCACGCGACTGGCGAGCGCAGGAGTAGCGTACCTCGACGTGCTACCTGCCTTTCAGGCGGCACCTGCATCTCCACGGCTGTATCGCCGGCACGAAACGCATTGGAGTGCGGCGGGCAACGCCCTCGCAGCGAGGCAGATCGCGGCGTTTCTTGCACGGCGGGGAATACCGTAACGCTCGCGGACGCAACCACGGCGCTGCAGGGAGACAGGGCGCTGAGCACAGCCGCTCAGCATTGTGGAAGTGCGCCGGTCGCGACCTTCCCCTTGCCCCCTCGTTGGGCAAGGAGGGGGAAAGTGCAGACGCCGTCGCATATCTGGAAAGCAGTACTGAGTGGCACCTCGCTCAGGCGGCGCGGGCGACACAGAGGATACAGCCGGCGGTCAGCCACGGCGAGATCGCGTCACAGACAAGACGCACGGCACGGCCCGTGCGGTTCAGCTCCCAAGTGCGCCCCCGCACCCCGAAGATCGGTGCCAGATCGATGGCCAGTCCAATGCTCTTCGGCGGGGAATAGTCATCGATGAAACACTCGAGCGGCCGGAAGCCGGCCTGACGCAGGAAGGCCGCAACCTCACGGCGGTCGAAGCGGTATTCGGCGAACTGGACCGCCCGCCCGCGGCGGCGAAACAGGCGTTCGATGATGCGTAGGGCATGGTTGAAGAGCAGGCGGCGAAACAGGTTGTTGAACGGGACGGACAGGAAAAGCAACCCGCCAGGTTTGAGAACCCGGCGTAGCTCCCGCAGCGCATGCTGGGGGCCGTCTTCCCAATGCTCCACCACCCCAAGCGAGAGCACGGCATCGAAAACCGCGTCAGCGGCAGGGATGGCAAACAAATCGGACTGGGCCACGGGCGCACCCGGTACCTGTTGCCGCAGCCGTCGCAGAGCCTCCTCGCTTAGGTCCATGCCGCTCACACGGTAACCGTGGCGCTGCAACCAGACCACCCAGCGTCCAGTACCGCAGCCGGCTTCCAGGACGCGCCCCCCCTTCGGGAGCATGCGTGCGAACACCGTCGCGATCGTCTGGCAGTCGCAGAGCGCGAGATGCTCTCGGAAATCCTCATCTCGCCAGTACTCACCCCGGCTCCAGTCACGGTCTTGGACCACCGGGAGGTGTAGCTTGTAGCTCATGGCTCTTGCGTGCCTGCCTCTTGGTTTCTTCGGCGTTATGCCATACGGGATACCCAACTAGCGAAAGGGGCTGTGATTGCGCATTCTGCACGTCACCCCAAGCTTCTACCCCGCCTGGTCGTATGGTGGAATGCCGCGTTGCGCCTATGAGCTCTGCCGCGCGCTCGTCCGGCTCGGCCTTGCAGTCACCGTCTGGACGACGGACGCCTGGGAGGCGACGCGGCGCCTGGACAAACCGGGCACCGTCGTCGACGGGATCAGCGTGCGCCGGTTCCCCAACCTGAGCAACTGGCTGGCGTATCACCGCCAGCTCTATCTGCCGCGCGGCCTGCGGCCATTTGCACGCCGCCATGTCGCCGAGTTCGATCTCGTCCACCTGCACTCGCACCGCCACCTCCTGCAGCCGCTGGTGTGCGGCCCCGCGCGACGGGCGGGTGTGCCCTATGTGTTTACCGGCAACGGGACGGTACCACCAATCGAACGATACCTCGCCCTGAAGCGCGGCGCGGATCTGCTCGGCGCCCGAGCCATCCTCCGCAGGGCACAGGCCTGTATCGCCGTGTCGGAAGCCGAGCGGAAACACTACCTGGCCGCTGGCGTGGACGCCGGGCGCGTGGCTATCATTCCAAACGGCGTACCGCTGGAGCAGTTCTCCCATCTGCCTGCCCCAGGCATCTTCCGGCGTAAGCACGGCCTGGGCAGCGAGCCACTGGTGCTCTTCGTGGGGAAGATCACCCCACGCAAAGGGGTAGACGTTCTGCTCCGTGCCGTCGCCCTGTTGCCGCGGGACGTTCGGCTCGTCGTCGCCGGCAATTTCATGATGCCGGAGCAACCCGTACGCCTGCTGGCCCGAAATCTAGGTATCAGCGAACGCGTACGCTTCGTGGGGCTGCTGAGTGGCAATGACAAACTGGCAGCCTATGTCGATGCGGATGTCGTTGCCTACCCATCAGCCGACGAAATCTTCGGCCTGGTTCCGTTCGAATCACTCATCTGCGGCACGCCGCCCGTCGTCTGCGACGACTCGGGTTGTGGTGAAATGGTCCAGGCAGCGGGTGGCGGTGTGCTCGTCCCCTACGGGGACCCGGGTGCCTTGGCGACAGCATTGTCGGCCTTGCTCGGTGACCCAACGTGGCGTGCGGAGCTGGTCACCCGCGGCCAGCAGTACATCCGGGAGCACCTCGGATGGGATCGCGTTGCCGGGCAGACACTCGCGCTGTACCGTGATGTCCTGGCGCACAGGGCGCGGCAGGCTGGCGGCACACAACCTTGGAAAAGCACGTGAGGTGTGGTTTGAGCTCGCACATGCGGAACAGGATCCGATGAACGCTGCGGGAGGCGCGACAGGCGGGAGCGCACCGGCACCCCTGGCGGTCACCTGGGTATCACCTCGGGGCGTCCGGCGCGGCGTGGCGCGCCGGCGCGGCGCACAGGCGTGGCTCGTTCTGCAGTTTGCGCTGAAGGATTTCAAGATTCGCTACACCAGCTCGGCCCTGGGTTACACCTGGTCGGTCATCAACCCGCTCATGTTTTTCGGCCTCTACTACGTGGTCTTCTCGGTGTTCATGCGCTTTCCGATCCCCAATTACACTGGGTTCCTGTTGCTGAGCGTCGTGATGTGGAACTTCTTCTCCGAAGGCTCCGCCAACGGGACAGCGTCGCTGCTCGCGCGGGCCGACATCCTGTCCAAGATGGTCCTGCCACGGCAGGTCGTGGTGTACTCGGCGCTCCTGAGTGCAGGACTGACATTCGTAATCAACCTGGCGGTGCTGCTGATCGTGCTGCGGGCCACGGGCACACAGTTCACGGCAGCAGCAGCGTGCTTTCCGCTCCTGCTCATCGACCTGGCGGCACTGACCCTGGGCGTCTCCCTCCTCCTATCCCCTCTGTACGTCCGTTTTCGAGACGTTGGCTACCTCTGGGGCATTGCGCTGCAGGTTGGGTTCTGGGTAACTCCCATCATCTACTCGGAGGAAATGATTCCGCCGCACTGGCGCTGGCTCTTCTGGTGCAACCCGGTGGCACGGCTGATCGGAGACAGCCGCAAGGCGGTGGTCTACGGCCTGTGGCCGGGCGTGCGGGGGCTCGCGCTCACCACCCTGGCAGCGGCGGTGGTGTGTGTCATGGGTGCAGTGGTCTTCCGCCGGCTGCAGGCGCGGGTGGTCGAACATTTCTGATGGCTGCCATCACGGTATCGGGCATCCACAAAACCTTCCGGATCCCCCACGAACGACACACCACACTCGCCGAGCGGGTGCTGAACATCTTTCGGCCTGCCGCCTACGAGCGCTTCGAGGCCCTGTGTGGTGTCGACCTCGAGGTGCCTCATGGCCAGTTCGCCGGGATCATCGGCCGCAACGGCTCGGGAAAGTCTACCTTGTTAAAGGTCATCGCTGGCTTGCTGGTTCCCGACGCCGGCTACGTACGGGTGGAGGGATCGTTGTGCGAGTTCCTCGAGCTTGGCCTCGGTTTCAGTCCGGAGCTCACCGTGTCCGAAAACGTCGCGCTCTACGCGGCCGTGCTCGGGTACCCGCGTCGCGAGGTCGGAACGCGGATCGAGCAGGCGATTGCATTCGCCGAGCTCGAACGGTTTCGCGACGCGAAGCTGAAGAGCCTCTCCACCGGCATGGCCATGCGGCTAGGCTTCGCCACAGCATTGCAAGCGGACAGTGACATTATCTTGCTGGACGAGATCCTGGCGGTCGGGGACGCGGTGTTCCAGCGCAAGTGTCTGGACACGTTCGTCGACTTCAAGCGCCGCCGCAAGACTGTGGTATTGGTCAGTCACAACCTGGACGAGGTGGAGCGTTTCTGCGACCGCGTCATCCTTCTCAACGCCGGCCGCGTCGTGGCCAGCGGCTCCGCCACCGACATGATCGCACGCTATCACACGCTGGTTGGTGAAACCCCAGTCCCGGCGGCAGCGGGTGAGCGTGGCTGACGCGGGGACCGCCCCGTGCACCAGTGCTGTCACGACTCCTGGAAGATCAGTGCTCGGCGAACACCCCTGCCCCAACGACACCGCGGTGGTAGTCACGGATCCCTGAAAAGACGGCACGCAGGCGTGCGCTACGCTCGCCTGGTTCACCACGGATCGCGTAAGCCATGTTCAGGGCCACCACGCTCATGACCCGCAACCCCCGCAGCAGTCCTGCCCCCTGGCCATAGCGCTGCATGAGCAGCAGGTGATTGCGTGCCGTGTAGTACAGGCTCGAGCGTGACTGTCTCCGTCCCATGGCGACCGCACGGTTATGGAAGACCTGCGCTCGGGGGACGGCGATGACCTGGAACCCCGCCGCGTGTGCTCGCATGCAGAGGTCGGCATCTTCGAGGTATGCAAAGAAGGCGTCATCGAACCCCTGCAAGCGCTCGCACGCCGCCCGGCGCACCAGCATCGCGCACCCACTCACCGCTTGTACCCGGGTCACGTGGTCATACTGACCCGCGTCAATTTCATCGTGACCCCGGAGATACAGGCGGCCGGTGCGGAGGTTGACGTCGAGCGCAATCGAATCAAGCCGGTGCGGGGCCTGCGACTGCAGAATCTTGGCACCAGCGATGCCGATTGCGGGCTCGCGCGCCGCAACCGCGACCAATTCCCTCAGGGCATCGGAGCCAGGACGCGCATCGTTGTTCAGGAACCACACGTAGTCTGCGCCGGCGTGCAGGGCGTGACGCATACCCAGGTTGGCTCCTCCCGCAAAACCCAGGTTGGTGTCCGTCCGCAGGTACTGTGCTCCGGCAACCTGAGCGGCCACCTCAGCGGCCGTAAAGTCTGCGCAGCCATTGTCAACCAGCACCAGCGAGCAATTGGGGTACGCCTGCGCGGCGAGGGCCTGCAGGCACGCGAGGGTGTCCGCGCGGCCGTGCCAGTTGAGCACTACGGCGGTAACTGCCGGCAAGGTCACTGGCGCTGCAACCAGCCGGGCGCAAGGCGGGATTCCATGCGACATCGTGGCCATTGTAGCCGAAGCGCGCCGTGAGAATATCCGGCTCGATGTCCAGCAGGTGACACGTACGGATCGCTACCATGCCTGCTTTGCACGAGGGTGCAGGCTCTGTTGAGTACACCCACTCGCCCGTGTGAGTTCAGAACCTGGCATTCACTCAAGAAGGCCACCGTGGGAGCCCCCTCAGATATTCGGATTTGTCAGCCGCAATACTGCCACCTGCGCCTTCAGTCGGACCTTCGGGTCGGAATCCGTGTAGGCGGCCTTTCGTAGGGGCTCTAGCGCGCGGCTCGCACCGAGCAACCCAAGGCCCTCGGCCGCGTAGGAACGGACGGGTATCTCGGGATGGCTCAGTCCGCCCACCAGTCGCCTGAGCACTCCCGGCGCGGCTACCCCTTGAGCGAGGGCCAGCCCGATACCTGCCGCTTCCCGCACCTCCGGGTCTGGGTCATGCTCTGCGACCGGACGCAGCAGCCGCGTACAGTCCGCTCGACAGACAAACGAGAGAGCCTGAACGGTGTCCTTCCGTACGCTGGGGACAGGATCCACCAATGCCTGCTTGAGGAGTGGTAACGCACGTGCATCGCCCACGACGCCCAGCGCCAGTGCCACAGCCCCACGCACGTTCCCGTTAGCGTCTTGGAACCTTGCCGCGAACGCCGCGTGTCGCTCGGGATCGTAGAGCCCGGCGAGGACGAACGGTATCCGTTTCGCCAGCAGGGGATTCCCGTCAGCGGCCACGTCGAGCACCGCCGGGATCGCTGCCGCGTCGCCAAGAGATCGCAGCGCATTCAGCACTGCCACCCGCTGTGCCAGATCGTCGTCTGCAAGCATCCTGGTCAGCGGTCCGACAGCAGCGCGATCACCCAGCTGACCAAGCGCCGAGGCAGCCGCATATCGAATCGGGGGCCTCACGTCCTTGAGCAACGCAATCAACGGCGCCACGGCACGTTGATCGCCCATACGGCCGAGCCCTCGTGCTGCCGCGCTCACCACGCCTGGCTGGGGATCCCGCAAGAGAGAAAGCAAGCGGGGAACATCCCGATCACGTCGGAGCTTGCCGAGCGCGTCGGCCGCGGCTGCGCGCACGGCACCGTCCGTGTCGACAAGCCGCGCCCGTAGGGCCGCTGCAGCGCCGGGCTGCTCTATGGTGCCCAGCGCCACGCACGCTTCCGCACGCACGTTCGCGTCGAGATCAGTAGTGGCGCCCGCAAGCGCGTTCGCTGCGGCCGGATCGGCAAGCGCCGCTAGGGACGTTGCCGCTGACAGTCGGATCAGAGGTTCGGCGGCACCCAGGAGCTGGATCAACCCTGGGGTGGCTGCCCGGTCGCCCCAGTGCGCCAGCAAATCGCCTGCCTTGGCTGCCATGACAGGATCGGCGGCTTCAAGAAAAGGGCGCACTGCTGCCGCAGGGTCAGGTGTGCCGGGAGGCAGCGCCGTAGGTTCCACGGTGGAAAGGGACTCGAGCGCAGCGAGCTGCTCAGCCGGCGATCCCTTCGCCAGGCGTGGCAGCAGAGCGGCCATATCAACCTCATTCTCCGAGACAGGGCGATTGCAAGAAAGTCCCGCGGTCACCAGTGCGGTTACCGTCAGCCAGGCCAAGCGTCCGATAGGCACGCGTCGATTGTAGTGCCCGGAACACGCAGATTCAAAACCGCGAGACGTTTCTCTCAGCGTGTCTGCCCGCCTTCCCTCCAGTTCGCGTTTCCGCACGAAGCACTGTAGTTTGCTGAGGAAAACGCGGCGTGCGCGCCGTGATCAGCGGACCCTCGCACCAGAAAGGCAGTGCCAGCTTCCTTCGTGTTGAATCCGCGTTCGAGCCCGTGCTAGCCTTGATCGAACGATTGAAACAGCCGCCGAAATAGGCCGCGCGTCCTGGAAGCACGTGCCGTTGTCGCGCCCCC
>JBHHYR010000124.1:0-11433 GCA_046757585.1 Binatia bacterium | reverse complement strand
CGGCTTCGAGTCCTTGACGAGTTGGATGGCCTCGTCCTTCTTATCAGCCCAACGCTCGCCGATGATCAGAGGCGCGCCCACGTACCACGCAAAGCCGATCGCAAAGGCTGCGAGGATTCCCCACCCCACAATGGCTCCCACTGCACTTTCGTGTTGTTCCTCGGCATGTTCCATCATGACATCCCTTCGGGTTGTTTCAGTTTCCTTCCCGAGCGCGATGCACGGCACCAGTTTCGACCTTACCGGGCGCAATTAGCCGACAGAGGCGGTGAACGCAAGCGGCCTGCTTGGCGTCCAAAAACGTACCAATGTCAAACGGACCTCTCGCTAGAGGTTGAGCCACGGCGGCCGGAGCAGGGCGAGACGCCGCGCGCCCGGTGGCATAGACTTTGCGGTGCGCTCTGACCGATGCCCGGTCTCTGCTACGAATGAGTAACCTGATAGCCCCAACGAACGAAGAATCGGCCGCGACACCCGGCGTGCAGTACGAAGAGGAGCGCCGGCGGCTGATTCGGCGCCGCACGGGAACGGCGTGCTGGCTGATCACGGCTCTGGTGCCACTGACCGCGGTGAGCGATTACCTCCTCTACCCGCACCACGCGCCGGTGCTAGTCCTGATGCGCCTGTTGTCGATGGCCCTCTGCGTTGCCATCGTCATCCTGCTTCGAGGGTCCGTTGGCGAACGGTTTCCCTACCTTGTAGCTTACGTGCTGTGCATCGGCGTGGCACTGGCGAACGGCGCGCTGCCAGTGCTGTTGCTGGGCTATGCGGTGCCGTACTACGTTGCTTTCATCTTCATCATTTTTGGTGTGGCGCTCTTGCTGCCATGGCGTCCGTCGCATGGTGGAGCGCTGGGCGTCATTTTATTGGCCACATACGTGGCCGCGTCCCTCCTGCACGGTCAGATCGCAAGCTGGCCTGCCTTCCTGTGTAACGTCTCCTTCGTCGGTACGGCGATCGGAATGGCCGTGGTGAGTATGTGGGCTGGAGAGGAATTGCGGCGACGCGAATTCGTTGGCCGCGTGGCGCTGCAAGAGGCGTACGAGAATAAGAGCCGGCTTGCCACGGCCTTGGCGGATAAGACAGCGAAGCTGGAGTCACTCAATCAGGAGATGGAAGATCTCCTATACGTGGCATCCCATGACCTTCGTGCCCCCCTGATCAACGTGCAGGGTTTTTCTCGGGAATTGCAGGTCGGCTTGGAGCAAGTACGGCAGCGTAACGGCAGATCCCCAGAGACGAGCGCCGCACTGAGCGACGTCGATGAATCACTGCAGTTCATCCTGACCGGAGTGGCGCGCCTGGATGCGTTGATCACCTCGTTGCTCAACGTGTCACGAATCGCCACGCGCACGAACCCGACGCAAGAAGTCGATCTGCAGCCCTTGGCGGAGAAACTTGGGGAATCTTTTCACTACCAACTGACGGAGAAGGGTATCACGTTGCAGCTCGATCCATTGCCAGTTGTCACTGGTGATCCGGTGCGGCTCGGGCAGTTGCTCGGCAACCTCATCGATAATGCGGTCAAGTACATGGGCAACAGCCCGCGACGCTGTATTCATGTCGGTGCGCGCATGGTTGACGGGGAGCGGCGGTTCTTCGTCCGCGACACCGGGCCAGGGATCCGCAAGGAAGAACAAGGACAGATTTTCCGTTTGTTCCGCCGTTTGGCAAACGGAGACTGTCCCGGTGAAGGCATCGGCCTGAGCATGGTTCAGAAGATCGTCGAGAAACATGGGGGTAGAATTTGGGTGGAGTCCACACCCGGAGCGGGGACGACGTTCTGGTTCACGTTGCAGAGCTCGCTCCCTACGTCGGATATCGGAGGTGCGCAGTGATGGAGGAACGGAAACCAGTGACGATTCTCTTAGTCGAGGACGATGACGGCCACGCCCGCTTGCTCGAAAAGAATTTACGCCGTGGCGGAGTAGTCAATCACTTGGTCCGCGTGGCGGACGGGCAGGAGGCGGTCGACTACGTGTCACGAACCGGTGTGTACCAGGACGCCAAGCTGTATCCGCTTCCTGGCATCGTGCTGCTCGACGTCCGCATGCCACGATTGGACGGGTTCGAGGTACTAGCGCATATGAAGAGGAATCCGAACTTGATGAAGATTCCGGTCATCATGCTGACTTCGACGGACAATCAGAAGGAGATCAACCGGGCGTACGCGCTTGGCGCGAACGGGTACGTCGTCAAGCCCGTAGGCGTGGAATCCTTCATCGATCGCGTCGCAAAGCTCGGGATGTTCATCGAGGTGATCGAGCTGCCAGAGAACGGTCGAGAGTGCAATGGAGCCCGCCACGAGCAACATCTTGCTAGTTGAGGACGACCCGGGCCAAGCGCGCCTGGTGGAAAAGGCGCTCCAGCGGAACGGGTTTCAGGTTGTGCGTGCAGAAGGCGCAGAGGCCTGCCTGCGCGCAGTGCGGCGGTGCGCTCCGACTGTTGTGCTGCTCGACCGCGGTCTGCCCGATGGTGACGGGCTCGACGTCTTACGCACCTTGCGTACAGAAGTTCCATCAGCCTGTGTGATCATGTTGACCGGGACGGACGACGCCGGTGTTGCCGTGGATGCGATGCGTCTGGGGGCATGGGACTACATCGTCAAGCGGCCAGATCTGTCGCATCTCACCGACCTGCCGCACGTGCTTGAACGGAACCTGGAACGGCTGCGCCTCTTGCGCGAGCACGCAGCGCTGAATGAGGCGGTACGTGTATCCGAACACCGCTTTCGCGAGCTGTTCGACAACGCCTCGGACGCGATCTTCGTTTGCGATACGGCCGGCGTGCTGCAGCAGGTCAATCAAGCGTTCGTCACCCTGACCGGTCGCGCGCGCGATGAGACCGAGGGCAAAAACCTGGACGCCTTCCTAGCGGACACGAGCCCAGCACGGGCCTCCGACCTGAGGGAGCAGGCGTTGCGAGCGGAACATGCCGCCACCGAGGTCCACCTCGCGTCCAAGGAGCCCCAGCCTGTCGTGCTGGACGTCAAGACGCGCCCGATCCTGATTGACGGTGAACTACGCGGCTTCCAAAACATCGGCCGTGACGTCACCCAGCGCCGCCAAATCGAACAAATGAAGGCGGACTTTCTGGCGATGATCTCTCACGACATGAAGAATCCGGTGAGCATCATCGTCGGCTACACTGAGATCCTGCTGAACGACAGTGGCGTTGATCCGGTGTGCCGTGAGATGCTGGTTAGTATCGATTCCAGCGCTCGTGGCCTCCTCCATCTGATAATCAACTTCCTCGACCTCTCGAAGATCGAGGCAGGCGCTTTGCGCCTGCACCGGATGGAGACCAGCATCAATGAGGTGTTGCACCAAGTGATCCGGTATCAGAGCCCCCTGGCACGCGCCAAGCGGATCCAGTTGGTCGAAGACCTGGCTCCGCTCCCCGCGATGCAAGTCGATCGCAACCAGATGGACCGTGTGTTTGTCAATCTCATTGGTAACGCCATCAAGTTTACGCCGCCCGCCGGGCGGGTGACGGTCCGGTCGTGCAGGAACAACGGCATGGTAGAGGTGTGCATCAGCGATACGGGGCCGGGGATCCCCGCGGAGCAGCTGCCGCAGCTGTTCGGCAAGTATCAGCGTCTATCGGCGACGGCGCAGACCGAAGGGACAGGCCTCGGCCTGTTCATCGCCAAGTCGATGATCGACGCTCATGGTGGACAGGTGCGCGTACAGAGTGCGCCCAACTGCGGCGCGACCTTCGTCGTTTCGCTCCCGGTGCCCGACGCTTAATCACGCGCCGGCGTGTACAGGACGTACTCCAAGGGCCTGGCGACCGCTTCGGTGACACCTGACGCGACGCTACCCTCGATCTGGGTGAGCGCCTGTTGAAAACTGTCGGCGTCTGCCCAGTGCGAAAACGACCCGACCAGCAGACGGTTGTCAACGCCCCGGAAGAGGACGTGAGTGATGTGGCCGGGCTGCTTGGACAGTGTCTGCCAGAGCTGCTCTTCCAGCGGGCGCCAGGTCGCCATGTCGCTGGCCAGATGCGTCAGCGCACTAGCCGCCACGGCATCGCCAGGCAGATCGAGACCCTTCGTTGAGGTCAGGGGGCCCGTCAGTTCCACGACCAACCGCTGCGGTGGGGCGGTGAGCAAGCCCCTGAGACGGCGCATCAGGGGCGTAGCCTGCAAATGCTGCCGGGCGCCGGCGGCTGCCTTGGGACTCTCCCACTCGGAATAGACCAGTCGCTGCAGTGGTTCGCTGGCATGCTGGTAGATCCGGTGCGTGACGTACCCCTGCTTGCGCCGGAGAATCTGCCAGGCCTCTCGCTCGTCGTGGGCGTGCTCAGCTTCGCTGCCGGCTCGGAGGGCCATGGTCAGGAACTCGGCGATTGGCCGTTTCATGAACTCTACGATTGCCCGTTTTCGACGTTCAAGGCAAGCAAGCCGACCTCGCAGTCCGACGCAGGACTGCGTACAATGTACGCTGTCGCCGGGCGCCCTCGTCCGGCAGCGGAAAGGAGCGATGACACAGCGCCGAATTCAAATTGCCGTCATTGGGGCGGGGCAGTGCTCTGAGCGGGTGCGCCAACGCGCCGAGCAGGTTGGCGCGGCGATCGGGCGGCATGGAATCACCCTGGTGTGCGGCGGTCTGGGGGGCGTGATGGAAGCGGTGGCTTGCGGTGCACATGAGGCCGGCGGCCTCACGGTCGGCATCCTCCCGAGTTACGACGGCGAGAAGGCCAACCCGTGGTTGGACGTTGTGATACCGACGGGCCTTGGCCACGGGCGCAACATCGTCGTGGTCGCCAGCGGCGATGCGGTGATCGCGCTTGCGGGCGGACACGGGACTGCGGCTGAGATCGCCCTGGCGCTGAAGCTCGGGCGCTGTGTGGTGGCGCTCGACGCCTGGGATGGTTATGAGGGGCTCGTACACGCCGACTCGCCGGAGCAGGCTGTCGACATCGCGCTTGGCGTAATAGGCGGCGCAACCTGAGCCGGCCCATGCAGGCTAGAGTCGGCGTGGGGCAGACGTCCCGCGTGCGTCGCGGCGACCTTTGCGCAGCAGAGGAATGGACAGCAACTTGTCTTCGTGAAGGATTTCCCAGATCACGCCTCGGGGACGGGGGTGCAGACTCGGTGCCGCAATCACCTGAACCGGCGTGACCACGAAGTCAACGGGAACGTCGTGTCCCCGCATCGGGACCCGGTCTCCGATGATCTGCAACGGATGCACCGTGGTGAGAATAGGTGTGTACTCTCGGATCTTCCCCTCGGTGCGCAAGAGCGCGTACTCCAGGTCGCAATAACCGCCCCCGGCTCCTACGCGCGCCCCTTGGCGGGTCACCGCCACTGAACCGCAGATGATCAGGTCCACCGAACGCATCTCGTGCGGCGCAACGAGGCGCCCGAACTGCGTAGCACCCCGGAGGCTCCCGACCCGCATCACTTTGGCGCCCAGCTTGTCGGGGTCCAGCTCGATGAAGCAGCGTTCACTTCGCAGCTGGGGGAGGGCGACGTAAACAACCTTGCGCTCCTGCAGGGCGGCGCGGCGGATGACCAGTTGCGGTGCATCAGAATTGATCCGCACAACCTTCGCGCGCTTCCACATCGGCAGCTGACGCAACAGCTGTGCTGCCCGTTCGGCCCCCACGAAGTTGGGGATGCGTCCGTCGATGCCCGGGAAGCGCACAGCACCCGCCGCCTCTAGCCGCGCACGCACCTTCTGGCGAATTTCATCCTTTGTCATGTGAAGATGAATTCAGGACCTAAGAAAACGGCTACTACATGCTCGCGCAGGAGTCAACGAGTTTCGCCGTTGTAACGGCAAGGCGGCGCGCGACGATGATGAAACCTGTGTGCCCGATCATCCGGTGCTCAGGCCGGATGCTGAGCTTGTTCACGTACCAGAACCGGACGAACGTCTCGAAGGAGCGCACGGCCGCGAAACTTCCATGCACGCGTAACTGGTCGACGAACTGCTTGACCTGCAACACAGTCGGGAGGTAGCCGAGGATGAGGCCTCCAGGCCGGAGCGCCGCCGCTGCTGCCGGCAGGAGCCGCCACGGTTCGGCAATGTCGATGGTGACGCGATCGACCCTCCGTTCGTCCATCCTGTCCAGGACCTCGACCACCTTGAGCGACCAGTTGGGGGCGTCACCGTAGTATTGCCGCACGTTGGCTTGTGCCATTGCTGCAAATTCCGGCCGGGCCTCATAGGAGATCACCCGTCCCAGGGGTCCGACCGCCCGTAACAACGCCATCGTCAACGCCCCGGGGCCCGCGCCAACCTCGACCACCGTGGCGCCTGGATAGATGTCGCCCCAGAGGAGGATCGGTCCAATGTCTTTCGGATAGATGACCTGGGCGCGCCGCGGCAGATTCGGAATGAGCTGCGCGAAAGTCGGCCGGACCATGAGAAACCGTTCGCCCGCCGTGTTGCACACGACGGACCCTTCTTCGAGGCCGATCAGGTGATCGGCCTGCATGGTACCGCCACGAATGTGCACGCGCCCACCTGGCTGGAGCGTGCGGAGATACTCGCGCTCCTTGCGATCCAGGAACAGGACGGTATCCCCGGCCTGCAAACGCTCGCTGCCCGGAGCCTGCATGTCACAGTCTATCCGTGTTGCCGTAGGTTGGGTCTCAACGGCCGCTGTTGGCGTTTCGTGGCGCCTGCCGCGGCTGCTGCTGCTTGGTCGCGACCTCGCGCACTAGACCGCAGAACGAACACAGCGAACCAAACGCCGGCATGCCGCAGCGCTGGCACGACTGAGGCGGCGTTTCAACGCGTCCCGCGAACTGCGCCTGGCAGGAACGGAGAAACTCTTGGACAAAGCTCAGCTTGGTGCCAGGCATGACCGCCTCGAGGCGGCTGAGCACGTCTTTGTAGACGAGCTGGGTGGCTCCTGCGCTGTTCGGGCATTCCTCAACGATGTAGTCGATGCCCCGAAAAAAGGCGTAGACCGCCGTCTCGTATTCGCTGATGCGGAACAGGGGCTTCACCTTGCGCACCAGGCGCTCGTGTCTGGCGTGCAATACCGGGCGCTGCTTCGCCAGATGGTGGATCCGCCAGCGCAACACGTTGCCCAGAAGTCGAGCGGCCTCGTCGTCGAGGTTGTGGCCAGTCGCTAGAACCGGGAAACCGCGCTCGAACGCCAGGCGGTCGAAGTAGTGGCGCTTGCTGATGCCGCAGGCCGCGCAGGCGGGCCGGTTGGTGAATCGCGCCAGCGTCGGTACTGCCAACCCTTCTTCCTGCAAGCTCACGGTAATCAAAGGCACTGTACGGCTGCGTGCGAAAGCTTCGGTTTTCGCCGCCGAACGCTGCGAGTAGGTCCCAATGCCGAGCGCCAAATGCAGGCCGGCCGTACGGTAACCGAGCTCGACCAACACGTCCCACAGCGCCAGGCTGTCCTTGCCCCCTGATACGGCTACCAGGATTTCCTCTTCCGGGCTGAACATCTGTTCGTGCTCGATGGCGCGCTGCACCTGTCGCTGAAACACGAAGAGGTAACAGGAACGGCAGAAGGCGGAATTGTGATGCCGAATCTGCACTTCTGCCTTGGCCTGGCAACGCTTGCACTTCATGCGTCCCCTATGACGCGGCGCCACTCGCTCCGCGAGCCGCCGGGGAGATGTGTCCGGCTCCCGGCCATGTTCAACCACCGGAAATGACCTTGCGGATTTCTATCACGTCATCGTGCTCGACGAACTCTCGATCCATGAGCAGTTCGTCGCCACGAATGACCATGACCGTGCCCGGCAGCAGACCCAGATGGCGGAGAACGTCAGCAACACGCCGCCGCCCGTCGAGCTCTACCTGTTCGTGCTGTGGTAGCAACCGTATGCGCATGTGAGCGTTGCGACAATACGGAAAGCGATTTCGGGAGTCAACGCGCTCGGTTTCTATGGGTTGTGTCCGAGCGCAGCCAGGAGTTCCCGCAAGATCCGATACGTCAAACCCCAGATCCTGTGTCCTTGGTACACCAACGCCTCGTGCGTCACGGTCTGGCCGTCAGGCGTCGCGTGATAACTGCCTTGCGCTTCTGGCCGGCCAAGGGCGGCCAGAGGCACCCAGAGCGCATTCGCGACCTCTTGGTGGTTGGGCGTCAACGTAACCGGCGCGGTGAGCGCGCAGACGAAAGGAGTGATGACGAGGTCCAGCCTCCCTCCTCCGGCGCGCCGGTCGTCGAGATGACCCAGCAGTTCGCTGCAATGTAGCAGATCTACCCCGACTTCCTCGTGTGTTTCGCGGGCGGCGGTCATGAACAGGTCCCCATCAGATGGGGCCTGACGGCCCCCTGGCAGCGCCATGTGTCCAGACCACGGGTCATTGTCACGCTGGGATCGCTGGATGACGATGAACTCTGAGCCTGCAACCCCATCACGTAAGACAATGGCGACTGCCGCACGGGCGTACCCTGGCCCCTCGACCGAGCGGGGCTGGTAAGCGGACAACCGTTCGCGAATGGTATTGATGCTCATCAGATCGCCACGTTCGTCACGACCAACCGGCAGAATCGCACGACGAGCCATGGGCCGTGTGTGCGTCGCGCCACTCAGTCAAGCGCTTGCGGATCTGCCCGCGCGATCAAGGTGCGCAGGCGTTCGCAATGGATTTGCTCTTCACGACACAGCGTATCGAACAGCATCGCCGTACCTGGGAGGTCTTCGGCGAAACGTACCGCCAGGCGGCGAAAGTGCCGTGCCGATAATCGGTGAGACTCGAGATCCTGCACCAGCCGTGCCCAGTGGTTGAGAGCGCCGCCAGGGAGGGACTCCGTCTGTGCCGTTGGTACGGTCGCCCCAGCTGCCTCCAGGGCTTCCCGCAGGCGCTGTGCTTGGGCCTGTTCGGCCACCGCCAATTCCTCCAGCCCGGCCCTGCTGTACGCTTGTGGGGCCATGTCTGCATGGCGACTGAGCTGGCGGGCCCGCTGGGCGCAGTCGAGGTAGGCTTGGCGCAACGCGTCTGTGGCCTCGCGCACCGCTCCTACGCTACTGCCCGTCACGAACCGACCAATCTTCCCCAGCATGCCCATCGCGCATCGGAACCGTAGTGATCACCGCGGTGCGTGTCAAGCAAGCTGCACGCGCGGACACTGTCCGCTTCTGGCGGCAGGTGTACTATTCGGACAGTGTTTCCACCGCGCCTCCTCGGTGTTCAGGCGGTCGGCCCTCCCGCTAGGGGACACCCGTTCAGAGCATTGCTGACCGCAGCAATGATTTCGTTCACGGTAATCCGCTGATCGTTATCCAGGTCTCCGGCGGGACAGTTCGATACAGGGGCGTTGCCGAGCGCAACGTTCACCATCCTCAGCAGCTCGTTGACCGTTACGCTCCCCCCACCGTCGCAGTCGCCGGCACAGGCCGGTGTGGAAGTCGGCGTCACGGTGGCGGTCGGGGTTGGCGATGAAGTGGCCGTAGGTGTCGGAGTGGCAGTTGGTGTCGCCGTCGGCGCTAGGACGATGATCTTGCCGTCGCTCCCGATCGCGTTCGGTACCGGCATACCCTCGGGATCGGCGAAGGCGATACGGCTGATCGCCAGCTGATATTCACCCGGCGGCGCGGTTGCCGAGATACTCACCGTACACGTGTACAGGGTCGATCCGTCCGGGATGGGGCTGATGGGAAGCGAGAGGCTGAAGACTGCCGCGCGTAGCGTGCACGCCGGAGGGCGACACGGTGACGGCAGAAAGCTAAAGGATGGTTGCTTGTTGATGCCCGGGTTCACCGTGCAATCGGGCTGGCCGCTGGGGCGGGCAGCGATGGGTGCATTGACGCTGTCGAAGGTGATGTCGTTCTGCGCGCTGCCGATCGTGACGCCTTCCGTGGCCAGCGTCGCGGCGAAACTGACTTCGTCGCCGGGGTTTCCCGTCGCTGTGCCGAGATGAATCGCGGGGCGCGCCGTGGTCGTCGGTGATACTGCCGGCGTCTCGGTAGGTATGGTGCGTGCCGGCGTGCCGGTTGGCGTAGCCGGTGGGGCCGTGTGTGTCGGACCACCGGTGCCGGTCGGGGTTGGTGTGGGGCCCTGCACCTCGAACGCCCCGATGTCGCACGTGGCTGTACCGTCTGCATTCCCGTCTGCCGGTCGTGGTGCACCGCGCTGGTCGGTTGCTGGACAGTCGAGGTCGTCCCCGGCGTCGATTGCGGTGCTGCCTGGGAGGAGGGCGTGTGTGAACGTGAAGCCGCCGTTGTCCTGCAGGGGGCCCAGGCCTGGGTCCACGTCCGAGAGATCGCCGACAGCGTTGAACAGACACGTCGTGCCACTATCCAGGTTGTGACCGAGTGAAGTGACAACCGCGCCGGCGCACGTGCCTCCCGTCGGACTGTTCGCGACGATGGTGTTCCGCAGCTCCGCGGAGCCAAAATTGTCGATGCCACCGCCAGCGGTCGCTGAGTTGTTGCTCAGCGTGACGTTGAGCAGTAGAATGGTGCCGCCGCTGAAGTTGGCGATGCCGCCACCGCGCGCCTCAGCCGCGTTCCCACTGACGGTCACATTGGTGAATTGTACAGTAGCGCCAGCGAGATTGGCGATGCCGCCACCGTCAGCCATCGGGGCCGCGTTGTTCCGGAGGGTGACGCCCGTCAGTGTGAGGGCCCCCGAGTTACGAATGCCACCTCCGGCGGCGCTGAGGGCAGTGCCATCTTGCACGGTAACGCGTGAAATGGTCACAACCGCCGGGCCGACGACGTCGAAAACTCGGTCAAGGCCGTTTCCCCTGATGATACTATTGTCCGTTGCCGCGCCGACGATGGTCAGGTCGCCCAGGATGTCGAGATCGCCGGTAGCTGCAGCATCTTCGTTCGCCCCGGCGTTGGTCAGAGTGTACGTTCCGGCGGGCAGCTCGATGCTGTCCGGGTCCGGAGAGGCGTTTGCCTCTTGCAAGGCTGCCCGCAGCGTGCACGTTCCCTCAGCTGTGGCACAAGTACCGTCTCCCGGCTCCCCGTCAGGCGCGTCGACCGTGCTGTCGACGGTGAAGGTTACAGCGTGTGCCGCCCGTTGCCCCACGAGGGTCAGCAGCATCAAAGCGATCACGCAAGGTGATCGCCTGGCCAGCAGAGCCACCGTCGAGGTATTGGCCCTCTTCCGGGGCCGCGCGGACATGATTGGCACTACCGTTGTTCCTTCCGACTCAGGTTACTACCTCATTTGCAGCCTTTCCCGCCAGCGAAAGCGCCCCCAGGAGAACCGGCGACAGACGGCTGCCAGTCCCGTGCAAGCCCCGCCCACTGCTTCGGCAGGCGTAGTATTGCTTTTCACAAATGCGACAACGTATTCGGCGAGGTTCCCTGCGAAAGGAGGGGACCCGTGGTTGCAGGGTCAGGTCTTCCTGACCGAAGTTGCTGTTCGATCTTGCATTTATTTTCGGATCAAGGCTAAGAGCGACGAACATGCACGCGGTTGTGGCGCTTCGTGGTGTGATCATCGAGGCGGCGCGGCAGTTCAACGCTGGCCGCTACTTCGACGCTGCGTC
>JBHHYR010000123.1:0-11509 GCA_046757585.1 Binatia bacterium | reverse complement strand
CGCGAGCTGGGTTCAGAACGTCGTGAGACAGTTCGGTCCCTATCCGCCGTGGGCGTAGGATACTTGAGGGGAGTTCTCCTTAGTACGAGAGGACCGGGAGGAACGCACCGCTAGTGTTCCGGTTGTGGCGCCAGCCGCAGCGCCGGGTAGCTATGTGCGGACGGGATAACCGCTGAAAGCATATAAGCGGGAAGCCCCCCCCAAGATGAGGTATCCCTGGGCCGTAAGGCCCCTGAAGGCCCCTCGAAGACGACGAGGTTGATAGGCCGGGTGTGAAAGCGCAGTAATGCGTGTAGCTAACCGGTACTAATTGGCCGTGCGGCTTGACCACTATTTCTTCTTGTCCCCACCAGGACGCTTTCCCGTGCCGGGCCCGTATGCAATTGTGAAGGTTCTCGTTTTCCGGTGGCTATGGCGGAGGTGACACACCCGTTCCCATCCCGAACACGGCAGTTAAGCCCTCCAGCGCCGATGGTACTGCTGGGTCGCTCAGTGGGAGAGTAGGACGCCGCCGGATCTCTGTTGGTTCTATGCTTGATGGGGCCGGCACAGAGGGTCTGGCAAATGATCGCTCCGCCCGCTGTGTCTGTCCGAACGAATCGCTGCCCCCATCCCCGCTCGCCTTGCTTATGATCGTACCGCCTTACCGCTTCCAAGGTCAGTGCTTGTGTTCGATCCTCCGGCCGTAGCTGACTTCGCCCTTATCGACGCGGAGAGAGAATCCACAATCCGGATTGATGCAGACCCAAGCCTTGAAAATAACGGAGGCTCCCTCTTGCCCGTAATCAGACAGTGGAATCAATACTCCATTGTTGCACTTCTGGCACTTCGGGAGCTCCATCTCCACCTCCTTATCAGGGTGGCTGACAACCACCACCCTCCCCAAACGCGCGGACTGTATCGAAACGACATGATGAAATCAAGGTGAAGCTGGACACGAAGCATGCCCCCGCCGCGAATCGAACGCGGACTACAGGTTCCGGAGACCTGTGTGATATCCTTTTCACCACGGGGGCGGAATTTCGGTGTACGGCAACCCCGTGTAACACAGCCGTGTTGGAGGTTCAATGTGGCCCAGGCGTGCTCGTTTCAGGCGAGCTGGCCCCTATGGGCCGCGGCTCGCAGCGCATGGCATGGAAGGACTCTATGCATTGATTCTAGCCCCGGCAAAAGTCAACTTGTACCTCCGTGTCCTCGGACGCCGTTTCGATGGTTACCACCTGCTGGATTCGCTGATGGTCCCCATCAGCTTGTACGATCGGCTATGGATCCGGGTTGGTCGCCAGCGGCAGGGACTGTCGGAGGGCGCCATGACCGTCAAAGTGGATGGGAGCGAGGTGCCAGGCGGCCCGGCGAACCTGGCTTATCGCGCCACAGCCCTGTTTCTGGCAACCGTTCGCCGCTCGGTCCCGGTTGACGTTCGTATTCGGAAGGGCATTCCACCCGGGAGTGGCTTGGGCGGAGCAAGCAGTGACGCCGCTGCGATGTTGCTCGCGTTGAATCGGCTGCTCGGCTTTCCTCTGTGCACACAGGAGCTGTGCGACCTGGGGGCTCGGCTCGGTGCCGATGTCCCGTTCTTTGTCTACGGACGCGCAGCCCGGATTAGGGGAGTGGGAGACGAAGTGACACCCGTTAGGCTTCCGAGTACGCTTTCTTTGGTCGTGTGCTCGGATCGGCGTGTTCTGTCAACGAAACGCGTCTATGAGGCGGTCGATCTGTCATTGACAAGCACGGAGGCGGTTACTAACATCCCGACTTTCGTCAGCGGTCGTGAACCGATCTCGGGTTTGCTGATGAACGATCTTGAGGCGGCGGCGGCCCAGCTTCATCCCGCGGTGTTGCGGATCAAGGCCAGACTCCTCGACGAGGGTGCGCAGGGCGCGCTGATGACAGGGAGCGGGTCGGCGGTGGTGGGGATATGGCCGGAGGATCGGTTGGCACGAAGAGCCGCCACGAGGCTACGTGAGCAGGGGTTGTGGGCAGAAGCTGTTCAAACGTTGGAGCGGTCCCCGGCCGTGGGAAGCTGATGGGCGGTCGCCAAGCGGTAAGGCACCGGACTTTGGATCCGGTATCGAAGGTTCGAATCCTTCCCGCCCAGTGTCTGTGAACGGTACGTGAGGTCGAGCAGGTGAAGGACGAGATCAAGATTTTCACTGGAAATGCCAATCCCGCCTTGGCTGACGCCGTATGCGCGTACCTTGGCGTTGCGCGGGGTATGGCAGATGTCCGCCGATTTAGTGATGGCGAGATCCTAGTGGAAATCGATGAGAATGTGCGCGGAGGGGACGTGTTTGTCATCCAGTCGGCCGCCACGCCCGTGAATGACAATCTCATGGAACTACTGCTGATGCTCGACGCCTTTCGCCGGGCGTCAGCGAAACGGATTACGGCGGTGGTGCCGTACTACGGCTACGCCCGCCAAGACCGGAAGGTCGCCCCTCGCGTCCCGATCAGCGCCAAGCTCGTGGCTGACTTGATTACTACCGCTGGCGCGTCTCGCGTGCTCACTGTCGATCTCCATGCCGGGCAGATTCAGGGGTTCTTCAACGTTCCGGTTGACAATCTGTTCGCGACACCAGTCTTGCTGCCCTATGTGCGCCAACGCTTGGACAAGCGCGCGGTAAGCGTGGTGTCGCCGGACGCCGGCGGTGTGGAGCGCGCGCGCGCATTCGCCAAGCATCTCAACGCCTCGCTGGCGATCATTGACAAGCGGCGCAGCTCTCCCAACGAAGTCGCAGAGATGCACATCGTCGGTGAGGTGGAACACCGAACGGCTGTCCTCGTCGACGACATGGTGGATACGGCAGGCACGCTGGCCGCTGCGGCGACCGCCTTGAAGGAGAGCGGCGCCCACGCGACTCTAGCCTGTTGTACCCATGCGGTACTGTCCGGCGCAGCGATCGCACGTGTCGAAGAGTCGGTGCTCAGCGAGTTGATTGTGACCGACACGATCCCGCTACGCGCGGAGGCGCGGGCGTGTCCGAAGATCAAAGTCCTCTCCGTTGCTCACCTCCTGGGTGAAGCGATCAAGCGAACGCATTACGAGGAGTCCGTCAGTTCGCTGTTCGTCTGAGTGGCGTTCGGCGAACGCTGGTCATGGGAGTCCGGTATGGAAACGGTTGAGTTGGGAGCAACGCAACGGTCGACGCGCGGCAAAGGCCCAGCCCGCCGCCTGCGGCGGGAGGGAAAGATCCCTGCAGTCTTCTATGGCCCCAAGCGGCAGGCAACAATGATCGCGATCGACGCAAGGGAGTTTCTGCAGAAAGTGTCTGCGTTGGAAGGATCACACCTGGTTCGCTTCCAGTCGAGCGTCCCGAGCCTCTCCGACAAGGTCGCGTTGGTCAAAGAGGCGCAGTACCACCCGAGCACGGGCGAGCCGCTGCATGCCGATTTCTACGAAGTTGATATGCAGCGGACGCTGCGTGTGCGTGTGCCGCTGCATTTCAGCGGCAAGGCGGCTGGCGTGACGCTCGGCGGCATTTTGCAGCCGGTACAGCGGGAGGTCGAGGTCGAGTGCCTGCCGGGCGACATCCCCGAGTTCATCGACGTAGACGTGAGCTCACTCAATATCCATGATGCGATCCACACCAGTGAACTACAGGTGCCGCGCGACGTGACGGTCTGCTACGATACGGATGTGACCTTGGTGACGGTGCTGCCGCCGACCGTCGAAGAGGTGAAGGTCGAGGAGGCGGCGGCCCCGGTCGAAGGTGTTGCGGCAGAGGGCGCGCCAGCAGCAGGTGCCGCAGCAGAACCCGAGACGAAAGGCGAAGCAACCTGACGAGGTCAATGCACGTTGTAGTTGGGCTTGGGAACCCCGGCAGCATCTATGCAGCCAGCCGGCACAACATCGGCTTTGTCGTGGTCGAGGAACTCGCACGGCGGTGGCGGTTGGTGTTCGACGCGACACGGCCGGAATGTCGCGTGGCGCGGGGGATGGTCGCGGGCGTGCCGGCGATGCTGGTCGAGCCTCAGACGTACATGAACTTGAGCGGCTTGGCGCTGGCCGGCGTTGAGCCGCCGGCCATGGGGAGTGGCTTGATCGTGATTCATGACGATCTCGATCTGGAGCTTGGTTGTGTCCGCGTCAAACGCGGTGGCGGAACCGCGGGGCATCGTGGCGTGGCTTCCATTATTGAACGGCTTGGATCTGACTTCACGCGTGTGCGCGTTGGCATCGGGCATCCGCCGTGCGGCCAAGACGCCGCTGCGTACGTGTTGTCTCAGTTTGACGCGGGCACGCAGGGTATTGTGGGCACGATGACGCAGCGCGCGGCTGATGCCGTGGAGTGTATCCTGCGTGCTGGAGAGGAGGCGGCGATGAACATTTTCAACGTACGCACGAGCAGGGAGACGCTGGCGGCAACGACACCCTTGGGGAGGTCATAGATGCATCGTTACGAAACCCTATTCATCCTTCACCCGGATCTGCCGGAGGCGCAGGTGCGGGAAACGATCGATGGAGTGCGCCGGCTGATCGAAGGGATGGAAGGCCAGGTTATCGACGTGGCAGATTGGGGCATGCGGGCCCTCGCGTACCCGATTCGCAAACAGCCGCGAGGCACCTATGTGTTGGCGCAGTACAGTGCGAAGCCGCACGTTGTCAAGGAACTCGAACGTACGCTCAAGCTCGCAGACGAGGTTCTGCGATTCATCTCTGTGCGCGCGCCCAAGGCGCGCACAGCGCCTCGGCGGGAGGCGCGTCGCCCGCCACCGGCCGAGACAGCGGGACCGCCCATCGCGTCCCTGCCCGAACAAGGAGGCTGAGCATGGCAATGCGTGGCGGGAAGAGCGGCAGGAAGCACGCACGCGGGTCTTCGAGGGATCGTCCCTTTCGGCGTCGCGGGCCAGTACGGCGCAAGGTGTGCCGGTTCTGCGTGGATAAGGAGAGTCACGTCGATTACAAGGACGTCCGAGCTCTATCGAGCTTCATCACCGAACGCGGCAAGGTCGTCCCGAGCCGCATTACCGGCAACTGTGCCAAACATCAGCGGGCACTGACGACTGCGATCAAGCGTGCCCGCGCCATCGCACTGCTGCCGTTCAGTGCGGTCAGCGTCTGATGCCGGTTGCCGTTCAGCTTGCAGTGGCGTCGGGGCTCAGCGCAGCACTCTACGGCTTGGCCGTGTCCGTCCCGCCTGCCGCGACACCGCTCGTTCTGTTTGTCCCACTGCCTGGACTATTCTTGGCGACGCGCGCGCCTGCGAGCGAGTGCGGTCTGTGGTTCATCCTGAGCACAGGCGCCGTCACGGTCGCCTTCGGTGCGGTCGCGGGAGCTGGTTTTGCGCTCCCGTTCGGGCTGCCCACGCTTGTTCTCGGCGCGGGCATTCGCCGATTTTTGTCCCTTGAACGCGTCGTGCTGGCGGGCGTCGCCACGTGGTGCGTAGGCATCGTCTGTGTGTCGCTGCTCGCGTACGGCAACGCTGGTGCCGTCGTGGAGGCCACCCGCGCCCAACTCGCGCATAGCGTCGACCTCGCACTTTCGACGTACAAGTCGTTCGGTGCCTCGGAGCACATCCGCATTCTGGAAGGAGAACGGGACACGCTGATCAGCGGGCTCCTGACGATCGTGCCGGCGTTGGTGGTTCTCACCGGTGCCGTTGTGACGCTGGCGAACCTGATGGTGCTTCGCAGGTGGGTCGGGCCCTATCGCAGCGTCAACCTGCGTCTGTGGCGCACGCCCGATGGTCTGATCTGGGGTCTCATCGCTACCGGGTTCGGGCTCTTCGTCCCGTCGCCGGCCGTGAGGCTGGTAGCCGGCAACCTCTTGATCGTTATACTCGGTTGCTACTTCTGCCAAGGCCTCGCGATCGTGAGCTACTACCTCGAGCGTTTTCACTTGCCCCGGGGTGTGCGGATTGCCGGCTACGTGCTCATTGCGGTCCAGCATGTCGTCGCAGCCATGGTTCTCGCTCTCGGTATCTTCGATCTGTGGGGCAACTTCCGGCGCTCGAGCGCTGGTCCCGCTGACGTGCAGTTCCATACCGACGGCGAGTAAAGGAGGCGAAAGAGTGGAAGTGATTCTACGGGAGGATGTTCCGGACCTCGGCATCATCGGCGATGTCGTGAAGGTGAAGCCTGGGTATGCTCGGAACTACTTATTGCCGCGGGGCCTGGCGGTCGTCGCCGAACGCCGCAATATCCGTGCGCTCGAACATCAGAAACGAGTGGTGGCGGAAAAGCGGGCAAGTGAGCAACGTCAGGAGCAGACCGTGGCGGAGCGGTTTTCGACCCTCCGCCTGGTCGTGCGGGCACGTGCTGGGCAAGAGGGCAAGCTCTTTGGCTCAGTCACCAACATTGACGTCGAGAAGGCGCTCGCGGCGCAGGGATTTGTCCTCGAACGACGCCGTATTCGGCTGGAGGAACCGATCAAGTCGGTGGGCGAGCATGTGGTGCCCGTTCACCTGGGAGCCGGTGTCAACGCGCACGTGACGGTGGTCGTGGAAGCGGAAGAATAGCCCCCTGGCCCTTCCCCGGCTGCGGTGTCGGTCCGTCTCGTGCGCCCCCCGCGTGTGCCGTCGTAACCCCCTACCGGCCCACTGCTTGCGGCGCTCGCAAGTGCGCGGATAATGGGCTGCGGATGCCCAGCGAAAAAGCGAAAGAAAACAAGACCCTGACGGCACAGTGCAGTGCCTGTGGGAAGACTGCTTCAACAGAACTCATTCACGGCGTCATGGTCGAACGTGACGGGAGACGTGCTGCCGTGGCGGTGTGTGACCAATGCAGGGAAGCGGGCTGGCAGCCTCCTCCGGAAAACGACGCTTCGGTGGAGCGAGGTCGAACCAGTAGACGGACCTGACACGCGGCCGATCTCACCTCCCGACATGGCGGGTGCTGCCTCTCTCCTCGGCGCGCCACAGGTGTTGGCGCTGCACCGTGACGCGAATCATGGGGTGCGTTTGAAACGCCAACGCCATCGACCGGTATTGGGGATAGCGGTGGTGCAGGGCCTCCAGGATCGTAGTGTACTCGGCCGGATCCGTGACCTGAGCAGCCTGTCCGCGGACGAGCAAAAACGCCAGCTGTGTCCAGTCGTCCTCGTAGTCGTCCATGATGATTGCCACCTGCGGATTGCCGGCGATGTTCCGCAGTCGCGTGAGGCCGGTGCGGCTGCGCTTCGGCTTGTCATCGACGACGAAATAAAAGGCATCAGCGGTAACCGCATAGCAGATTGGAACGATGTGCGGGCAGGCCTGGGAGTTCACCGTCGCCAGCCGTGCGACACGGTGACGGTTGGCGAAAGCCCGTGCGTCCTCAGACAGAACCACCGGCTGACCTCGCGGGGGCCGTCCACGAACCGGGCTCGCCATCTCCGGTGCTCCGCGACGGCTGGTTACACGGGTTCATCGTCTTCCAGCTCACCGCGAAATGCAGCATCCGCCTCGGTGTATAGGCGCTCGGCCATGCGATCGTAGCGGGGCGAAAAGTGGAAGACCTCGAGCCGCTTGACACCTGCCCAGCGCGCTAACGTGCCTGCTTGGCGTGCCGTGAGGTGATAGCGCTTCAGGCCTTGTGACCGGTCCTCGTCCAGAAACAGGGACTCGCAATACAAGACGTCGGCGTCACGTGCCAGCTCGACGATCTTCTGCACGTTTTGCCTGCTGAACAGTGTGTCCACGACGTAGACGAGCTTCTGCCCTGGCGTCTCAAGCACAAGCCGATCGCGCAAGTCTCCCAGTCGGAACGTGCTTCCCTTCTGGTTGCTCCCCTCGCGCCACTGCGCGGCGATCACCGCGTCTCGCGGTTGTCCGGCGCGGATCGCGTCCTTCAGGACGTTGAGCCAGGGTCCCGCAGGGATGCCGAGCCGCGCCAGTTCGTCTTTGCGCACGTTCAGATGCGTCTTCTCGAGCACGGCGAAGGCGAGGCATGGAATTCTGTGATCGAGGTGGACCGCACGGACGCTGAACGTGGCCTCGTCGTGCAGAACTCCCATGAAGCTCCGCGTTCCCCTGTCCTCGACCTCGAAAGCAGCCGTAGCGCGCAAACGAACACTGGTGACGTGGTCGGGGTGCACTTCGTGTACGAAGAGGACGAAGGGATAACCATCGACGAGATTCCACGTATATCCCGCAAGCTTGCCAGTGACGTTCCGGATGATGCCTGCGGGTCCGAACAGGGAGAGCGTCGCCTCGCGGGCCAGGAACAAGCGGATGAGACGGTCGAAACCGATAAAGTGATCGATGTGTGTGTGGGACACGAAGACATGCGTGAGCTTGAGGATTTCGGCCGCTGGGAAACGATCGAGACGGCCGAGATCCAGCTGCAGGGCGGTACCCTGCCAGCGTAGACTCACATGGAGACCCGGATCGCCGAACGGCCCGTTCACCAGACGGGGTACGAACGCGGACTTCACGGCGGCATTCTAGAGGATGGCCTGCAAGGTGCAAAGGGACTCGACACGGCCGGCACGTTGTGCGCTGGGTGTAAGATCGGTTAACTTGTGTGGGCGATGCTTGGAGCGCAAATGCAAGGTGTTAGGAGCGGTTCGATGCGAAAGCGAAGCACGAGTCACCAACGGCGAGTAGCAGGTTGCAGCCCGGCTGAGTGGATTGCGTGCGGTCTCGCGACCCTCGTGTTGCTGAGCTGTCTGGCGCTTGCTCTGGGTGCCTGTGGCGGCGGTGACTTTGTCGTTGGCGGAAACGCCCCCGTTGTCCCGACGGCCCAGGCCGCGACCCCTACCGAAGCTCCCTGAGTCGTTGCGGCTGGGCGATCAGCGCGCAGCGCCCATTTCCTGAAGGATGTAGCCGGCGGCTTCCGCCATGATTTCTTGCAAGATGTCGCGCAGGTTCTTCTCCGGTGTCTCAAGCTTGGTCACCAACGACGACAGGACGGCAAAGTACCGCTCTTTCGTTTCCAGAGGCATCTTCGGCAGGCGGCGTTCCATCGCCGTCGCGAACCGCTCATGTACGGTGGATATGTCACCGTCGAGCCCTCGCGAGAGCAATTCGTTTGGCATGTTGTTCTCCTTCAAGAACACAAGAGATACCGTCCGAATATATTGCAAGGTAGGCCAATTCAAGTTATGGGGGCAAGGGTACGGTTGTGGAGGAGGCTGGCCGGGGAATCATGAGGGGAGCGGGGCTGCTTGCTGTCATTGGCGCCTGCGTGCTGGGAAGTCCAGTCGCCCAGGCGCTGGAAGCAACTGTCGCTGGCCGGCAGGTCACCTTCCAGGGGACGTTCTCAGTCCGAGAAGTTATCGAAGAGAACGGTGCAACGAAGCACGAGCGTACGCGCGAGCAGCTGCGCGTACGTGCCGGCGTCTCACTCGCGGACTGGTTGCGGTTCGATTCGACGACCGTTGCGACGAACGGCGGTCCCACTCTGAAGTCGGACCGGGCCAGTGTGTATAGCTTGGACGATGTCTTTCAGGATGTCTCACCGGCGGTCGAGTTCGACGAGGCGTACTTCGACGTCTTTCTACCGTCCGTCGATCTGCGCATTGGCAAGCAAAAGGTGGCGTGGGGGAAGCTCGACCGCGGGCAGCCGAACGACCTTATCAATCCCCTCGACTATAGCGACCCCTTCGTGGAAGAACAGGCGGAGCGAAAAATCGGGGTGCCGGCCCTGCAGGCATCCTATTACCCACCCGCGGCGTCCTTCATGCCGCCGGAGAGCCGGCTGACTGCCGTCTGGGTCCCGCAATACATTCCGTATCGCTTCCCTCTGGCGAGTTGTCCGATCAAGGATGGGGCGGCGCGTTGCGACGCTGAACGATGGTTTCCGCCCGCCGGCGTGCCGGTAACCGACTTCGGGGTTCCGGCGGGCCTCATTCCATTGCCGAACGGCGGTTCCAACCCAGCCTTTTCCCTTCCACTGAGCTTTCGCACGCAGAACGCTCCCACCCCGGCGCTGCGCCTCGAGAACAACGAGATCGGTTTGCGCTATTCGGCGTTGATTCACAACATCGATTTTGCCCTCTACTATTTTCACGGCTTCGATGTAACGCCTGCGTTTCGTTTGACGGCCGAGGCCCTCGGCGTGCCCGATCCGGATCCGAACAACCCGCTGCACGTCAAGGACTTGCAGGGCGCCACCGTGTTGGTTCCCGAATTCCGCCACATCGACGCGTGGGGGGCGGATTTCGCCTATGCGTTCGACCGCTTCACCGTGCGTGGTGAAGGCGCTTTCGTCCGCGGCCGTCCCTTCAGCCGTGACCTGCGTTCTCTCATCACCGATCCGCGCCCCTTGGCGGGCGAGATCGCGAAGGCCCTGGGCGCCCTCGCGAACGGAGCGGGGCGCGTGCCGGTGGCACTCCCACCCTCTTTCGTGGTGCACGACGCGGTGGAGTGGGGACTTGGCGGCGATTACGTCTACGCAGGCTACCTGCTGCTCCTGCAGGTCAACCAGACGGACGTCTTGCGAAACAACGTGGATTTGCTGATCGAAGATGTGGAGACCCGGTTGCTGGCCAACCTGCGCAAGAGCTTTCTGTCCGACACCTTGCAAACTCAACTGGTAGCGGCGCACGCCATCGAGAGCGATTATACGTTCCTGCGCCCGCGCATACGCTACTGGGTCACGGACCACCTTGCTGCAGAGGCGGGCTACCTGTTCATTGCAGGCCGGGCGCAGTCCGTCGTCGGCCAATACCGGCGCAACGACGAGGGCTGGTTCAAACTCGAATACAAGTTATGAGGGAGGCCGGGAAACCAGCCTGGAGGAGGCAAAGATCTCTGGGGCTCGGTTTCCAGCTTGCCGCCGGCCTGCTGTGCGGGTTCAGCACCGGCGTACCCATGCCCGCGGCGGCTCGAATGCCCTTGCTGGTGGCCGATGCGAACTGCGACGGCCGCGGTTCAGCCCCTGATTTTTCGGCCGCTGTCATAGTGTCCGGCGATGACACCCGGTTTCCGGAGTGCATTGATGCCGATCCGTTCCGCGGCCGGCCCCTCACGGATCACGATTTCTTGGCCGTCCTGCACGAAATCTTCGATACCTTCGCAGCCCGGTGGACTCCCACGCCCACACCGTCGTCTGCCGCAACGCCGACCGCCGCCACAACCCGGACCCGCACGCAGACCATCCTGGTCGGCAGCTCTCCGAGCCCGAGTTCCACCGCGTCTCCGAGCGTGACCGCATCACCGACGGACACGTCCACGGCAGCGCCGACGCGGGCGCCCCGGCGGACCGCCACGTCCACTCCCACGCGTGCCCGCACGCCGACGCACACGCCGACAGTGGCCCCAACGCCGACAGGTGTGGCGTTCCAGCTATCGGGAGATTGGTTCGCCAATTGGACGGGGCAGATATGCTTCCTGGATGGGGTGCCCTTCGAACACTTGCGGCCGACGACCTATCGGGTGAGCGCAATCGATGGCCAGCTCGATATCGAGATCATCGGAGGAGCACGGCTCGGTCGCGGCCTGGTGCTGGATGCCGGCGGGACCGTGCAAACGCGCGTTCGCATCCTCAGCGACAACGTCTGCCAGCTCACTGGCGTCAACCAGGAGCTTGTCTTTGACTACACGTTCACGTTTCGGGCGAACGGTACAGGAACTGCCAAGGCCGATTG
>JBHHYR010000122.1:0-11867 GCA_046757585.1 Binatia bacterium | reverse complement strand
TCGAAGGCAACCAGGCGCGAACGTCCAGTGAACTTGCGTGCCACTTTCAGCGCACCTTCCACCGCTTCCGTACCACTGTTGACGAAGTAGGTCACTGACAGACCACCAGGCGACGAGTCACTCGACACGAGCCGAGCCAGCCGGCGCGCCAGGAGGACCTGCGGTTGCTGCGCCATCTCCCCGTACACTGACGTGTGCAAGTAGCGCCGGCTCTGCTCATGGATTGCCTGCACCACCTCCGGATGCGCGTGGCCGACGTTTGCGACGCCCATCCCGGACAAGAGGTCGAGGTACTCGCGGCCGTCAACGTCCCAGATCTTCGTGCCGCGTGCCTTCGCAACCACGATACCGAGCGGCTGCGTGGATGTCTGGCACACGTGGCGAAAAAACGCCCCGGTGAACGTGCCCTGCCCTTGCCTCATGCTCCGCACGGCACTTTCGCCCCCTGCTGCTCTTCCCGCACCAGCCACTCGACCCAATCGGCCACCCGTGGCCGGCCGCCTTGTCGCCAAGACAACATCGGCGTCTGCATGCTCCCCAGGGGACAGATCCGATGTACGCCGCACCCGCCGAACATCTCGGTCAGATCGACGAGCCTGTTCGAAGAGACCGCAAGGCCGGCTGCCTCGAGATGAGGCCGGTGCGCAGCCAAGGCCGGCTGTAATTCCGACAGGCTCGGGACCGCCTTCAGGCGGATGCAGCGGTTGAGGCAGGTCGGCTTGAAATCGGGGTCGTGTTCGACACTCACGGTCCAACATGCCGAGTGGGGACTCGCAAGTATCTTGACCGGGTCACCCTGCACCCGGCGCCACTCGGCGTCTTGCCGAAAACGCAGCACCTGCACCTGCTCGTCGAAGGTCAGGCGTTTCGGAGGGAACAGCCGAGCGTAGTACGACAACGCCTGCGCGAGAAGGTCCCCGAATTCCGCTGGGGTCACCACCCCGTTTGATTCCACATAGCACAGTTGGGGGGACAAACACCCCTGCTGGTCCCACAAAGACACGTCGTATGCCAGCCGGCGGGCCAGCGCCCGGCCCGCCGCACGGTCGGAGAGGCGCTCTTTGCCAATCGCAGCGAAGCTGACCTTGTGGCCGTGGCCGATGAAGCGACCGGGTACACGCGCCGCGATTGCTGCAATCGCCCCATCTGACCCCCCAGCCACGACAACGTCCGACTGCGTGAAGGCCACACGCTCCAGCGCCTCGTCGCCTCCGCGCCAGCAGGCCACGATGAGGCGCTGGGCAAGCTCGTCATCCACTTCTCTGATCGACGCGGCAAACAAGACGGGAAAGATTGGGTCGCCCGCAGCCGGCTTGACCAGGACGGCCGACTTGACCGCAAGCGACAGCAGTATCGGTGCCGCTGCCAGGCCAGGAATGTTCCCGGGCAAGATGTGGGTGATCAGGGATGGGCCCACCGCACGCCGGCCCCGGTGCCAGCGGTCGAGTACTAGGCGGTTACCCAGCTCGTGATCCAGGAGCGCGCCAAGCGCTTCACCCCGCAGGGGCGCCAGCAGGAGCGGCAAACCGTGACGGACGGTTGTCGGCGAGAATCCGGTCGCCTCCGGAAGTACCTGCTCGGCGAGTTGCCGCAGATGATAGTCGGGACGCAACCAATTACCGATGACGCGATCGAGCGTCGCCAACAGGCCGCCAACGGAACGGGGCCGCCCCTGGTTCACCGCGCGTGTGGCCCTGTCGATCGCGCTGCGCAGCTGCGCCGGCGTCAGTTGAGGCAGTTCGACCGCAGCTGCACCGCAGGCGTGCCGAACCGTCACCACGGTAGGCTCCGCGAGGCCCGGGAGACGATAGCTGCGAACGTTCACATGCGCACCATACCGCCTCTTCCGGGGCCCGCCAACTTGTGCTGCTGCAGGGCGCCAGGCCCGGCTCCTCCCTCAGGTAGCGAAGTCGGCCAGGGCCAACGAGCACCCGCGGGCCTCGGCACCCTTCGCGCGGCCAATCAGCTCCAACCCATCCCTGCTCGCGCAGCCCACGTCCTCGGTGAGCACGGCGACAGCGGTCCCGGCGTTGGCCAGGTCAACGTGTGTCAAGAGCCCGCGCGTGCCCGGCAGCACCTCGCACAGCGTCGCCGGATCGACGATGATAGGGCGCAGCCAGTGCGGCCCCACCTTGGCACGGTGACTCGGGTAGCCCCGGTAGCGGTCGCGAATGACGTTGTCGTAGTATTGCGATGACAGCTCAGTCATGCCGTACTCATTGACGACGAAGTAGCTCGGGATCGCAAGGATGCTCCAAACCGCCTGCATCAGGCCGTTGCGCGACATCGGCCGCGGGCCGCCTTTGCTCCCGCCGGAATCCATCAGGCGGCTCCCGTGCGGCAGGCGAAATGACCATCCTGCTTCGCGGGAACGATGGAGAAAACCCAACAGCGTGCCCGTGGTCGTCATGATGCAGACGGGGGTACCCTCGCGCTCGCTGCATCGGAGCGCTTCGATGAAGCCCGTGACGTCGACTTGCGCAGCCTCCGCGTAGAACCCACTGCCCGCGCATCCGAAATCCTCCACCGCCCAGTCCACCATTTGCCCCAGCGAGGATTCGGGCCGGGCTGCCGCGGAAGGAATCAGCGACAGAATGCGGATCGCATCGACATCAGGGAAGACAAACTCCTTCAAGCCGGCGACGGCGGCCGCGTGATACAGCCGCAAATCCGGCATGGCATGGCGACCCCGATGCTCGGTGCCTTGCGTGGTACCCGTCGTCACAAACGTCCGTTCACTCGGTCCACAGCGGAGCTCCAGATGCTTGAAAGCCAGCGTCGGCACTGGTGGAATTTCGCGCCAATCGTGGACCGTCGACGGTGTCTGACCACGTTGCTCGCAGAAGCGTCGGTACACCGGGATGGACTCGAATTGATGCGCGAACACCGCCAACGCGAGTGACTCGAAGGCGGCGGTCGCGCGATCATTGATGAAACGCAGGACCTGGTCATGCACCGTGTGAATCATGCGTCTCCCTTGGGTCAAGCGTCGAACCCGGCTGACTTGTCACGGTACACATCGAGTACCTATCACACACTAGTGAGTTGCCGCAGTGCTTCGTAGACGACAATCGAAACAGCGTTGGAAAGGTTGAGGCTCCGGACGTGTGGGTCAGGCATCGGAATCGCGTACGTCGCGTTGTCATGTGCGGCCAGCAGGGCGGGCGGGAGCCCCGTCGTCTCACGCCCAAACACCAGGTAATCGCCTGGCGCGTAGCACGCGGCAAGATAGCTTCGCCTGGCGTGGGCCGAGAAGAAGTGCATTCGCGCACCATGACACCGCTGGTGGAACTGTGGCCAGTCCTGGTACACGTGCACGTCAACATATCGCCAGTAGTCCAGGCCGGCACGCTTGAGAGAGCGGTCATCGAGGGAAAATCCGAGGGGTCGGATGAGGTGCAGACGCGAGCGAGTCGCGACGCACAGTCGGGCAATGTTGCCGGTGTTGGGTGGAATTTCCGGCGTGACCAAGACGACGTGCAGCACTGATGCGATTTCACACCGTGGTGATGGGATAGATCGCGCCGCCACAGCGAAGTTGAAACCGACCAGGGGCGGTTTCCTCGATGAACCTTGCAAGTTGATAGTATGCGGGACGCAGAAGACGGGCACCCTCGCCGCCGTTCTTGACGCGACAGTACACCACGTTGCCGTCGCCCACGTGCAGACTGGCCGGGTCCAGCAACTCGGTGGTACCATCGTTCAGCTGCACCGAAAGACCAGCCGTGGCGTTGCCATCAACCGCCGTGACGACGAAGGGCGTGTCTTCGATTGCGACGTCGGCGTGGTACCGCTCGTCGATCCAGATTTCGTACCCGCCGGACGCTTTGCGCCGCACATGACGGCTAAAGAGACGCGCGACCCCCTCATGTGTCACGGGCTCCCCGTCCGCATACCACCGCCCGTCGCTCCGGAATGCCAGCTTCGAGGTGTGGATGCTGTAAAACCCTGCGCCCGGCATGACGACCTCTGTCTGCTCACCGGCCCCGGGTATCCAGAACGATCGTCACTGGACCGTCGTTTGTCAGCGCAACGCTCATGCGTGCGCCGAACTTGCCTGTGCCGACCGTTATGCCCCGCGCCCGTGCGCGCGCGACGAAATGTTCGTACAGCGGACCCGCCCGTTCCGGCGGCGCCGCCCCCGCAAACGATGGCCGCCGGCCTCTGCGCATGTCAGCCAGTAGAGTAAACTGCGACACGACCAGCAAATCGCCCCGGACGTCGAGAAGCGACTTGTCAAACTTTCCATGCTCATTTTCGAAGATGCGCAGGTCGAGCAGCTTGTCCAGCAACCAGTCCGCCTGCTCCTCCCCGTCTTCAACGGCTATCCCGAGCAGAACGAGCAAGCCGGGACCGACTGCACTCACCAACTGGCTGCCGACTATCACGCGCGCTGTGGAGACGCGCTGAATCACGGCTCGCATATACCTGGGGATCGAGTCAGCGGCACCGCCACCCACCCATCACCGTCATATCCGCGTCTTCTCTGTCATCACCGGAATCGTCGTCGCTCTCATCGTCCTCACCCTCCTGGCCGTCCCACGTCCTTTCGTCGTCCCTGTGTCTTCGCATTCCAAGCGGGCCTCATCGCCCTATCACGACTCGTGTCCCAACCGGTACCAGATCGTACAGTTCATCCACGTCATGACTGAGCAGGGAAATGCATCCCTCCGTCCAGTTGATCCCGCGGCGGTTCAGGCCATCATCTGCCGTGCCATGTATGCCGATGGCCCCCCCGATGTCTGGCACGCCAGAGCCGCGTACCGGCAGCAATCCATTGCGGCGGCTCCAGCCGTAAATCGTCTCGTTGAAAGGCGTCGGATAATCGAGCAGCATGAAGCGCTCCCAGAACGGGTGAAAATACTTTTTGACGATGTGATACTCGCCTTCCGGTGTGCGGTGATCACCTTCATACAGCTTCGCCCACACCGGATCCCTGCCCAGGACGACGGGGTACGTCTTGAGCACACGCTTTCCCTCGTACAGCGACAGAGTCCGCTGCGTCTTGCGCACCAATATCCACCGTTCAGGCTCGGTGTCGACCTGGGCAGCGGGGGCCAGAGCGACAGCACCGACAAGCTGTGGGGCCGGGCCTTGGGAAGTGAGGCAGCCGGACAGCGCCGCGATGGCCAGCGCCGCCCCTACCCCCAGGCATCGTACCCCGTACCCATGGGTCCGGCTCATCATTTTGCAAGCATAAGTTCCAAGCGTTTTCTTGACAACCGCGTCGTGCCTCCCCTAAGAGGACATTGGATCAATTGATTAAATCACGGCAATGCGCTCTGCGCTCGACAAGGCACGCGAGGCTCCGGCCTCGACAAAGGCTCGGATCCTCGCGGCCGCTGAGGAAGTGTTTGCTACCAAGGGCTTCGCAGGGGCATCCACACGCGAGATTGCTACCAGGGCACGCGTGAACATTTCCAGCCTGCATTATCACTGGGAATCAAAGGAAACGCTCTATTTCGCGGTGTTCCAAAGTATCTACGACCGCATCCTCGATCTGGTGCGGCGCTCGATCCCCGCGCGAGCCGACGAGGTCACGCCCGGCCGACAGGTGATCGAGGAAGCCATGGGTACGCTGTTCGACTTCTTCGCGGACCACCCCAACGTCCCCAAACTCCTGGTGCGCCGTCTCCTGGAGGACGAGCAGAGCGACGTGGACATCGAAGGGAACATCCTGGTGCCCGCTTGGCGGCTCTTCGCGAGCTGGACGAAGGAACTCAACGGGGACAGACTCAAGCAACTGGACTCCCAGCTATTCATGTTCAGTGTCCACAGCGTGCTGTTGCTCTTCCTGCTCGACAGCCGCCACTTCACCAGCCTCCTGGGTGGGAGCGTCTACACGCCAGGGGTACGCCAGCGTGTCCGCGCCCACATCATCAGCCTCGTGCAGAAACTGCTGGTGCACCATGAGGGAGAGGGGACTTCATGAAGGCACTGATCACTGCGTCGTTCCATCCCGACGGCCTCGCCCGGTTACGCCAGCACATGGAAGTGGAATACGACGATTGGCGGACGAGCAAGCGGATTTACTTCGACGGGCGGAAATTCGCCGAGCGAATCAAGGCCGCCGGGGCTGACGTGCTGATCGTCGAGGCGGACCTGGTGCACGAGGAGGTCATCGATGCGTGCAACCTCGTGCTCATCGGCTGTTGCCGGGGAGACCCGATCAACATTGGGATCGAACGCGCAACCAAGCGCGGCATCCCGGTCCTGTTCGCACCGGCACGCAACGCAGAGGCGGTGGCGGATCTCACGTTGGCATACATGCTGGCGCTGGCACGCAACGTCTTCACGGTTAATACGCTCCTCAAGCAAGGCCAAACGCACTTCCAGAGCGCCGGAGATTACCTGGGTTTCTACGAGCGGTATGGGGGATTCGAGCTCGGTGGGGTTACCGTTGGGATTATTGGTTTCGGATCGATCGGGCGCGCCGTCGCCAGGCGGTTGAATGGGTTCGGCAGCCGAATCATCGCCTACGACCCGTACGTCTCCGGTGGCGTCTTCGCTGCGCACAACGCCGAGGCGGCCTCTTTGGACACGTTACTGCAGCACGCGGACATTGTCACTATTCACTGCCCCGCTCTCCCCGCAACCCAGGGCCTCGTGGGCGCGGCAGAGATCCGCCGGCTCAAGCGCGGCGCGTACGTACTGAATCTCGCGCGCGCCGCCATCGTGGATGAGGACGCGCTCTATGCCGCTCTCACCGACGGCCATTTAGCAGGCGCCGCCCTCGACGTCTTTCGCGACGAGCCGTTGCAGTCTGACAACCGTTTTGTCGCACTGCCGAACGTTCTCGTCTCACCGCACTTGGGAGGCGCCACGCGGGACGTCATCCGCCACCAGACTGACATCGTGGTCGGCGGAATCGAGGCGTACCTGCGTGGGGAGCGCCCTCAACACATCGCCAACCCTGAGGTGCTCGAAGCGGACCGGGGACCGAACACCCGGCACCCAGACACTCAATGACAGCGGGCGCACCGGGGCTCCACCACTGCTGCGGGCTGAGTTCTCTTTTCTGTGAGTAACGGCTCATGCCTGCGTTCGTAGCACTCGATGCCGGCACGGGCGGCGGCAAGTGTGTCATTTTCGATGCCGCGGGAAACATGCTTGGGGCGCACCGTGAGCCATGGGGCTACGACTTGCGGACGAACCCGGAAATGCCATTCGTCAAGGAGTTTTCATTCAGCGCACTTGCGTTCTGGGAGATCCTCTGTCGCTGCGTGCGCGCCGCGCTGGCCAAGGCAGCCATTCCCACGGGAGAGATAGTCGGGGTCGCGGCGACCAGCCAGCGTGAAGGATGCGTATTCCTTGACGCGCATGGCGCCGAGATCTACGCAGGGCCCAACCTCGACGCCCGGGGCTTCGCGGAAGGAATCGAGATACTCAACTTGCTGGGGAACGCCCGCCTCTACCAAATCACCGGTCATTCGGCTCCATTCATCTTTCCGATCGCGCGCTACCTCTGGTTCCGCAAACACAGCACGCTGAAGGTGGCACACCTCCTGATGATCAGCGACTGGCTCACGTACCGACTCAGTGGGGAGCTCGCGACCGAACCATCCAATGCCACAGAGTCGATGCTGTTCGACCTGAGAAAACGATGCTGGTCCGGGGACATTCTCGCGGCATTTGACATTCCGCGTGCCATTCTGCCCGCTGTCCACCAATCGGGCACACGCGTCGGTGTGTTGAGCGCGGCAGCCGCCGCGGCTACCGGCCTCGCGCCCGGCACGCCGGTCTTCGTCGGCGGAGCGGATACGCAATGTTCCCTGTTGGGTGCCGGTGTGATGGAGCCCGACGCCACCGCCGCGACGCTCGGCACGACCACACCCGTGCAAACCGTTGCCGGTACGGCCGTGTTCGACCCTGAGTTGAACCTCTGGGCTGGCTGCCACGTGGTTCCGGACCGCTGGGTGTTGGAAAGCAACGCGGGCGACACGGGTGACGCCTATCTCTGGCTCCTCGACCTCATCAGCGGCGGGCTACCCCCTGGCGAACTATACGCACTCGGGGAGCGCCTCGCTGCTGATCGCTTCGCTCCACCTGTGATGATGTTTGTCGGTCCGACAATCTTCAATCTCATCAAGATGCGCTTCAACCGGCCAGGAGGTGTCCTGTTTCCGTTCCCAGCGATGCATGTACGTCCTGACCGGGCGACGCTCGTGCGTGCATTCATGGAAAGCATCGGCTATGCGCTGCGTGCCAATCTCGGTCAACTTGCGACGACGATCGGGCGAGCCGCCTCGGAGCTTACGTTGAGCGGCGGGATGACGCGCAGCACGGTTTTGACCAAGGTCATTACCGACATCGTTGGTCTGCCTACACGGGTCGCGCGCGAGCCGGAAAGTGCGGCATTAGGATGCGCCATCTTGATGGCAGCGAACGCTGGCCACGGCAGCCTGGCTGCGGCGGCCCGCTCGATGGTGCGGTATACGCGCAACGACCCGCGGGCGGACGAGCATGCCCGGTACGAAGCACCGTACGCCAAGTGGCGTGAGTTTTACGACCGGCTTGAAGAAATGGAGCTGTAGCAGCAGTCTCCGAGTCCGCACGTGGAGCGGTGGAGCGACCGCTCCTCGCCTACACTGTTCGCACCTTGCGCAGTCCTCGTCGGTCCGACCCCCGCACCAGCAGACGACGGAAGCTGGGCACTGAACCCGGCACGATTTTCCCGAGCACAGCGGCTCCGCGGGCGCCGGTGACCGCGGGCAGATTCGCGGCACGGCCACGGAGGGTTTCCACGGCAAGCACGGCAAACGCAACTGCCTCGAGCGCGTCGCCATCGATCCCCAGCTCATCGATCGCCCCGACACGGGCGAAAGCCAACTCCTGCCTGAGGAGGCCCATCAACGTCGGATTCCGGCGGCCTCCGCCACAGACGTAGATCTCGTCGATCCGCCCGCGGGGAAGCAGAAAACGCCGGTACGCATCACCAAGTGCGCGCGCAGTAAAGGCCGTCACTGTCGCGACCACATCGGGTTTCGCCAGCCTGCGCCGACGGGCGCGCACCAGCACACGCTCCACGACCTCCGAGCCGAACTGCTCGCGTCCCGCGCTCTTCGGCAACGGATGGCGCACGAACGGATGGCGCATCAGGTCGCGAAGCAACACCGCATCGACGTGCCCCGTGCGACCAAGCTTGCCGTCGCGATCAAACTGCAGGCGTCCATCGCTCAGCCGGGCAGTGACCGCGTCAATGAGCATGTTGCCGGGCCCCGCATCGAAGGCGACGACGTCTTCGACACCGCCACCGGCGGGCAGGAAGGTGGGGTGGGCGATCCCACCGATGTTGTTGATCACCCTGCTACGGCGCGGGTGCCGGAAGAGCAACCAGTGCACATACGGTACGAGTGGCGCCCCCTGGCCCCCGTACGCGACGTCTGCCGGGCGAAAATCGGCAACCGTCGTGATACCCGTGCGTGCCGCAATCACGGCCGGCTCCCCAATCTGCCAGGTCGACGGCATGCCACGGCGGGCGCCTGGAGGTCCGTGAAAGATCGTGTGACCGTGGGAACCGATCAAATCGACCGTGTCGGCAGCGACACCTGCCTCCTTGACGATGCCGAGCGCTGCATCAGCTAAAACGTGGCCCATCGCGAAGTTCAGCTGGCTGAACTCTGCGGCGCGCCACCGGGTTCCTCCCGCGGCAGCAAGGAGCCGGCGCCGCATCGAGCGTCGAAAGGCATACGTGCGAAAACGGACGTTCTGCACTTCGTAGTCCGCTGCCCGCAACCGTAACCGGACGAGCGCGGCGTCGGTCCCGTCGGTCGATGTCCCCGACATCAAGCCGATGACCGTCCAAGTACTCACGTCTCTGCACCGCGACATGGCCGCACGAGACAACGGAGAGGGTAAGCCGGTGCTTGCAGCTTACCCTCTACACCCCAAGCCACGATTGTTCAGCGCAGGATTTCCCCTGCAGGACCATTGCCTGCAGTTCCATCTGGACCATACGCATTCCTCGGCTGACAGACCTTTCGGCCACGCTGGTTCCTACTCCAGCCGTAACTCAGGTGTCAAAGCGAATCGTTGCACCCGTGCTGCGCGGGTCACACAGCCTGGTCCCTTCCACGGGCTTGTTACGGGCGACTTACGGTGCGTCAGGTTCCTCCTCTGCGCGGAGCGCGAGCAGAGGGTCTCCCAGTGCCTGGATGAGCCAGCGATGAATAGCTGATACGCGGCGCTGCCACCCCGGCTCCCAGGGCAGCGCATGGCTCCCTCCCTCGACGCTTTGAAAGCGCGCGCCGACACGTCGCGCGAGCCGCTCCACGTCCTCTGGCAGGGAGAAGCGATCGCGTTCTCCGGCCAGCACCAGGGAGGGCACGCGGCTCGCAGACAATTCGAATTCCGCGCTGACCAGTTGCTGGGCGACGAGGCCGGAATCGGGTGTTGTGCCTCCGGGTACCGCAGCGCCGAAATACTCCAGCCGCAACTTGCCCCGCGGCGGCTGTAACACACGTGAACGCAGCCGGGGCAGTCGGACCGTCCAACGCGCAAGGACCCGGTTCGGTCTGCTTGCAAGGGCCCCTGGAACCAAAGGGGCCAAGGCGACAACGGCACGTGCGGCAGAAGCCCCACCCACCAACGCCAGCAGCCCACCTACGTCGTGACCGACTAGGACCGGTGGAGCCTCACAGGCCGCAATGACCTGGCGAAGGTCGTCCAGATAATCTCCGAGCTGCAGCTGGGCAATGGTGTCACGCTCACCGGAATCGGCCGCATGGCCTCGGAAATTGAGTGCGTGGCAGCTCCAACCCCGGTGCGCGAAATAGCCCATGAACTTCCGCCACACGGCAGCCGTGCACCACAGGCCATGAACCAACACCATGGGCGCGGTGAACTTGGGGCTCTCCGCTGCGATCGATTCCACCGTCGTATGTCCGATGTTGCGCATCATGGTCTGCCCGTTCAGGTGCAGAAAGCTAAGAGGCCTTCCGCATTCGGGAAGGCCTCTTAACGGTGAGCCCGCAGGCTCGTCTCTGAGGGTAGGGGAAAATTTCTGGCCTAGTGAATGGCCTCGATTAGATGTTGCTGACTTACTTCTTCTTCTTGCCGGCTGCTTTCTTCTTTGCAGGTGCTTTCTTCTTGGTCTTGCCAGCTTTCTTTGTTGCCATAGAGACCTCCTTGTGTACTCGTTTGGAGCCTCGATTCCTTGCGCTCCCTACCCCTCAGATTTCCTCCACCTCGGTCAGCCACCCACCACCAGTTTCGGGGCGATTATAGAAAGGCTAAGCTCGTGCTGTCAATAGACGAATGCCATTTTGGAAAAATTTTTCTAAACCGGTATTCACGGCCGGCGCGGGAGAAATTCGGCTTCTAAAATGGCGTTCAGCTATCGTGCCTCCCGCTGGTAGCAGAACGTTCTAGAACTGTATCAACAAGCGGTCCGTGACGTTGTCCACAGTACCGCGGCGGCCCGCCGGACGGTGTGGCGTGCCACGGACAGGCGCCCAGACCGCAATGGACCTGACATCGGCGCGTAAGGTGAGCGGCCGACGCGCTCGGTGCCGACCCAGGGGAGCGAGGAGCGCGTCGAGGCCCGCTACACCCTCGCGCAGGAGGACCGCCTGCTCCTCTTCTCGGACAACCCCGTCCGCGTCACCGTGCTGGACACGACGAGCGGCGTCGTCGAGAACCGCATCCCGCTGGGAAGGGGCCGGACGGGCATGCTGGCCGAGCGCCCCCTGCCGCTTCCCGACGGGCGCATCGTGGTCAGCCTCCGCACCCAGGCGCAGAGCCCGCGTACGGGCTGGGAGACCTCCTACGAGCTATTCCTGATCGATCCCTCCCGCCGGGCGGATCGCGCCGTCCTCTGGAGCTACGCCCCGCCGCGCGACGGCCAGCGCCGCCGCCTGCACTTCCTG
>JBHHYR010000121.1:0-11910 GCA_046757585.1 Binatia bacterium | reverse complement strand
CGGCTGCTCGAGGGAGCGGGGAGCGCACCGTGATGCTCTATCACCTGCTCTATCCCCTGCACGTCTCATATTCCGTCTTCAACGTCTTCCGGTACATCACCTTTCGGACCCTGCTCGCCGCGCTCACGGCACTGGTGATCTCGTTGCTCCTCGGACCATGGGTCGTTCGACGTCTCACCGCGGGGCACGTGGCGCAAAGCATTCGCACCGATGGTCCACAAACCCACCTCTCCAAGGCTGGCACGCCGACCATGGGAGGAACGTTGATTCTTTTTTCACTGATCCTGGCGACGCTGCTGTTGGCCGATCTGACGAACTTGTACGTGTGGCTCGTCGTCGGGGTCACGATCGCGTATGGCGCGATCGGCTTCCTCGACGACTATCGCAAGGTACGGCAAGGGGACACGAGAGGGCTGCGTGGTCGTTCCAAGCTTGTCGCACAGATCGGGGTGGCGATCGCTGCCGCGGCGATCCTTTATGTTAAAGCGGACTTTAGCACTGCGCTGTTCTTCCCGTTCTTCAAGGACCTACACCCTGACCTCGGCTGGGGGTACGTGCCCTTTGCCACGGTCGTGATGGTGGGGACGTCGAATGCCGTCAATCTCACAGACGGCCTGGACGGCTTGGCGATCGGCCCGGTCATGACCAGTGCCTTCACCTACGGTGTCTTCGCCTACGTGACCGGCAACGTGAAGTTGGCAACGTACCTGCAGATCCCCTACGTTTCTGGTGCTGGGGAGTTGGCCGTCTTTTGCGGCGCGTTGCTCTGTGCTGGCCTGGGCTTCCTGTGGTTCAATGCGTATCCCGCAGAGATGTTCATGGGCGACGTCGGCTCGTTGCCCTTGGGAGCGGCCTTGGCGCTCGTCGCGTTGATCACGAAGCAAGAAGTCATCATGATCGTCGTCGGCGGTGTCTTCGTTGTCGAAGCGCTGTCCGTGATCTTTCAAGTCGTGTCGTTCAAGCTCCGCCGCAAGCGGATCTTTCGTATGGCCCCGCTCCACCATCATTTCGAGCTGCAGGGATGGCCCGAGCCGCAGATCATCGTTCGCTTCTGGATCGTCTCGATCATCTGTGCCGTGTTCGCGCTGAGTTCGCTCAAGCTCCGATGACTATCAGAATTGCGGATCAGCGATTCCTGGTCGTGGGTGCCGGAAAAACCGGCCAGAGCGTCGCGGCTTTCCTTGTCGGTCGTGGAGGACAGGTCCGGTTGGTAGAACGGTGTGCGGCAAACGTGGCCTGCGCGCAGCTGCCGGCGGGAATCGATGTGAGGATCGGTGATACGGCCCGAGATCTCTTGCGCGACATCGCGGCGGTGATTCCCAGCCCCGGGGTTCCACGATCCCACGTGTTGTTGCGCCGTGCGGTGAGCCGCGGCATCCCGGTGCTCAGCGAAATTGAACTCGGCGCCCGGTTTCTGCACTGCCCGCTGCTGGCGGTGACCGGCACGAACGGCAAGAGCACGACGACGGCCCTGCTTGGTGCGATGCTGAAAGAGGCCGGGATGCACGTGTTTGTCGGCGGCAATCTCGGGACGCCGTTGATCGAGGCGTGCGGGGTGGAACCTGCCTTCCAGGCGGCAGTCGTCGAGGTGTCCAGCTTCCAGCTGGAGTGGGTCTATACCTTCCGGCCCCGCGTAGCCGTGCTCCTCAATCTGACGGCCGACCATCTTGACCGGTACGCCGGCATGGCTGAGTACGGCCGTGCCAAAGCAGCAATGCTGGCCGGACAACGGCCCGGTGATTTCGCTGTGCTCAACCGCGATGACCCGTGGGTGTGGGAGCAGCGACGGAACATCCGCGCCGGCGCGATTTCGTTCGGTCGCGAGCCGGTCGAGTTCGGAAGCTTCGTCGATGGCGACACCCTCATCTACTGGGGGCCCGAGCCCACGGCACGACGCTTTTCGCTCGATGGCGTCTCGCTGCAAGGTGCACACAATCGCGAAAACATCATGGCGGCGACGACCGCGGCGGCCATCTGGGGTGTACCGACCCAGGCGATCCAACGTGCCCTTGAGAGCGCTCGAGGGTTACCACATCGTCTCGAATTCGTCCGTGAGCGCGCTGGGGTCCGCTTCTTCGACGACTCGAAAGGCACCAACGTTGGTGCCGTGGAAAAGTCGGTCACGAGCTTCACGCAGGGGGTGATTCTTCTGGCGGGAGGCTTTGACAAGCGAGGGGATTTCGCACATCTCCTCCCGCTGCTGCGCACCCACGTCAAATACGTGGTGCTCTTCGGCGCGGCAGGGCCTAGGATTCAATCGCAGCTCGACCACGTGGTACCGCACTCACTGGTGCCGGATCTGGCGGCGGCGGTCCGCGAGGCTGCCGAGCAGGCGTGCGCAGGTGATACGGTGTTGCTATCGCCCGGTTGTGCCAGCTTTGATGAGTTTTCGGACTACGCCGCACGCGGGCGGCGATTTCGCGAGTTGGTGGAGGCGCTATGAAGACGCTGCCTCCGCTCGCAAGCTTGCGAGCACAGGTCAGTATGCCGAGGCTCAATCAGCCTGACCCGTGGCTGTTGCTCGCAACGGCAGGTTTGGTGGGGTTGGGCATCGTGATGGTGTTCAACGCGAGCTACTTTTATGCGCAGGACCGCTACGGTGACGCGTTTGTCTTCTTTCGGAAACAGCTCGTTGCCGTAGGTATCGGAACCGTGCTGCTGCTCGCGGTGTCACACGTGCGCCTGCAGTGGTTCGAACGGCTCGCAAACCCGCTGCTAATCGGTGTGTTACTCGTGCTGGCGCTGGTGCTGATTCCGGGAATTGGCATCGCTCGTGGCGGCGCCCGCCGCTGGGTTGGCATCGGGCCTTTTCACTTTCAGCCGTCGGAGCTTGCCAAGATTGCCGTCGTCTTGTACCTGGCGCGCTCGATCTCTCGCAAGCGTGATTGCATGGCGCAGTTCAGCCGAGGCGTGCTCCCGCACTTGGTCACTGTTGGCCTCTGCGCCCTGCTGATCGCCGTGCAGCCGGATCTGGGCACCGCGGCGATCCTGATTCTGGTCCTTGCGCTTATGCTGTATGGCGGCGGGGTGCGACTGGCGCACCTCGTCGGCCTCGGCCTGGCCGCGGTGCCTGTGATGGCAGTGGCGATCATCGGGGCGCCCTATCGCTGGCGGCGCATCCTTGCCTTCCTCGATCCCTGGCGGTACAGCCAGGACATCGCATTTCAGCTGGTGCAGTCGCTGATCGCGTTTGGGTCGGGGGGCATCAACGGCATCGGGCTCGGCGAAAGCAAACAGAAGATGTTCTTTCTGCCCGAGGCGCACACGGACTTCATCTTTGCGCTGATTGGTGAAGAGTTGGGTCTGTGGGGTGCTCTGGCCGTCCTGGCGCTGTTTGCCGTTATCGGGATGCGCGGATTCCGAATCGCCCTGCGCCATCCCGATTCATTTGCCAGCTTGCTGGCCTTCGGGCTCACGTCGGGCATCCTGCTGCAGGCCGTGGTGAACGTTGGAGTCGTGGTAGGCCTGCTGCCCACGAAGGGCCTTGCCCTCCCGTTTCTCAGCTACGGCGGTTCGGCGTTGATTGGTGCCTTGGCGCAGATCGGTGTGTTGGCGGCGCTCTCGCGCATGACTGGTTAGGGATGCGCATGATCATTGCGGGAGGTGGCACGGGCGGACACCTCTTCCCCGGCTTGGCCGTGGCGGAGGCACTGACAGCGCAAGGCGAGGCCCGGGTGCTGTTCGTCGGAAGCAAATACGGCATCGAGGCAACCGCGGTGCCGCAGACACCGTTTCCGTTCGAGCCGATCGCGATCCGTGGGTTGCGCGGTCGCGGCTGGCGTGGGGCGTTGAGGTTTGCATGGGAGCTGCCCGGTGCGCTCCTGCAGGCTTCGCGGAGCATCAGGAAATTTCAGCCGACGCTCGTGTTGGGCCTCGGCGGCTACGGGTCCGTGCCTGTTGTCCTGGCTGCGTGGCTGCGTCGTGTGCCGAGCGTGTTGCTGGAGCAAAACGTTCACCCGGGTCTCGCGAACCGATTGCTCGGCCACGCTGCGCGGCGCGTCTGCACGGCGTTCGCAGAGAGCGCCCGCTTCTTTCCTGCGGGCCGGGCGGTACAGACGGGCAATCCGGTCCGGCAACTGCACACTGGCGTTGAACCAGCAACGGACCACTTTACCATTTTGGTGTTTGGGGGTAGTCAGGGGGCTCAGACGATCAACCGGGCGGCGGTCGAGGCGGCGAGGATCTTGAAGCAGCAACTTTCCGGCTTACGGGTGATCCATCAGACCGGCCCCGCTGATGCAGAGCGGGTTGCCGGAGTTTACCGCGCGCTGGGCGTAGAGGCCCGAGCCGTGCCGTTCATCCACGACATGGCCGGGGCATACGGCCGCGCCGATCTCGTCGTGTGCCGCGCCGGTGCGACCACCCTTGCGGAGTTGACGCTCCTTGGGAAGCCCGCGATCCTTGTTCCGTACCCGTTTGCTGCGGACGATCATCAGCGGCGGAACGCAGAAGTCCTGGCGCAGCACGGTGCGGCTGAGGTGATTGCTGATGCAGCGCTCACTGGAGAGTGCCTTGCGGCTCGCGTGCTGGCGCTGGCACGCGAGCCGGCGCGGCTGCAGGTGATGGCGGCGGCGGCGCGCCAGCTCGCGGTGCCAGACGCGACAATGCGAGTGGTGGCGGTGTGCCGGCAGGTTGCGGAGGGAGGGTGAGATGGAGGCGCTATTCAAGAGATCTCGTCACATTCATTTCGTTGGGATCGGGGGTGTTGGGATGAGCGGCATTGCCGAGGTGCTGCTCAACCTCGGCCACCACATCAGCGGTTCGGACTGCATCGAGAGCGAAGCGACCCGTCGCCTGGCTCAACTCGGGGCCCAGGTGACCTATGGGCACCATACCGAGACGGTGCACTCCGGTGTCGATGTGGTGGTGATCTCGTCGGCCGTCAAGTACTCGAACCCCGAAGTCGTCCAGGCGCGAGCACTGAAGATTCCCGTCATTCCCCGAGCAGAAATGCTCGCCGAGCTGATGCGCATGAAGTGCGGAATCGCCGTCGCTGGTACCCATGGCAAGACCACCACCACCTCCCTCGTCGCGGCGATCCTCGCTTACGCAGGGCTGGATCCCACCGTCGTCATCGGGGGCAAAGTCCATGCGCTGGGCAGCAGTGCACAGCTCGGCAAGGGTGAGTTGATGGTTGCCGAGGCGGATGAAAGCGATGGGACGTTCCTGCTGCTGTCGCCCACGATGGCCGTGGTCACCAACATCGACCCCGAGCATCTCGACTACTATGGCGACATGGATCGCGTGCGCTCCGCCTATCTCGAGTTCATCAACCGGGTCCCCTTTTTCGGGACCGCAGTGCTCTGCCTTGACGACGTGACCATCCGTGCCCTGCTGCCGCAGGTGCGCAAGCGGGTCGTCACGTATGGAACGAGCCCGGACGCGGACTTCATCGCGCGGGACATTTCAGTCTGCGGTATGGAGACGCGTTTCCACGTCGAACGGACGGGAACCGTGCTCGGCGAGCTGATGGTGCGCTTGCCCGGCCGCCACCAGGCGCTCAATGCGCTCGCGGCGCTTGCTGTTGCCGCCGAACTCGATGTGAGTTTCGACACGGCACGCCGGGCACTAGCCAAGTTTGGCGGTATCCACCGCCGCTTCGAGGTCTGCGGTGAAGCGGGGGGCATCATGGTGGTGAGCGACTATGGCCACCACCCGGCGGAGATTCGGGCGACACTGGCAGCGGCACGTGAAGGGTTCGGGCGCCGCATCGTGGTCCTGTTCCAGCCACATCGGTACACGCGCACTCGTGACTTGTTCGGCGAGTTCCTGAATGCCTTTGATGCGGCTGATCATTTGCTGCTGACGGAGATCTATCCGGCGGGCGAAGAACCCATCGAAGGCCTGAGCGCCGACATGCTCTACTACGCGCTCCGGCGGCGGGGGCATCTGGACGTTACCTACGTGCCCGACTGGCATGACCTGGCGCATGCGGTCCAGCCGCTGCTGCGCCCCGGCGATTTCGTGGTGGTCCTGGGGGCCGGTCCGGTGCACGAGGTGAGTGAATCATTGGTGCGGACGTTGTCGGGAGGACAACCGGCATTCACCATGCAATGAAAGGTGGAGGCAGTGGGAACGGTGGGGCACTTGGATCGGCATCGGTTGGCGCAAGTATTCGGCGAACGGATCCGCTTCGCGGAGCCGCTCAGCCGGCACACTTCGTTTCGCATCGGTGGGCCAGCGGATGTGTGGGTGGAGGTGGCCGATGCTGCGGAGATCCGTCGCGTGCAGGCATGTGCTGCCGCGACGGATCTGCCGCTTCTCGTCCTCGGCGGTGGCACCAACGTCCTGGTGAGTGATCGTGGAGTACGTGGGATCGTTATGCACTTGAGTCGGGCCCTGGCCTCGGTCGAATGGCGTGCCAACGGTGGGAGCTCGCGTGTACGGACCGGAGCTGCCCTGCCGCTGAAGCAATTGGTCAGTGCCGCGATCGCCCGTGACCTCACCGGCCTGGAGTTCGCCGAGGGGATTCCCGGCACGGTGGGTGGAGGCCTGCTGATGAACGCCGGGGCGTTCGGAGGGGAAGTTGCTGCAATCGTGGAGTGCGTCGAGGGTGTGAACGGGTGCGGCCAACTGGAGCGTTTGCCGCGCGGTGACCTCCGCTTCGGATACCGGCGATTGGATCTGCCACGGGGGTTCGTGGTGACCCACCTGGAGCTCCAGCTGCGCGCGGGCGAGCGCGCAGCCATCGCCGCCAGGCGTGGCAGTGCGAAGCGCGGGCGCTTGGCGCATCAACCCTTGGGTTATCCGAACGCCGGTTCGATCTTCAAGAATCCACCCGGCGAGTTCGCGGGCCGGCTGATCGAGGCTGCCGGGATGAAGGGTCAACGCCGCGGGGGTGCCATGGTCTCCAGGCAACACGCCAACTTCATCGTCAACGTCGGCAGCGCCACGGCGGCCGAGGTGCGGGAGTTGATGACGACCGTCGCCCACCGCGTGTGGGAGCTGAAGGGGATACGCTTGCAGCCGGAGATCAAGCTCGTGGGAGACTGGAGTCGGCCATGACGCGCTCGTGGTCTCTGATGGCGGTAGGGGCAGGGTGGTGGCGGCGCCAGGGACCCAGACGGCGTGCGGGGCTTGGTGTGGTGAGCGCAGCGTGCGGTGCCGCGTTGGTCGTCGCGGCGTGGTATGTCGCGTTGGCGTGCGTGCAACGGGTCAGAGCGCACCCGTACTTCGCGGTTGCGGAGATCGACATTGAGGGTAATCGACGGCTGAGCCGACAGGACATCTTGGAGTGGGTTGGCCTGCGGCGGGGAATGAGCCTATGGGATGTGTCGCCCAGCGCACTCCAAGCTCGCTTGGAACGTCACCCCTGGATTCGTGCTGCCAGCGTTGAGCGGGCGTTTCCCCAAAGGGTGGTGATTGCTGTCGGGGAACGGGCTCCGGTGGCCATCCTGCGCTTGGACCGGCTCAACTATGTCGATTCCGCCGGCCGCATCCTGGGCCCGCTGCGCCACGACGACGCCCCCGACTTTCCAGTGATCACGGGCCTAGAGCATGATGCGGGTCTCCGTGGTTTCGCGCCCCTCGGGATTCACCGCGCGCTGCAGTTGCTGCGGTGGTGCCAGCGCCTGAGCTGCTTTGCGATTTCCGAAATTCATGTGGATCAACATCGAGGTATCACGATATTTCCCCTGCGCATGGCGGTAGCGGTGGTGTTGGGGTGGGGAGGTTGGCGTGAGAAACTCGCGCGCGCAGCGCGGGTCCTTGCGGCGTGGAAGGGGCAGGTGGGGCGGTTGGCTGCGGTCGATGTGTCCTTCCGGCACATGGTTGTCGTGAGGCTGCGTGATGTCGAACGTCACCCTGCCGCCGTGCGCGCTTCCAAACGGGGTCTGCGCGTCTAGGAAGGCGGTCGCGTTCTTTAGGACCGTTCACGGCCGGGGCGAGGCCAGCCGGCGGGAGCAGTGACGTGAGAAAGCGGTGCAGCCAAGGTGATGGCTAAAAGGTCGGAGCTGCTGGTAGGACTCGATATCGGTACGTCCAAGGTCGCTGCTGTGGTCAGTGACGTGAGAGACGGCGTCGTGTCGATTGCTGGCGTTGGCACCGCTCCTTCCGATGGCCTGCGTAAGGGTGTCGTGGTGAACATCGACGCAACGGTTCAGGCAATCGAGGAGGCGCTGAAGGAAGCCGAAGTGACCGCTGGTTGCGAGATTCACAGCGTGTTCGCCGGTGTTGGTGGCGGGCATGTGCGGGGTTTCAATAGCCATGGTGTGGTCGGCATCAAGAATCGGGAAGTCGATCAGGGCGACGTCGATCGCGTGCTGGAGGCCGCCCGCGCGGTGGCGTTGCCCGCCGATCGTGACATCCTCCACGTCTTACCCCAAGACTTCGTGATTGACGGACAGGACGGCATCCGCCGGCCCGTGGGGATGTCGGGCGTTCGCCTCGAGGCCCGGGTGCATATCGTGACCACCGCGATTGCGTCCGCGCAGAACGTGATGAAATGCTGCGAGCGCACCGGCCTCCATGTCGCCGACCTTGTCCTGGGGCCGCTCGCGGCGGGGGAAGCTGTCTTGACACCAGAGGAGAAGGAGCTTGGCGTGGCCTTGGTGGATCTCGGAGGCGGTACCACCGACGTCCTCGTGTTTCATCAAGGCGCATTGAAACACACGATGGTGCTCCCCGTGGGCGGCAATCACGTGACCAGCGACATCGCGGCCGGCCTGCGGACCCCATTTCGGGAAGCGGAACTGCTGAAACTACGCAGTGGATGTGCCTTGGCCAGGTCAGTGAGTCGCGACCAGTCAGTGGAAGTGCCTAGTGTCGGTGGGCGGCCGCCGCGCGTGCTGTCGCGGCACTTGCTCAGCGAGATCATTGAAGCGCGGGTGGAGGAAACCTTGGCGCTCGCACGGCAGCAAATCGTCAAGTGCGGGTTCGACGAGGGGTTCGGGTCCGGAGTGGTGTTGACGGGCGGTGCCGCGCTGCTCGGAGGAGTGGTGCCGTTAGCTGAGCAGGTGTTCGAAGCTCCGGTGCGTGTCGGCCTCCCGCTCCGCCTGGCTGCTGCCGAGGGTGCGGGCAACGGGTGCGGTGAACCGGCGAATAGGCCATGCTTCGCCGCCGCCGTTGGCCTAGTGCAATACGGCGCCCGGCCACGTGACCATGTCTCCGTGCGCCGCCACGATGCCCGCCTGATGCACCGAGTACGCCAGCGTCTCAAGGGGTGGGCTGAGGTGTTCTTCTGACGCTATGGAGAGTCCAGATCCCAAGGTCGTAAGGCATACCATCTGCGACGAACCGTGGCCGGTCGAGGGTCAGATGTCAACGCGAGGCGCAGCCTCGCTGGAGGGAGGGGTGTAATGATTGAGCTGGTTGGGAAGGCAGAGGGGCTGGGTGCCCGTATCAAAGTGGTCGGTGTCGGTGGGGGTGGCGGCAACGCCGTCAACACCATGATTTCTTCCGGCTTGCCCGGCGTCGAGTTCATCGCAGCGAATACGGACATGCAAGCCCTCGGGGCAAGCTTAGCCGTGACGAAGGCGCAGCTGGGCGCGCAGTCGACCAAGGGGCTCGGCGCCGGCGCCAATCCCGACATTGGCCGACAGGCGGCGCTGGAAGACACCGAAGCGATCCGAGAACACCTGGGAGATACGGACATGGTGTTCATCACCGCCGGCATGGGTGGGGGCACCGGTACCGGAGGGGCGCCGGTCATCGCCCGTATTGCGAAGGAGCTGGGTGCGCTGACGGTGGCGGTGGTGACAAAGCCCTTCCAGTTCGAGGGCAAGAAGCGCATGCGTCAGGCTGAGGATGGTATCCAGGATCTGAAGGAGGCCGTGGACACGTTGATCGCCATTCCCAATCAGCGCCTGCTGGCGGTTGCGGGCCGCAACACCTCGTTGCTGGAGACGTTCAAACGAGCCGACGATGTCCTGCTGCAAGCGGTGCGGGGAATCTCTGATCTCATCACCGTGCACGGCCTGATCAACCTGGACTTTGCGGACGTACGGACCATCATGGCGGAAATGGGGATGGCGATCATGGGAGCGGGGAGCGCCAATGGGGAGAACCGCGCCGTAGAAGCAGCGCAGAAGGCCATTGCGAGCCCGCTGCTGGAAGACGTTTCCATTCACGGTGCCAAGGGTGTCTTGATCAACATCACCGGTAGCCATGACTTGTCACTCCATGAGGTGAGTGAGGCCGCTACGCTGATCCAGGAAGAAGCGCACGAGGACGCCAACATCATCTTTGGCGCGGTTATCGATGAACAAATGGGTGACGAAATTCGTATTACAGTGATTGCCACCGGCTTTGCGGAAGCGCAGCGCGACGCGAAGAGACCGGGCTTCAGCCTGTCCAGGGAGTTCCCGAGTGCGGGTCTCCGTACGACACCAGCCCGCCCCGTTGCGCGCGACCGGACGCGGCCAGTCGTGCGTATGGGCACGATCATCGACGATCTCGAATCACCAACCTACAAACGCAACGAGTCCGTGGTCGATGCCAGGAAGGGGAAGCAGGCGGCAGGCGACAACTTTACCATCGCCGAGGATCCCGAGGACCAGTTCTCGATTCCGGCGTTCGTGCGCAAGAACGGCGGGTGACACCGCCGTGCTCCCCCGTCCCGTCTGGCGGCAGTCGCCCGGCTGCGGTGGCGCGTCGGACGGCGTGCAATCGAGCGGGTGACTTAAGTCGTTCGGTAGGCGGCGCTGGCGTGTCCGCTCGTGACTGCGATGTGGGCTGTCCTGCTGATGGTTGCAGCGTATTTCTGCGGCTCGTTACCCATCGGCGTGTGGGCGGGGCGCTGGGCCGGCATTGATGTTACGAGGGCGGGCAGCGGAAACATTGGCGCTACGAACGTGGCGCGTACCGCTGGCCGCTGGCCCGCTATCGTGACATTGCTGGGAGACACCGCGAAGGGGGCGCTTCCCGCTCTAGTGGGCCGGTGCATAGGGCCAGATCCGTGGCTCGCTGCACTCGTAGGGCTCGCGGCGGTGTTCGGCCACGTCTTTTCGGTCTTTCTGCGTCTGTCCGGCGGCAAAGGTGTGGCGACGGCGTTCGGCGTATTCCTGGTGCTGACACCCGCCGCTGCACTGCTCAGTGCAACGGTGTTTGCGGTGACTGCCGCCGCCACCCGTTACGCTTCGCTGGCCTCGATGCTCGCTGCTACTGCCCTGCCGCTAGCTGTTGCGGCGCTGCGCTATCCGGGACCGCTCGAGGCTGCCGCGCTTGCCGCCACTGCCCTCATCCTCGTGCGGCACCGAGTGAACCTGACCCGCCTGCGGCGCGGTGTGGAGCCGAAGTTTCATATCCGTAGCTGAGCTGTCTTCCGGCCTGGCCCCAGCAGGGTGGGAGATGACGGTGCGGGGCTGCAGCCCCCCGCTACGCGCAGACCGCGTACACCATCCGACAGCGGGATGCCTTTACAGGGCGAGGCGTCTGGCATAAAGAAACATCGCGATTCACCGATGGACGAGTCTCCCAGAAAGGAGGCAGCATGAAGAAGGTCGAAGCGATCATCAAGCCCTTTAAGCTCGACGAGGTGAAGGAGAGTTTGAGCAGCATTGGGATCCAAGGGATCACCGTGAGTGAGGTGAAAGGCTTCGGGCGGCAGAAGGGCCACACGGAGCTCTACCGCGGGGCTGAGTACGTCGTCGACTTCTTGCCGAAGGTGAAGATCGAGATCATCGCGACGGACGAGATGGTTTCACAGGTCGTCGAGGCCATCGCGAAGTCCGCGAAAACGGGCCGCATTGGTGACGGGAAGATCTTCGTACTGCCCATCGAGGAAGTTGTGCGCATCCGTACGGGCGAACGAGGTGCGGATGCCGTCTAAGCGGAATCCCCGCGGCACGCCGAACACAAGCAAACGTTGCCGGAAACGGCACAACCCATCAAAACGACGCAGAAGGAGGAGTGGGAGCATGACTCCAAAGGACGTGATCAAGTTCATGCAGGAGCAGCAGGCGGTGATGGTGG
>JBHHYR010000120.1:0-12084 GCA_046757585.1 Binatia bacterium | reverse complement strand
CTGTTCGAGGAGGAACTCGTCCCCCGGCTGCGGGGGGAAACGAACTTCCGGGGCCGCCTTCCGCCCGGAGGGGTGACGGTCCTCCTTCAACGCGCGCTCCGGCATGCGTCCATCTCCACGGTGGCCACGCTCTCGGGCGCCTGGTCGCTTCTGCGGCGCGCTTTCGCAGCCGGCGAGGAAGGGCGCATCCGCGGCCTTGCCCCCGCCGACTTCGTGGCCCGCCCGCGCCAGGGGGGGTGCCGAAGCTGCCAAGGCAGGGGATGCGACCCCTTTGGGGTCGAGTGTCCCGTTTGCGGGGGCCTCGGGCTGCGGAACGACCTGCTGGAGGTCCGTCTGCGCAGCCGCCCCCTCCGGGAATGGCTCTCCACCCCCTTGGCGCGCATCGAACGGCGCCTGGGCATGGCGGGTGATCCCCGCCTGCGGAACCTGGTCCGCCACCTCGTGGCCCTGGGACTGGGGGATCGCTGCCTGGGCGAACGCGGCCGATGGCTCTCGCTGGGCGAACGCAGCCGGATCGCGCTCGCGCGCGCGCTCGCCGCCGCCCGCCGCGGCCGGGAACAACTGTTCCTGCTCGACGAACCCTGCCTGGGGCTCCCCTTTTCCGAGGCCAGGCGGGTCGTGGCCCTGCTCCGGAAGCTGACCCGCGAGGGCCACACCTTCTGGGTGGTGGAACATCACGAGGTTCTGCTGCGCTCCGCAGACTGGCTGGTGGAACTTGGGCCGGGCGCCGGCCCGGAGGGAGGCAAGGTCCTCTACGAGGGAATGCCGGCCGGCATCCTGGAGGCGGGAACCCCGACGGGAACCTGGCTCGCCACGCGAGGCCGGCCGATGCCGCCCGCCCCCAGGAGAAGGTCCCCGCGTTCCCCCCCCCGCACAGAAGTCCCAGCACGCCACTGGTCGCCAGTGCCAGCCAGCGGGGTAGGGCGAAATACGTGACGCTGGCGGCGGCCACCCAGGGAACGCTCCCACCCACGGCGACGGCGGCACCGAAAACGGCGCCAACAGCACAAGCGCCCCACCACCCTTGCGCCCGCCGGCTGGCAAGCACTAGAGGTGCACACACAGCCCACGCGAGCATGCCGTGAACGCGCAACGCACCGATCAGGAAGAGCGCCGCCGCCAGACTGCCGCACAGCGCCAGGATCATACACCGCTCGGGGCGCCCTCCGCGGGCTCGTTGGTGTGCTGGGGTGCCACCGCCGTGGTGATTGCGGTTTTGACCATCGGCGGCATCTGCGTCGCTAACGGCGTGTCGCGCATCGGACAACCCTTCCCGGGGTTTCTGGTCCTGCAGAATCGGATCGTCGTGTCCATTGGACGCTCCCACTGGTCGCTGAGCAAGACGGCGCGCATCTTGTTCGCCGAAATCGTCGGCATCGAAAATCGTCCCGTCGCGGACGGGGCAGCAATCCAGAGCCGCGCGGCAACTTTCCCCGTTGGGACGCCGGTTACCTACCGGCTCCGCAAGCAGGCGGACGTGTTCAGCGAGGTAGTGACCATCAAGCGTTTCACTCTTGCGGACTACCTCGCCGTGTACGGCACCTACTTCGCGGTTGGGGTTTGCTTCGCCCTCGCCGGCTGGTGGGCGTTCCGGCGGCACCGTGTCATGGCGCCGGCGGTTACCGCCTTCTTCGTGTTTTGCCAGGCGACGGCCCTCGTCCTCCTCACCGGCGGCGACCTGTATGGCCCGTACTGGTTCGGCACGGTCTACTTTACGGCGTTCAGCGTCGCACCGGCGGCGCTCTTCCATCTCGCGAGCAGCTTCCCCGAACCGATCGGGTACCCTTCCCAATGGCGCCGGCTGGCGCTGCTGCTTCTGTACGGGTGCGCGATGGCGGTCGCGCTGGCCTTCTACATGCTCGCGGACGGCCCCTCCCTTTTCCTGCCGCTCCTGTACACAGTCTATCTCCTGCTCGCAAACGCGCTCTTGCTGTACCTCGCGCGACTGCTGATTTACCGGTTGAGCGGTCAGGGCACGAGCACGCGTCGGGATTTGGGCTGGGCGCTGGCGGGGATCCTCATCTCGGGGCTGGCCGCGGGCACGATCTTCGTGGCGTACCCAGTCCTGCACCGTGCGATCTCTCCGGTGGTCCTAGTGGCACCGCTAGCCATCTTTCCCCTCCTGACTGCGGCAGCCTTGCGCCGCGCGCCCGACTCCCCGCCGCGTCCGTCAGTGCGCTTGCGCCTGTCGTTGCTACTCCTCGGACCCGTCGAGACGGCCTTTCTCATCGGCGTTGCCTTCTTTTGGCTGAACACGAGCCGGGAACGGCTGTTCAACGACTTTGCCCTCAACCAGCACCAACAAGGACTCGTGCAGCGCTTTCTGGATACAGCGCCTACCGGTGGGGCAGGGCGCTTGGCGGCGGTGGAAGCGCTTGTGCAGACCGTCTCCGAACGCACCCTCGTGAACAGCGCGCGTGCCGCTGTCGCACGGGGCAATCTAACCGCAGCACGGCAAGCCATGGAAAATCTCGCGCAGCGGTACCGGGACTTCCAGACGCATCTGCAGGCACGCCGCGGCTGGATCGATCGCCTGGCCACTGCCCTCGTACTCGGATTGATCGTAACCGGTGTCGGGCAAGCGATCGCGTTCATGGTTGCCATGCGGCGGTGGCTTATTCGCCCCATCGAGCGGCTCGCTGGTGCCACGAGCGTGATCGCCACGGGTGATCTCAGCCATCGTGTCGAAATCGCCTCCTCCGACGAATTTGCCATGTTGGCCGAGTCGATCAATGTCATGGCCAGCTCGCTCGGCGAAATTCAGCGCCAGGTGGAGACCGCCCGCGAGGGGCGCCGGCGCGCAGCGGGTGCGGCCCGTGACGCCGAACGCCACCGCCTGGCGCGCGAGCTGCACGACAGCGTCCTGCAGGATCTGATCGCAGTGAAGCTGCGAATCGAGGGCGTACGAAAGGGCTCGTCTGGGGATCTGCAGCCGATGATCGACGACCTCGTGCGCATCACCACCGACCTCCGCGGTGTCGTCAACGACCTCCAGCCTCCCGACCTCAGTACAGTTTCGCTCACGGCAGCGGTCACGGCACATGCGCAGCTCCTCACCCGCGCGTACGGCACGCCCGTGCAGGTCGATCTGCCGCCGGAAATTCCCGTGCCTGACTGGGCGACGCGCGACGTGTATCGCGTGGCGCAGGAGTCGATGACCAATGCCGTTCGACACGGTGCACCGAAGCGGGTGGTGGTTCGACTCTCCCGACAGCAGACAACGGCCGTGCTCGAGATCGTCGATGACGGAGCGGGTTTCGACCTCCGGCACACGGTCATGGGAAGCGGTGTGCGCGGCATGCGCGAACGGGCCGCGGCACTCGGCACCGAGTTGCAGATCCTCACTGCCCCTGGGGCGGGGGCAATCGTCCGCCTCGTCCTTCCTGCCGTCTGAGGCGGCGGCTTCGGAGCTCAAGCCGAGCGCTACTTGATCCGGCAACCGGCCAGAGCCATAAGGGCGCAAACGATATGGACGTGCCCGCCGACTATCTTATCGTCAGTGATCTACATTTGCGCGGCGGGTTCAGTAACCCGACCGAAGGCCTGTACCACTTCGACGAGGAGTTCGCGGATTTTCTGCGCTACTATCGAGTGCACCGCTCGTCGAGCCGCCCGTGGACGCTAATCATCGGCGGCGATTTCGTCGAGTTCCTCTACATTACCGACCTGCCTGACCCGAACGATCGGCTCCTGCAGGGCGCGACGTTCATCGACAGCGAGTACCGGTACGGGGCGGGCACCGAAGCACAGAAGTCACGGTGGAAGCTGGACACGATTCTGCGCAGCAGCCATCCGCAGTTGCTGCTGGCGCTGGCGCGGTTCGTGGCCGAGGGAAACTCGATTGCCGTGCTGCGCGGCAACCATGACTCCGAAATGTTCTGGCCGGATGTGCAGGCGCACTTCCGCCGGCTGATCGCCGAGCATCACCCGGCCGACATCAGTTACATGCACATGAAGGACGCGGTCGCACAACGGGTGCAGTTTCCGGAGTGGTTCGTGTACGTGCCGAACCTGCTCTACGTCGAGCACGGCTGCCAGTACGATCCCTTCTGTTCCTTCGAATACTTCCTCAACCCGGTCGTGCCCGAATGCCCGACGCGAATCCAGATGTCGATTGCGGAACTGTCCATCCGCTACTTCACCAACCAGATGAAGATGATGAACGCGATGGCCGCCGAGAACATCAAATCCGTCAGCGAATACATTGGCTGGGTGGTGCGGGGCAATGTATCGATGCTCCCGCGCACGCTGCGTCTGTACGCGGGCATGGTGCGCCGGGTCTTGGCCAAGAGTGGGCGGTCGGACCCTGAGGCCGAGCGGGCCGTGCGCGCTGAGCACGAGCGGCGCCTAGCGGCAACCGACGAGCGCTACGGCCTACCGCCCGGGACCGCCGCCGCCGTTGACGCGATGCACGCGACACCGGTGATGCGTTTCCCTGTGGCCATGGCACGTTTCCTGGCGCTCGACTTGATCGCCGGCGGCGTTCTCCTCGCCCTGATCGTTGCCGTCGTGCTGATCTGGTATCCTGCCCGTGTCGGCCTGCTCGCGGTGGTGGGTGCGCTCGGCGCGCTCAGTCTGATCGGGTACGTCGGGGCCCTCCGCTTCCGCCGCGTCACCGAGGCGGCGCAGCTCCATCGCACCGCGGAGCGCATTGCCGCATTGTTCAAGGTCCCCTGTGTGATCTTCGGCCATTCCCACAGCGCTGGGCGATGGCCGTTGCCCGACCACGTCACCTACATCAATGTTGGCACCTGGGTGCCCGTCAGCGAAGACGCTTACTTCGTGTACTGCGCCCTCGATGGCGAGGGGGCGGAGCGTCAGACGCGACTGTGGCGCTGGAGCAAACGGCAGCAGCGCCCAGAGCGGTTCGAGCCGCCCTGATCGCTGCGCCCTGTGCGGTGACGAGTTGAGCGAGGTGCGCCGCTGCGGTCAGGCTGCCGGACCCCGGGCCGCCTTCAACTGCCGATCGAGCTCCTCGTTGATCTGCTGCAGGCGCTGCACCCGCGCCTCGAGCTCCCGTGCCCGCTCGTGCAAGCGGTGCAGCTGCAAGCGCTTGTCCAGGCCGGTGCGGATGATGGTCAACATGTCGTCGTTGTCCCATGGCTTTTCCATGTAGTGAAAGATGCCAACTTCATTGATGGCGCGGATGGCATTTTCCTTGTCAGCGTAGCCGGTGAGGAGTATGAGGGTACATTCTGGATACAGACGGCGCATCTCGAGAAGGAAGCGGATGCCGTCAAGTTCCGGCATGAGGAAATCGGATATGACCAGATCGAGCCGGTTGACCTTGGCGACTCCCACCGCGCGTTGGGGTGAGGTTTCTACCAGCACCTTGTGCGGTGTCTCCAGTTCCACCAACGCAGCGACGCTCTGCGCCACCACCGGCTCGTCATCTACCACGAGGATTGTCGACGGGCTCTCTTGCATCACGTTACGCTTCGATACACGCGGGAACTCATGGGTGTCAAGCGAGGGGCGGTGATCGCCGGCAGACGGGTGCGAGCGGTGATTTTCGATTTCGACGGCGTGCTCGCGGACACGGAGGCGGCTCACTGTACCGCGCTGCAGTCAGTGGCCGCGGCAGCCGGCATGGCGTTGTCGCGTGACATGTATTTCCGTTACTTGCTGGGCTTGCCGGACCGCGCGTGCTTGGCGGCCGTGTGCGAACAGGCGGGCCAGCGTGCCGACGCCGCCCGGCTTGACGCCCTGGTGGCGAACAAGCGCGCCGAGTTCGCGCGCTTGTCGCGGGCCACCGGCCTGTACCCTGGCGTCGCCGCCGCCGTGCGGGGGATACATCGGCACTGCATGCTCGCGATCGCGTCGGGCGCGTTTCGAGAGGAAATCGAGCCGGTTCTGGAGCGCGAGGGGGTGCGATCGCTGTTCAGTGCGGTCGTGGGTGCGGATGACGTCCACGTAGGAAAGCCGGCGCCCGCACCATTCCTGGCGGCATTGCACGAGCTCAACCGGACGTGCGACGCGGCCCTAGCGGCTGCGGACTGCCTGGCCGTGGAAGATGCGCCTGCTGGGATCGTCGCGGCCCACGCCGCCGGCATGCGCTGCGTGGGCGTCACCACGCATTACGACCGCGCCGGACTTGCGGGCGCGGAGGCAATCATCGGACGTGTCAGCGACCTGCAGGTCGAGGATCTGAGGCCATGACTGGCTAAGGCGATCGCTCAGGGGGGAAATGAACCGATGAGCCCGCACCGCTCAGCGCGTTCGAGGCAAGCTGCTAACCGTCGAGAGGCGGCGCGCTCCGACCCGTTTTCCATTCTGGTCGAGGTCGGAACGGCACTGTGTGGCACGCTGCACTTGCGCGAGTTGCTTGCAGCCATGATGGCGCGCGCACGGGAGGTGCTCGACGCGGAAGCGTGCTCGATCATGTTAGTGGACGCGCCGAGCCGGACGTTGCGCTGGGAGGTCGCACTCGGCGCGGGTGCCGGGAAGCTGCAAACCCTGTCGGTTCCGCTGGGCCAAGGTATCAGCGGCCGGGTGGCGGCGACGGGCGAGGCTATCCGTATCGAAGACGCTCAGAACGATCGGCGCTGGGAGGGGCGGCGGTACGATGCGGAGACGGGTTTCACGACACACTCGATCCTCTGCGTGCCAATCCAAGCACGCGGGCGTTGCATCGGGGTCATCCAGGTGCTGAACCGCCGCGGTGGCCCCTTCAGCGATGAAGACCAGCGGCTGCTCGAGGCGCTGGCTGGTATGGGAGGCGTGGCCATCGAGAACGCCCGCCTGTACGAAAACCTCGAAGAAAAGGTGCAGGAGCGTACCACCGCCCTGAGCCGCACGCTGGCGGCACTGCGGGACACACAGGCCCAACTCGTACAGTCCGAGAAGATGGCGGCGCTCGGCGACCTGGTGGCGGGGGTTGCCCATGAGATCAATACGCCGCTTGGCGCCGTCGCGAGCAACACCGACCTGATCTCCCGCGCGTTGGCCAAGGCGCACGAGGCGTTCGGAGCCGCCGCGCCGGCCGACAAGGTGCGCGCCCTGCTCGACAAGGCCGCGCGGATGACCAACGTGAGCCGTGATGCGTGCCAGCGCATTGGCCAGATCGTCCGCAGCCTGCGCAATTTTGCCCGCCTCGATGAAGCGGAGCGTAAACCTGCTGACCTACACGAGGGACTGGAATCGACCTTGACCCTCGTAGCTCACCTGTTGAAAGGCCGCATCACGTTGGAACGCGAGTATGGCCAGCTGCCACCGGTGCCCTGCTACCCGAATCAACTGAATCAGGTGTTTCTGAACGTCTTGGTGAATGCTGCCCAGGCGATCGACGGCACGGGCCGCATCACGATTCGGACACGCTGGGTGCCTGGATCTTCGGCCGCAGGGGGCACGGCAGCCTCCGCGGTCGTCGAGATCACCGATACCGGTCGCGGGATTCCCCCCGCGATGATCAAGAAGATATTCGATCCCGGTTTCACGACCAAAGGGGTTGGTGTGGGCACCGGTCTGGGCCTGGCGATCTGCTACCGGATCGTTGCCAACCACAAGGGGAAGATCGAAGTGGACAGCGAAGTCGGCGAAGGCACCACGTTCCGTATCGTTCTGCCCGTCCCGGAGGCTGTATGAGGCGCCTGCTTACCGTCCCGTTGCGCGCGCCGCGCCTGACCTTGGCAGTGGTTGTTGCGGTAACGGTGTTCTTCGGATTTTTCGCACGCTCGATGCAGTTCGACAGCTCGGTGGAGAACCTCCTGCCGGCCAACGATCCCGACAAGCTCTACTACGACGGGGTGAAGAAGGAGTTCGGTGACGAGGCCATTACCGTGATCGGCGTCTTCGCCGCCGATGTCTTTGCGCCTGCGACCCTCGCCAAGATCAGCCGTCTGTCCAAGCGTCTGGCAAACATCGAGGGCGTGCGCGAGGTCATCAGCCTCACCACGGTTCAGGGCATCGAGATGACCGATTTCGGCCTCAACACCGGCCGTCTCATGGTCAAGCTGCCGCGTACGCCGGAGGAGGCGGCAGCCTTTCGCGCCAAGGTGTTGGGCAATCCGCTCTATGTCAAGAACATCGTGTCGGCCGACGGCCGCGCGGCAGGCATTTCCGTCGTGTTCGAAGACATGAGTGACGAGGAGCTTCTGCAGCGCCGCATCGAGGACCAGATCCGTGCGGCGGTTGCGGCCAGCGGCGGGCCGGAGCAGTTCGCGATCACCGGCATCCCAACGATCAAGGTGTTCAGCGCCCGTTTTATGCAAGGCGATACGGCGAAGTTCCTTCCGTTCGGCATCCTGATCGCTATCGGTGTGTTGATCTGGGCTTTCCGCACCGCACGCGGCGTGCTTCTGCCGTTGAGTACGGTGCTGGCCGGGGTGGTGTGGACGACTGGGTTGATGGAGCTCACCGGCACGCCGATCAACATGGGCACGTTGGTGTTGCCGGCGCTGCTGATGGCGGTGGGTATCGCGTACGCCATTCACATCATGGCCCAGTACTATCGCGAGCTACGACCCGGGCGCCCCACGGCGGACGTGGTGGCGGCAACGCTCCAGCATATCAGTGTGCCGCTCACCATCGCGGCGCTCACCACCCTCATCGGCTTCGCCACTTTCATGGTGACCCCCATTCCGGCGATTCGCGAGTTCGGCGTCTTCTCCGTGTTCGGCATCAGCGTGATTTTCTTGCTGTCCCTCTCCGTCCCCCCCGCGGCCTTGATGCTGCTCCCGTCACCGAAACGGGTGAGCAGGCTCAACGCCGAAACGGGCCGGTTGCCGCGGCTGCTGCGGACCTTGGGGGAGGCGGCGGTGCGTCACAACAGGAGCATCCTCATCGCGGGGGTGTTGCTGTGTGGGCTCAGCCTCTGGGGCGTGACGCGCATCCGGGTCGAAACCGATTTCCTCGGGTTCTTCAGTCCGCAGAGTGAGATCCGAACCGACAACGCCCTAGTCGCCGAGCGCCTGGCGGGGACGCAGCCTGTGTACGTTGTGATCGACGGTGGCAAGCCTGAAACGGCCACCCGGCTTGAGACCCTGACCCTGATGGCCCAGCTGCAGGCGTTCATCGAGCAGCAACCGGGGGTGGACAAGACCATGTCGCTGCTCGACTATCTCGGCCTGCTCCGACACGTGCTCACCCCCGACGCTGGGCGGCTGCCACAGACGCAGAGCGAGGTGGACCAGCTGCTGCTGCTCATCAACCCGTCTGACGTTCAGGCGGTCGTCAATCGGGACCATTCGCGCGCCAATATCATCGTCCGCACCCGCTTGTCCGGTTCGCAAGAGGTCGGCGACTTCGTCAGCCGAATCAAGGCCTTCGCGGCGGAGCACTTCCCGCGCGGGCTGACGGTTCGCCCGACTGGAACGGTGGTCCTGCTCAATCGGTCGGCCGACACACTCGCGTGGGGGCAGGTGACCAGCCTGTGGCAGGTATTCGTCGTGTTGGCAATCCTGATGTCCATCTTGTTCCTGTCCGTGCGTGTGGGCCTGCTGTCACTGATTCCCAACCTGTTTCCGATCATCATCCTGTTCGGCGTCATGGGTTGGTCAGGGATCAGCCTCAACATTTCGACCAGCCTGATCGCGGCGCTCGCCATCGGCATTGCTATCGACGACACCATTCACTATCTGAGCACCTTCAATGCGCAGCTGCGTGAAACGGGCAATCAGGCGCAGGCTGTGCGCAACGCCACCTGTGCGATGGGCAAGCCGATGATTGTGACCTCGGTGGCTCTCTGCCTCGGGTTTCTGGTCGTGTGCCTGTCCAACTTTCAGCCGGTGAAATACTTTGGCTACCTGTCGAGCGTCACGATGGCGGTAGCATTGGTATCGGACTTATTCATTACGCCTTCGGTGGTGATGACCACGAAGATCATCACGCTGTGGGATCTGCTCTTTTTGAAGCTGGGACCGGCCCCGCACAAGCAGATTCCCTTGTTCGCCGGTCTGCGCCCTTTTCAGAGCAAGTTGGTGGTCCTGATGGGACGCCTGGAGACGGCGAGGCGGGGCACGTTCATTACACGGCGGGGCGAGCTCAAGCCGGAGCTGTACGTATTGCTCAACGGACGCGCTGATGTGAGCCGGGGCGATGGCACACGTCCCATTCGCACGCTGGGACGCGGTGACGTGGTTGGCGAGATGGGTCTGGTGCGCCAGCGGCCGCGCTCCGCTGATGTCGTGGCGGCTGCAGACCTGGAATACATGGCCCTCGATGGCCGCTTCCTGCAGCGGCTCCGGCGCCGCTATCCCCGGATCGCAGCCACGGTGTTTCTTAACCTCACACGCATCTTGAGTGATCGGCTCGAGAGCACCACCGACGCGCTGGCGGCTGAGCGTGAAGAGACCGGGCCCGTGGCGCAGCACGGCGCGGGCGCGAAGGCCCAGGGCTGAGACGAAGCAGCTCCGGTCGATGGTCCCTTGAAACGTTCCGGATGGAAGCCTAGGCGGGAAAGTTTGCAACCACGAGGAGGGAGGGCAGAGTGATGACTATGACGACGACACGTGCGTGGCCTGCAGCGGTAGTTGGCGTGCTCCTGTGGACCCTGGCTGCGCCCGGGTACGCGGACGCGGGCAGTGCGTTGGATCTCGTGAAGCACGTGCGAGAGGCGACGCCCAAGGTACCCTTTTTCGCAAAGGTGCAGCTGTCATCTGATCTCGGCTGGTCGCGCGACTTGGAGCTCAGCCACAAACACACCGGTGACGTGGACGCCAGCTACATGGAGGTCACTGGACCCATGGACCTCAAAGACACGCGCTTCCTGGTCCTCGACCGGGCGACGGGGCGTGACCAGCAGTTCATCTACGTGCCCGCCGCCAAGCGCAGCATCCAGGTGGGTGGGCAGACCCGCACGCAAGCGTTCCTGGGCTCCGAGTTCGCCGTCGCTGATCTGGCCCAGCCTCAGCTCGACGAGTTCACGTATCGGTTCGTGGGTGCGGAAGACGTGAACGGCCGCCACTGCAAGTTGGTTGAAGCCGTGCCCAAGAAGCCTGCAGAGATGATGTACAGCAAGAGCATCATGGCCATCGATCCCAAGGATCTGGTGGTGGTCAGGACACAGCTGTTCGACAAGAAGGGGAAACTGCAGAAGGTGTGGACGATTGAGAAGCTGGAGAAGATCGATGGCGTGTGGACCCCCGTCAAGCAGAAGATGGACAACGTGCAGGAGCACCACTGGTCCCGGCTCGAGTTGAGCGACATCAAGTACAATGCCGAGTTACCAGATGAGATGTTCCAGAGATCGTACTTGAGCCGCTAAGGTGTGCGGTTGGGCACAGGGCGCCGTGACCGGGGCAAGGCGCCCTCGGGCGCTGCCTCCCCCCCGGTTTCACGCGGCGGTGGTCTGCGGGAGAGCGTTCCGGCTGCTGGGGCGGGGCAGGGTGAACCAGAACGTGCTTCCCTGTCCCGGTTCCGACTCGACCCAGATCCTGCCGCCGTGCTTGTCGATGATCTTTTTGACGGCGGCTAGCCCTACGCCTTCTCCCGGTGTCCCGTTGGCGCCGAGACGGGTGAAAAGCCGGAACACCTTGTCGTGGTCTTCCTGGCGGATTCCGGCGCCCGTGTCGCGCACAAAAAAGCGATAGTACCGCCCCTGTTCTTCGCACCCTACCTCGATCCTCGCCTCCGGTTGCAGCGGCATGTGCTTGATCGCGTTGTCGATGAGGTTGCTGAACACTTGATTGATGCGGATCGGGTCACCAAAGACGGCGGGCAGTCTGCCGGTGACCACCGTGATCTTCTTCTCGGTAATCTGGAAGTGCAGGGCGCCGAGAAGTTCTTCCACCACCTGTTGGGTGTCGACCACCTGTTGGACGTGTGGCCGGGTTTCAATGCGGGACAACTCGAGCAAGGCGTTCACCAGCGTGTCCATCTTTGCCGTGCTGCGCAGGATGAATGCCAAGGATTCGCTGATATCGTCCTTCAGCGCCGGCCAGTGGGACGCTGCGTCACCGTTTCCCGCCGGCTGAGTTTTAGCCATGAGGCGGTCCAAGGTTGCCACGCTGTCCTGCAGGGCATGGGAAAACCCGGCAAGGTTGATCAGTGGCGCCCGCAGGTCGTGGGAAGCGATATAGAGAAAATCACTGAGATCGGTGTTCTTCGCCTCCAGCTCCTTGCTACGCTGCGCGAGCTCCTTGGTCC
>JBHHYR010000119.1:0-12084 GCA_046757585.1 Binatia bacterium | reverse complement strand
GTAGAAATCCGTACCACCGCCCGGCTGCAGCCGCGGAATATCTTGCACGAGGGTGTCACGACTCTCCTTGAGGGAAAGAAGCGGCGAGACTTCGAAGGGCTGCGAGTCGAACGCGATGAGGCCGACCATGTCATTGTCCTTGAGCTGCGTGACGACAGCCAGCGCGGCGCGTCTGGCATAGGCCAGCTTCGACTCGTCTTCGCTGCGCACGGTCCGCTTGCGAATATGGTAGCCCATGCTGTTGGAGCGGTCGATCAGGATGAACAGCGCCAGCGGCTCACGTTCGGCGCGTGGCGGCCGCCGCGGCTCCAGCGTGACCGGCAGCAGACGTTCAAAGGCGGTCTTCTTGAAGCGCCGGTCACCGTACGTGGCGTCACCCGCCGCCAGAATGAACCCGCCGCCGAAGTCCTTCACGTAGCGTTCCAGGACCCGCAAGCTTCCCGGCCGCAGTGCCCGGGGAGTCACGTCACCGAAGATAATGCCGTGATACCTGACGAGGTCCCCGATGCGCGTGGGGAACTGCCTCGGTGCGACGGTGGTCACGCTGATGTTCTTGCGAGCGAGCACGCGCGCCAGCGACGGGCGCGACCGCGGACTGACCAGGAGCACGCGCGCCTGGCCACCCACCATGATTGGCACCTCCCGGTAGTCGTTCCCGGGCGTTCCATCGCCGGCGGCCGCCAGCTGGGCACGCAAGCGATGGCTACCCGCCTCGGCCATGCGGTACGGAATTTCCACCGCGTTCAATCCGGGCTGTAGCGTGATCGTGGCCTGGCCAACCGACTTGGCGTCCACGAACAAGCGGAGAACCACCGGGCGGGCTTTTCCGCGACTGCGGAGGACCACCCGCACCGGGAAGACGCTGCCCTCCGTGACCAGCGGTGCAACGGCCAGCTTCTCGACTGCCACGTCCGCTACGCCGACGTGCGGCGGAACCGTCGCGTAAATACTCACCGCCGCACGGCGCGCCCGTGCGACCTGCTCCAAGGCACTGCCGCGTGTCTCGTTACCGTCGCTGATGAGCAACAAGCGACGCGCCGCATCGGCCGGGAGCAAGGCCATGGCGGTCTGCAGCGCCTTGCCGATGTCCGTGGCTGTCGCAGACACATGCGGCCCACTCAGCGTAACCGTTCCCCGCACGCCCGGTGGACGCAGGACGCGCGCATCCTTCGCGAACGCGACGATGCCGAGTTCGTCATCAGGGCCGAGCGCCGCAGCAATGCGCTTCAGGTAGCGCTCTTCCCACTTGCGTCCTACGGCGTCGATGCTTTCGGACACGTCGGCGACGGCAACCAGCGACAAGCGCCGGCTAGGCAGCCGAGCGCTCAGCGCCACACCGGCGAGCGCCAGGACAAGGAGTGTGAAGGCCGCGATCCGGCAGCCCAGCGCCAACCGGTGGTGGCGGAAGTCGCGCCGCGCCAGGCCAAGGAGCAGCGCAATCAGCAGCAGCAGCGCGAGCGCAGCCGGGGTACGCACCGTGACGGCCAGGGTTTCAGGGTGCGCGAACAGGTACGTGAAGCTCGGCCCCGAGGTCACCGCACGACTCCCCCAGCACCCTGCCATCGCGCTACGGCCCACTCCAGCATGAAAAGCACGGCCGCCGCCGCGTACAGCCACCTCGCCAACCCATCGCGAGGCACATCCCAGCGCCGCGCCTTGCGCGCGGCGCTGGCGCCGTGCGCAGAAGCGGCCACTACCGGCCGTTCCCTGCTTGCCCGGCCGATGTCCGACTCCACCGGGTCGAAGAAATTCGCCAGCAGCGTCCGGCCCGTGCCATCCGACCGCAGGCGGTACTCGCCGGCGAAACGCGGCGCCACCGTCCGGCGGTCCGCAGGCAGGACGTACGTCGTTCCCCGCGGATCACGCACCCGCACCGGCTGGGGCGGTAGCTGGTCAATCGCGTAGACGTCGCCGGTATCGACGACCGCGACGTCGAGGCTCTCAGGCGTCAGCCAGCCGAGGAGATTCATGAAGAAGAGGAACAAGTTGATGCTGTCGCTCCCCAGCAAGCCCTCCGCAGCGAGATCGAAGGTGATGCACGCGACACGGCGGCCACGGTGCTCGCCGGCCACGGCCAGCGGAAACTGGCAATCCGTCGTGCGCGACCACAAGAGCACATCGCTCCAGGCGGGCGGTGTGATGATGCGCGCCCGGTGCAGGGGTAACGCCGCAAGAGGTTGCAACGCGTGCAGCACCGCATGATGCGCGTCCCAGTCCACCACCTCGATGTTCGTGGCCTCAGCGCTCACGGGGAAGAGGCGATTCTCCGCTGGCGGATAGACGTAGAGCGCGTTGCTGGCCGGCTCCACGGCGGGGACGAACCGGTGAAAGATGACTACGTCAGCGTCTCGTGCTTGCTGCACGTGGAACGCCTGTGGCCGGACGATCCGGAGTCGCAGCCCCGGGGTCGCGGCGCCCAGATCACGCAGATCACTCATGAGCGCCGAGGGCGGGGAAACGACGAGCACGCGCACAGGCGAGACGGGCCGGATCCAGCCGTAGGCCGTGTCGTCGGCTGCAAGCGCGTCGGCGCCCTCGAGGTGCGCCACGACGCGTCCGGGTCCTGGAAAGTGACGCACGACAAACCCTTCCGACCCACGCGCCGGGATCGTGAAGCCGTTGCGGTTGACGACCTTGCCTTCGAGCCGGACGGTGAGAAAGCCATGCCGCTCCTGATGCGCAAAGTTCTCGACCAGGACATACGCCCGCGCCCCCCGGTAATCCTGGAAACGGCCCTGAAAGATCTGCAGCCCTTCGATGCCGAGGTTGTCGTCGGTTTCGCCGACCTGGAAGACCGTGACGCCATCGCGTACATCGGGCGGCAACTGCCCGCGGGGCACGTCGGTGAAGACCTCCAGCGCCGTGGAAACGTCGCCGCGTTGCCCGGCGCTCTTCGCCAGGGCCAGAGCCAGTCCAAGGTTACTCCCAGTGTCGGCCGGCACGGCGTCCCGCAACACCTTCGCGACGGCGGCGTGGTCACGGGTAAAGCTGACCGCCACCTCCGGCGTGCTGCCGGCCTTGATCACCATCACCTCGTCGCCGGGCGGCACACTGCGCAGCCGCTCGAGCGCCCGGCGGCGTGCGGCATCGAAGCGCGAGCCCCCTTGCTCGCGTGTCTGCATGCTCGCCGACGTATCGAGCAGGAAAATTCGGCGGCCGCTCACCGCCGCCACGCGGTGCGTGCGAAGGTACGGCCGGGCCAGACCGGCAATCAAGCTGGTCAGCAACAGCAGCTGAAGGATGAACAGGAGGTCCGGGCGCAAGCGTCGAGCCCGGATCGTGTCTTCGGGTACACTCGCCCACAGCAACAGCGAGGGGACGGTTACCCGCCGCCGCCAGCGTTCCCACAGGTAGAAGAAGACGAGCACCCCGTAGAGACCTGCAAAGACGAGCGCGAGCGGTTCGGCAAGTCCCATGGCCCTCTCAGGTCTCAGCCCCGAGTGCTCGGTTGCAAGCCGTCATTGCCGGTCCTGCTGTCTCTGGCGCAGAGCCCCGCAGTTCCCTTCAGCGCAGCAAGCCGGCGCTTGGCAAGTCGTGAAACAAGCTCTGCTCCAGGCCTGCCGCCGTATCCGCTACCGAGAAGACCGTCGCACACCGGCTGCAGAACGCCCGCAGAAGCCCGAGATGCTCAGCCAGGCCGCGCTGATAGCACCCGAGGTGCTCCGCGGTGAGCGAAATGAACCGCCGGCGCCCGGTTTCGGCGTCTATCAGCTGGCCGCGGCGAAACAGGCGCGTCGGGTTGCGCTCCCCAGGCCCGATGATACGCACCGCCGCGACCGTGAAGCGCCGGGCCATTAGGCCCTCCAGCGCCGATTCATAGACGGGCACCGGCATCAGGAAGTCGGAAAGTACGATGGCCACACCGGGTGCTCGCTGCACCTGCAACGCGGCTCGGATGCCGGCGGCCAGCGCCGTCTGCCCTTGTGGCCGTAACTCGAGCAGGAAGTCGCGCAGGCCAGGTAAGGCGTCACGATGGCGGAAGAACCGCGAACTCCGGTACAGACCCGGCAACGCCTGGCCTACGGCCACCAGGCGGACCAGGTTGTGGCTGCGTAAGCTGAGGTACGCGAGGCTGGTAGCGAGAGCGAGGCCGAAGGCAAACTTCCCATCCCCGGGCGGGAAAGCCATCGAGCCTGAGACATCGAGGAAAATATGCAGTGGGGCTTCCCGTTCGGCCCGGAAGGTTTTGATGAGGAGCTGGTCGAGCCGCCCATAGGCGTTCCAGTCCAGGTGACGCAGGTCGTCGCCGGCAGTGTACGACTTGTAGCTTTCTATTTCGATGCCGGAGCCCTGTGCGCCGCGCGGCATGGGGGTGTTGCCGGGGCGCGTGCTCAACGAGCGGCGAATGCACAGGTGCAGCCGATCGAGCCTGTGCAGAAAATCCGGCGTCAGGACAGACGCCAGAGCGGCGACCGGGCCGCTAGTGCCGGAGCGCCCGGGCTCCATGCAAGATACGCTCGATCAGCGAGCGCGGATCCGTCCCGTCCGCCACGGCCGCAAAATTGAGCACCAGCCGGTGATTGAGCGCCGGCACTGCCACCTCATCGATGTCATCGTACGTCACGTGCACGCGCCCATCGAGCAAGGCGCGCACCTTCGCGCCGAGCAGGAGCGCCTGCCCGCCCCGCGGGCTCGAACCGAATCCAACGTAACGGGAGATCTGTTCGTCGACCGGGAGCACTGCCGTACCGGCAGGCGCGAACTTCGAGCCTGCCGGTACGGTAGCGCGGATCAGTGCCGCTGCATACTCCTCCAGATGCGGCCCGACCAGCACCTCGCGCACCAGCGCACGCAGCGCCTCGATCTGCTCTGCTGCCGTATCGGCCGCAAACACCGGCTCCGCGCTCGGCAACGCGGCGCCCGTGGTGCTGCCGATGATACGCTGCATGTCGCTGTGGTCCGGATACCGGAGCACAACCTTGAACAGGAAGCGGTCGAGCTGCGCCTCAGGCAACGGGTAGGTCCCCTCCATCTCGATCGGATTCAGCGTTGCGAGGACGAAGAACGGCGGATCGAGCTTGTACGACGTGCCGGCAATTGTCACCTGCAATTCTGCCATCGCTTCGAGCAGCGCCGACTGTGTTTTCGGTGTTGCACGATTGATCTCATCGGCGAGGAGCACATGCGCGAACAGCGGTCCCGGCACGAAGGTGAACTGCCGCCGCCCACCCTGGTCCACGACCATCCGCGTGCCGGTGATGTCCGCCGGCATCAGATCGACGGTGAATTGGATCCGGTTGAAGGAAAGGTTCAACGCCTGCGCCAGGGATCGGACAATCAACGTCTTGCCGGTGCCGGGGACACCCTCGATCAGCACGTGCCCGCCGGCGAAGAAGGCCACCAGGATTTGATCGAGCATCTCGCGGTGCCCGACGATGACCCGGTGGAGTTGATCGCGCAGCCGCTGGAAGACGTCGCGAAAGTCGCGGACGGCGCGTTGCGGTGTATCGGCGTTCATCGATTGGCCCGCAAGGAGTATACACGCCTGACAATATCTTCATACTCGGGTGGGATCTCCGCCTTGCGTAAGACATCGTCCGCGAGTTGCCGGCGGTTCAGGATTGCCCGGGTAGGACGGCCGCTGCCCAGTGCGCCCGTGCCGCCGGTCTGTTTGCGTCGCTGGCCCGGCCGATTTCCCTTCCGTTCCACCGCGCGCAGGAACGACGTAATCGTCAGCTTGAACGTTTTGGGTCCGCCCTGCTGGCCCGCCGCCGCGACGCGTGCGTTGCGCTGCAACAGGCCGCCGGGACTTGATCCACTGCCCGCAGCCTGGGAAGCACCCGCGCGATTCCGCTCCGGGGCGGCCGGTCCGTTCGGCTGCCCACCATGGCGGCCTGCTTGCCGTCCCGGCTGCCAGTGGCGGCCCGTTCCGGCTCCGCGGTGCGCGCGCCTCTGCAAGCCGGCCTTCGCGGCACCGAACGGACTGCGCCGGCGCCCGTCACGCTTGTCTTTTCCACTGCCGCGCTGGGCTGTAGCCTCTCCGCCGCGACGAGGGGACAACGCCGCGCGCTGGTGGGGGCGGCCCACCGCTCGGCCATGAAAGGCCCGCCGGATAGCTTTCTGGAGCCGATCCGGCAGCGCAGCCAGCAGCCCTTTCGGCCGGCGGCCACCGGCTTCCGGGAACGCACTGCCACCCGCGGCCGGCACACCTTGCGGCAGCAGGTTGGCAGGCGACGGCAGACCTCCGCCGGGCGCGTCGCGATCGCCGGCGGCTCGGCCGCTGCTTCCCAACGGCACCTCGGGCAATGCCGCCCCTTCCGCCGATCTCGACTCGTCAGCCACCGCCACTGCACCCGGCGCGGACGGCGGCGCTGGCCGGCCCAAGAACGCGGTCGACGCTAGTGCCAGGAGCGAGGCAATCAGGGCGAAGAGCGGCCGCCCGAGCTGCCGCGGGGCAACCCGTTCCGGACGCCACTGCGCGCCCATCGCCAAAGTCTGGCCCACCAGGATGGGCGCCAGCCGCGACGGCCGCCGGCGCAGGTCGACGAGCGTCGCCAGCCGGTCCCGCAGCCCGCCGCGTCGATCGGCGAGGAACGCGACGGCTTGCAGGTCGAGCCACCGGCGGCGCAGCCGCAGCGCGCCTCCCATCGCGATCGCCACCGAGAGCAAGGCACCGGTCCACGTCGCGACGCGAAAAGTCTGAGCGGAAGCGCGCAGGGCCAGGATGACCAGGGCGGTGGCGACCACAACGACGGCGCTCAGTACCACGGCTCCCACACGAACCAGGGTGAGCACATTCAGCCGGCGCCGCAGAGCACGCAAGCGCTCCTCGACTTCCGCAAGGCCCAACGTAACCGCTGGCATAGAGTACGCGGCTGGTGCCGCGGGGGCAGAATAGTGGAGGGTACTACCCGGGTCAACATAATGTGATGTGCGCCGCCGGTTGGGCCGCACCGTTCTCCTACACGCTTAGGCGGTGGGCGGTCTTGCACCGCTGCTCCCGTCGAGAAACCTCCGCAAGCAGCGCGCCGTGTAGGAGCGTGCGCCGCTGGCAATGATCTCGGTGGGCGGACCCATCGCGACGACCTCGCCCCCACCGTCGCCGCCCTCAGGACCCAGGTCAATGATCCAGTCGGCCTCCTTCACGATGTCGAGGTTGTGCTCGATGGTCACAATGGTGTTGCCGAGATCCACCAGACGGTGGAGTACGTCGATCAACTTTTCGATATCTGCGAAGTGCAAGCCGGTGGTGGGTTCGTCGAGCACGTAGAGCGTTCGTCCACGCGACTGTTTGCCGAGCTCGTAGGCCAGCTTGATGCGCTGCGCTTCGCCACCCGACAGCGTGTTGCTGCCCTGGCCGAGGGTCAAGTAACCGAGGCCGATGTCCTGCAGCAGGCGCAGCGGGGCGGCAACGACCGGCACGGCGGCGAAGAAGGGCACGGCTTCCTCGACCGTCATGCTCAGCACCTCAGTGATGCTCTTGCCGCCGTAGCGCACAGCCAGCGTCTCTTCCGTGTAGCGCTGGCCGCCGCAGCTTTCGCACGTGACGTAGACGTCCGGAAGGAAACTCATTTCCATCTTGATCTTGCCCTGGCCGGCGCACGTCTCACAGCGGCCGCCCTTGACGTTGAACGAGAAGCGGCCCGCGGTGTAGCCGCGCAGGCGGGCGTCCGGCGTCATGGCGTACAGCCGGCGGATTTCGTCGAAGAAACCGACGTACGAGGCAGGGATGGAGCGCGGCGTTCGGCCAATTGGTGTCTGGTCGACCTCGACTGCCCGTTCGATGTGCTGGCCTCCTGTGATGGCCTCGTGTTTGCCGGCGCGGCCGGCGGACAGACCGAGGCGGCGGCGCATGCCCGTGTAGAGCACGTCGCGCACCAGCGTGGACTTGCCCGATCCGGAGACACCGGTCACACAGGTCCACGCTCCAACCGGCAACTCGACGTTGATCCGCTTCAGGTTATGTTCGGCGGCGCCGCGAATCGTGAGCCGAGGGAAATCGGCCACATTGCGCACTGGGCCCTGCCGCCGGCGCGGCTGGCCGAGAAACCGCCCCGTGACCGAGGCTGGATGCGCGCGCAGCGTCTGCGGAGGGCCCACCGCCACCAGTGCCCCGCCGTGCACCCCACCTCCAGGGCCCAGATCGACGACCAGGTCGGCTGCCTCGATCGTGGCCTCGTCGTGTTCGACGACGACCACCGTGTTGCCGTGCCCTTGGAGCTCCCGGAGCACACCGAGGAGCATGCTGTTGTCGTGCCGGTGCAGGCCAATGGTGGGCTCATCGAGAATGTAGCACACACCACGGAGGTTCGATCCCAGTTGTGCCGCCAGCCGAATGCGCTGCGCCTCACCGCCCGACAGCGTGTCGGCACGGCGATCGAGGGTCAAGTACGACAAACCGACCTGTTGCAGAAACCGCAAGCGCGGCGTGATTTCCTTCAGCACGTTCGCGGCGATCTGTTCGGCGCGTCCGCTGAACTGCCGGCGGGAGAGGTCGGCCAGACACTGCGCGACCGACTGCTGGGTGAGTTCCCAGATTGCAGTGCCGCCGACGGTCACCGCTTGGGCGCGCGCGTTGAGGCGCCGGCCTTGGCACGCCGTGCAGATCTGCTCGGTCATGAAGGGCATCAGCGAGGCACGCGCATCCTCGTCGTCCGCGATCTGGCGCTGCAGAATCGCGACCAAGCCGCCGTCGCTGTAGAAGAGGGCGTGCCGCTGTCGCGGCGTCAGCTGCGCCGGTGAGCGGTTCCATGCGGAACGCTGGCGCGCGGCGATTTGCTTGACGGCCCTCCACGTCGCGCCTCCCAGTGGCTTCAGTGCCGCGGTGAGCGCAGCACCGACGGGTTGTTGCGCATCACCGAGCAGCAGCTCGGGCTCGATGGTGGCGACGCCGCCGATGCCCTCGCAAGCGGAGCAGGCCCCCTGCCGGCTGTTGAAGGAAAACACACGGGGATCCAGCGCTTCGAAGCCGAGGCCGCAACGCGGGCAGTACAGCCGCTCACTGAAAATGCGCTCGGGGCCCTCGACGCCCGAGACGATCACCGCACCGCCGCCGAAGCGTAGCCCGCTTGCGACCAGCTCCCGCAGCTGCTCGGCGGTGGAGCGGCTCATCTCCAGCGACCCCACCACGATGTCGATATCGTGTTCCCGGTAGCGCGCCAGGCTCGGCGGGGGATCGAGGCGCTGGATCCGGCCGTCGATACGCGCGTGTGCGAAGCCGAGCCGGCGCGCCGCGCGAAACAGGTCGGCGTAGATGCCTTTGCGGCCCCGCACCGCTGGTGCCAGCAGAGTCACGGCCTGACCACGAAACTCACGCCGGATGCAGCCGGTGATCTGCTGGCGGGTCTGCGCGTTGAGCGGCCGGCCGCACCCGGGACAGTGCTGCACGCCGATCTTCGCGTACAGTAGGCGCAAGTAGTGATAGATCTCCGTTACGGTGGCGACGGTTGATTTCTTGCTGCCCCGGCTCAGGCGCTGTTCGATGGCAACCGTCGGAGGCAGACCGGACAGGAGGTCGACGGCCGGCCGTGCCATGATCTTCACGAACTGGCGCGCGTAGGTGGACAGGCTATCCAGGTAGCGCCGCTGTCCTTCACTGTAGAGAATATCGAACGCCAGGGTCGATTTGCCCGACCCGCTGAGGCCGGTGACGACCACGAAGCGATCACGCGGAATCTCCAGGCTGATGTTACGCAGGTTGTGCTCCTTCGCGCCGACGATGCGCATCACGCCGCGGCCGTTTCCCCCGGCGGCCACGGGAGCAGAAGGCCCCTCGCCGCCGCGGGCGCCGGCGGGCTGGCTGGCAGCATGGGCACCGCGCGGGCCGTACGGCGCCTCGGCGTCAGACACGGCGTGCGATTCGCCGAGCGCGACGCGCAGATAACGTGCCGTGTGGGAAGCTTCGCTAGCAGCGATCGCTTCGGGCGGCCCGGCCGCGACGACCTCGCCCCCACGGGACCCGCCTTCGGGGCCGAGGTCGATGACGTAATCCGCAGCTTTGACCAGTTCCATGTTGTGCTCGATGACAACCAGCGAGTGCCCGCGATCCACGAGACGTTGCAGCGCCATGAGCAGCGTCTCGACGTCGCCGAAGTGTAAGCCGATCGTCGGTTCGTCAAACAGAAAGAGCGTGTGGGCTTTGCTGTCCCGTGCCATGGCCGCGGCCAATTTCAGCCGCTGTGACTCGCCACCCGACAGCGTGTTGAGGGGCTGCCCCAGGCGCAGGTAGTCGAGCCCCACCTCCGCCAACGGCCGCAGGCGCGACGTCACCTCCGCCTGATCGGCGAAAAACCCCAGCGCTTCACGCACCGTAAGACCGAGCACATCGTGAACGGTCTTCTGCCGGTATCGGACCTCGAGGACCTCCGGCCGGAAACGAGTACCGTGGCAGGCAGCGCAGGTGACGTAGATGTCGGACAGGAACTGCATCTCCACTTTCTCGAAGCCCTCGCCTTTGCAGGCATCGCAACGGCCGCCCGGCACATTGAACGAGAACGTGGCCGGGGCGTAGCCGCGCAACCGCGCCAGTGGTGTCCGGGCGAAGAGGCCACGGATCGTATCGAAGGCCTTCACGTACGAGACCGGGTTGGCGCGCGGGGTCGTGCCAAGGGGCGACTGATCGACGAGAACGACCTCGGCGATGCGGTTCGCCCCTTCGATCTCGCGGCACGCACCCGGTGTCCCCACCGGCTGCCCGAGGTGCTTCTTGAGGCCGCGGTAGAGAACGTGGTCGACCAGCGTCGATTTGCCCGAGCCGGAGACGCCGGTGACGCAGACGAAACGGGACAAGGGCACCTGCGCCGTGATGTTCTTCAGATTGTTCGCGCGGGCCCCGCGGATCACCACCACGAGGTTCGGAATGATACGGCGGCGCCTGGCAGGCAGCGGAATGCGGCGCCGGCCTGCCAGGTACTGGCCGGTCGACGAGCGGGGTTCGTCGAGAAGCGCCCGGTAGCTACCGGCAAACACGACCTCGCCACCACGATCGCCGGCGCCGGGACCCAGGTCGATGACATGGTCTGCCTCGCGAATGATCTCAGGGTCGTGTTCCACCACCACGACCGCGTTCTCCTTGGCCCGGAGCTCCTGCAGGATCCGGACGAGGCGCCGGCTGTCCCGCGGATGCAGGCCAACCGACGGCTCATCCAGAATGTACAAGGTGTTGACCAGCGACGAGCCGACCGCCGTGGTGAGGTCGACGCGTGCTAGCTCGCCGCCCGAAAGCGTGCGCGATTGGCGATCGAGGGTCAGGTAGTCAAGGCCGACCTGGAGCAGGTAGCGCAGGCGGTTACGGATCTCGCCGAGGATCAAGTGGGCAACCTCTTCGTCGGCGGCACGCAGCTCGAGCCCGTCGAAGAACGCGGCCGCTTCCTCGACGCTCATGCGTTGGACATCCGCCACGCTGCGGCCATTGATCTTGTACAGCAGCGCGTCCCGCTTGAGCCGTGCCCCGCGGCATGCCGGGCACACGCGGTAGCTGCGGTAGCGGGACAGGAAGACGCGGACATGCATGCGATAAGTCCGGCCCTCGAGCCAGCGGAACCAGCCTCGGATGCCGTAGTACTTGCCATCGCCGTCAATGATCCGCTGGCGGTGCCGCTCGCTCAGTTGCTCGAACGGCACGTCCGTCCGGATCCGCTTCCGGCGGCAGAACGCGAGCAGCTCTCCCCGCTCCCACTCGGTCGCCTTGGTACTCCAAGGCTTGATCGCGCCTTCGGCCAGCGTCTTGCGCGGGTCGGGGATGACCAGATTCAGATCGAGATCGATGATCCGGCCGAACCCGCGGCAGGTCTCGCAAGCGCCAAGCGGACTGTTGAAGGAAAAGAGATTCGACGTCGCCTCGGGATAGGTCAGATTGCAGCGCGGGCACTCCCGCCGTGTCGTATACGGCTCGCGGCGGGAACCCTGGTCCGGGAAGACCAAGGCTAGCCGACCCTTACCGAAGCGGAATGCCTGTTCCAGCGAATCGACGGTGCGCGACCGGCTGGCGGGACGGACCACCAGACGATCGACAACCACGGTCAGTGGCGACGCTGGGCGAGCGGCGACTTCCTCGATTGGACATGCGCGGCCATCGACCAGGACACGGCGGAAGCCGGAGCGTTCGAACCCATTGCGTACGTCGGCCCAGGGAAGCGAGGCAGG
>JBHHYR010000118.1:0-12108 GCA_046757585.1 Binatia bacterium | reverse complement strand
CCGTTAGCGCCGTGATGCGAACACTGCGCGACCCGGATACACCGCCCGGCGGCCCAGCGTCTCTTCGATGCGAAGCAGCTGGTTGTACTTTGCGATCCGTTCTCCGCGGCAAAGGCTGCCCGTCTTGATCTGCCCGGCGTTGACCGCCACTGCCAAATCGGCGATCGTCGTATCTTCCGTTTCCCCGGAGCGGTGTGAAATGACAATCGTATACCCGGCACGCTTGGCGAGTTCGATAGCCGCAAGGGTTTCAGTCAGCGTCCCGACCTGGTTCAGCTTTATCAGGATCGAATTGGCCACGCCGGCATCAATACCGCGCTGCAGGCGCTGGCAATCGGTGACGAACAAATCGTCGCCCACCAGCTGTACGCGGTGGCCCAAGTCGCGGCTCAACAGAACCCAACCGGCCCAGTCGTCTTCGTCGAGACCATCCTCGATCGACACAATGGGATAGCGGTCCACCCACGCGCGATAGTACGCTGCCATCGCGGCGCTCGACCGACTCGTTCCGTCCGACTTCCGAAACACGTACCGGCCGTCTTCGAAGAACTCGCTCGCGGCGGGATCCACCGCCAAGGCGATGTGACGCCCGGGCTGATAGCCGGCGCGGTCGATGGCTTCCAGGATTACTTCCATCGCTTCCTCGTTCGACCGCAAGTGCGGAGCAAATCCGCCTTCATCGCCAACAGCGGTTGAATACCCTCGCTCGTTCAACACGGCCTTGAGCGCGTGGAACGTTTCCGCACCCATCCGCAGGGCGTCCGCAAAGCTGCGCCCACCCACAGGCACGATCATGAACTCCTGGAGGTCGACCGAGCTATCGGCGTGAACGCCACCGTTCAGGATGTTCATCATTGGCACCGGTAGGGTAGTCGCCCGCGTTCCCCCCAGATAGCGGAACAGCGGCAGTTTAGCGGCCGCTGCAGCCGCTTTGGCCACCGCCAGGGAAACGCCGAGAATGGCGTTCGCTCCGAGGCGGTGCTTGTTGGGCGTCCCATCGAGCTCGATCATGCATTGGTCGATTTCCTTCTGGCGGCGCGCGTCGCGGCCACGCAGCTTTGGCGCAATGAGGCGGGCGACGTGGTCGACCGCCTTGAGCACGCCCTTCCCACCGTAACGTTTCCGGCGATCTCGAAGGTCGACAGCTTCATGCTTCCCGGTCGAGGCGCCGGACGGGACAGCCGCACGTCCGCGCGCGCCGCCGCGCAGAACGACATCCACCTCGACCGTCGGGTTTCCCCGCGAGTCGAGCACCTCACGGGCCGACACTTTGTGGATCTTCATTCGTTTCCCCTTTGTTTGCCTTGTGGTTGCCCTCTCGATTAAGATACGAGGGTACATACGGCAAAAAGCATGATAGCTCTTCTAGCGTTGCCGCCCAAGAAATACAAAGGTGCCATGGTTGGGGGTGTGGTCGGGTTGATCCTTCTCGTGGTGGCGGCGGTGTTTGGCGATCACGGTCTCATCCACTTGCTCCGGATGCGTGGTGAGCGAAGTGAACTGGAGCACCAGGCTTTCGAGCTGCAGCAACGGAACGAGCACCTGCGACAGCGCATTCAGCGATTGCAGTCTGACGATCGGTACCTCGAAAGGCTAGCGCGCGAACGGCTTGGCCTGGCAAGGCAGGGTGAGATCATTTACCGTGTGAGGCCGCCGACGCCGGCTCCGTTCCCCTCGCGTTGAGCCGCTGGCGGCACGCGCGTGGAGTCTTGCGAGCCTGGCCCGCGCACCGCCCCGCTCATCGGCACGAAGCGTACACCGGCAACCGACTCAATCGCGAGTCGCCCGTGCTGTTTGCGCCCGCGAATCAGGGTTTGCTGCGCACCCTGGCCAAGGGGCATGACCAGGCGTCCACCTGCGGTCAGCTGCGCAACGAGCCGTGGAGGGACCCGCGGGGCAGCGGCAGTGACGATCACGGCGTCAAATGGAGCAGCCTCCTCCCAACCGTAATACCCGTCGCCCACCCGCACATGCACGTTGCCGTAGCCCAAGGCCTGTAAGCGGCGGCGTGCTACCTGGGCCAGCTCCGGATCGATCTCGATCGAGTAGACCTCACGCGCGAGCACAGCCAGGACCGCTGCCTGATATCCCGACCCCGTGCCGATCTCCAGCACCCGCTCGTCGCCATGCAGCTCCAGGAGGTGGGTCATGAGTGCCACCACGTATGGTTGGGAGATAGTCTGCCCGCCTGCAATAGGCAGCGCCCGATTGGTATATGCGCGCGGCTGATCGGCTCGGCGCACGAATTCGTGGCGAGGCACCTGCGCCAACGCGTCGAGCACGCGCTCGTCGTGGATCCCCTCGGAGCGCAGCTGGTCAATCAGCCTCGCGCGGGCAGCTGAGAACCCTGCCGCCTCAGACGGGAGATTGCCAGCCTCCCATTGGCAGGCAGTCCAGGCGGCGACAGTCGTCAGCACCAAGATGCCCCAAGCGAGTGTGGAAAACGGCAGCCGAGCGATGGGTTGACACCTCCTCACCGGAGACCACACGCGAACAGCCGTGGGCGGGCAAGCGGATCGGGTTCTATCCCGCACGCTTCTTTTTCCCATACCCACTGTTGAGCTACCATCGTGTCCGCATATAGAGGGCCGCCGCGGCCTGTCAAGGCGCGATCACGGCGGTGGTCTACGTGCCAGCTACCCGATCTCGCGGGGCGTAGGCGGTCGACGGAGGACTGCAGCATGGCTGCGCGCTTGAATCACGGCCGATCAGTCTCTAGCATCCTCAGCATGAGCGCCCGCGCCAGGTTGCGGCAAATTCGCGAGGAACTGGAACAGACCTTCCTGGAGCGCTCCGAGGTCATCGACGGCGCCTTGACGGCGTTGCTCGCCGGGCACCATGTCCTGCTCATAGGTCCGCCGGGTACGGCGAAATCGATGCTTGCCGACGAAATCTGCCGCCGGCTTGCGAGCACCCGTTATTTCCAATGGCTACTGACGAAGTTCAGCACTCCGGACGAGCTTTTCGGTGCTGTCTCGCTGCGTGCACTGGAGACTGACGATTACCGGCGCGTCACGACCCTGAAGCTTCCCGAGGCACACATTGCTTTCCTAGACGAAGTATTCAAGGCAAACTCATCGATTCTGAACTCGATCCTCACCGTCATGAACGAGCGGCGCTTCCACAATGGCCGCGAGGTGGTCGAAGTGCCACTGATTACGCTTTTCGGTGCCAGCAACGAGTTGCCCGAGGACGACGAACTTCAGGCACTGTACGATCGTTTCTTGTTGCGGTTCGTCATCGGGTACATCGCGGATGACTTCCGCTTCTTACGGATGCTTCGTGGTAGACCGGCCGCCGCCCGGACAACAATCACCCTCGGCGAACTCAGAGACCTCCAGGAAGCGGCGCACCGTGTGGCGGTGCCGCAGCACGCATTGCGCTCCCTTACGGACATCCGGCGGGAGCTAAGTCGAAAGCAGATCGTCGCATCGGACCGGCGGTATCATCAGGCCGTCGCGCTGCTGCGCGCACACGCGTACCTGAACGATCGCGACGCTGTCGCGGAGGAAGACTTATTCTTCCTTGACAACGTGCTCTGGCATGATCCCAAGGAACGCAGCGAGGTCCGGAGCACCATCCACAGGCTGCTGCGCGGCTACGAAGACGAAGTGAAGGCCTTGCTGTACCAGACGCAGGAGTTGCGCGACTACGCACACCGGCAGTGGGACAACAACGATCTACGCAGCCGAGCGGTTGTAGAGGCGCACACGAAGATTCGCCATATCCTCGCCAAGGTCACGACGATCATCGACGAAGCACGTACCATCGGCCGACCGGTTGAAACGGTGCAAGCAGTAAAAGAAGAGATCGAAATCATCCAGCAGCGCATGCTCGAAGCGCTCTGACATGGCCGCCCCGTGGCACGAAGCCCAGGAAAGCAGTCGCCGCTGAGGGCGCCCGGCCGGCCACGGCGGCGCGGCAGCGTCGCGGTACAGTCGTCCGAGCGCGTCGTGAGTCTGCGGGACCACTGGATCGAATGTGACTCGTACGATCGGAGCACGTTCGAGCGGCTGAAGCGTGACAGTCCGTCGCTGCAAGCGCTGGCTGCAAGCGGGAGCAAGTTGTTGCCCCATTTCAACGCCTTCCTGCTCGATCTGTTCGCGTTGCTCTTCAAGATGAACATTGTCACCTACGCGCAGGAAGAGGTGCGGCCGAGCGCTGCTTTCTTCCACCGGTTGCTCGACCTGCTGCGCTCTACGCCAGCCACCGAGCTTCTGCGCCGGCAGACGCTGCTCGATGAGACGCGGGCAGGGCTTGCCGCCCTGCTCCTTGGTGAGCGCTTGCTCGCCCTACTCAAGTCAGAGCGCATCCTGTCGCGGGGCGAGATGTTGGACTTCTGGAATCTCGAGCGGCAGGAAACCGGGATTGGCGAGCAGCTGGCGCAAGCTGCGACGGCCAATCAGCTGCACCTCCGCGAAGTCGGACTAGCCACCCGCCGCCAGCTCGACGAGCTCGGCCGGCGCCTGCGGCGCGAGGCGGATGCCGCCGAGCGGCGTCTCCGCCACAAGGCGCGACAAGTCCACCAAGCCATGCGCGAGGGCGCCGAGCGGAGTCGCTCACGTCTCGAGGCCCAGGCCCAGCACGTGCTGCAAGACTTCGAACAGTGGGGCCAAGAGGCCGACAGCTGGAACCTGCAGCTCGGCCGCGATGGGCAGACGTCCCCGGGTGCTCAGATCGAGCTGGGCAAGCAGCTCGCCAGCAACGTCAAGTTGAGGAAGCTCGCGCAGATGGTAGGACGGATGCGAGCGCACGCCTTGGCGCTGCGCCGCAACGTGTTCGAGCGTGCCAGCGCGGAAACGTTCGAAGTGGGGGTAGGTGCAGCGTTGAGCCGATTGTTGCCGCACGAACTGCTCACCCTGCGCCACCCGCTGCTGCGGCGGGACTTTGCCCGCCGCTTCGTCGACGGACGGCTGCTACAGTACGCGCTGCGAGGAGTCGCGGACAAGGGCAAGGGCCCGATGATCGTCTGCATAGACGGGAGCTCGTCAATGGCTGGGGACAAGGAAATCTGGTCGAAGGCGGTTTCCCTCACTTTGCTCGATATCGCGCAGCGCCAGCGGCGGCTGTTCCGCTCCATCTGCTTTGCGGCCACCGACACGCCGCTGCAAGTGCTGGACCTCAACGGGCACCAGCGCTACGCCACCGACATGGGTAAGGTGGTCGAGCTGGCTGAGTACTTTCCCGGGGGGGGGACGGATTTTCAGAAGCCGCTGACCGCGGCGGTCGCCTGCCTGCGGCAGACACACTTCAAACGCGGTGATATCGTTTTCATCACTGACGGGGAATGCCGCGTCGACGATCGTTGGCTGAAGGAGTTTCGGGGCGCCAAACAACAACTGGGGTTTTCCCTTTTCTCCGTCCTCATTGATGTCGGATCGAGCTCGCTTGGAGTTCTGAAAGACTTCAGTGACAAGATCACGACCATTTCCCGACTCACCAGCGATGCGGGCCGAGATATTTTTCTGAAACTGTAGCGACCGCCCGCTACCGAGCATGACCTTCCGCCGGTGACCCTCTCGGTGATCGTTCCGACCTTGAACGAAGCAGACGGTCTGCCGGGGGCACTCCAACGTGCCCGGCGGGGCGGGGTGCTGGAAATCATCGTCGTGGACGGCGGCAGCAGGGACGCGACGCGCACGCTCGCCGCGAGCCTCGCCGATCTCGTCATCACAGCGCCGACGGGGCGCGCCGCCCAGATGAACGCCGGCGCCCTCAGGGCCCGTGGCGATATCCTCCTGTTCCTGCACGCCGATACACTGCTGCCTGATGGCTTCGCCGAAGCAGTGATGTCCACGTGTGCGCGGCCTGGCGTCGTGGGTGGCCGCTTCGACGTCGAATTGGACCCCGCGACGCCCCTGCTCCACCTCACCGCCGCGCTCATGAACTGGCGGTCGCGTCTTACCGGCATTGCCACCGGGGATCAGGCCATCTTCGTCCGTCGCGACGTTTTTGCGCGACTCGGCGGGTTCAAACAGATCCCACTCATGGAAGATATCGACATGAGTCGGCGACTGAAGCGGGCAGGGCATGTCGTGTGTCTGCGCCAGCGCGTCATCACCTCAGCGCGGCGCTGGCATAAGAACGGCGTTGCGCGCACGATTGCGTTGATGTGGGCCCTCCGCTTGCTGTATTTCCTGGGTGTGCCCCCCGCTCGTCTACAACGCCTGTACGACAACAAGCGCTAGCAGTCCGTTCTACCGGCGGCCTCCCACGCCGGTCGCAGCCTGCTTACGCTGCGTCAGGCGCCGGCCGCTGATCCGGGAGCATGCGTAGCTCGTCAGGAAACTCCTTCAACTCCTGCGCGAGCCGGTCGAGACGCCTGCACGTATCTCGCATGTATTCGTACAGGTGCTTATGAATGAGTGCAAAAGTGATGGCGTCCCGAAGCGCCCGCGGACGGCGCAGGGCAGTCTCAACCATCAGGGACGCTGTCAGCCAGGCACGCCGCGGTGACGCACGCAGAATGCACGTCCAGAGCACGCGCAAGAAAATCAGCAGGTCCTGCCCGCTGGCCACCAGACGGGTCTCTACCTGCGTCCCCTTGTGAAGAATCAGCTGCATGACGCGATGGCGGTAGTTCCGGTAGCTGTACAGTCGTTCGAGCAGGGTCTTGTAGCCTTCATACAGCTGCACGCGCGACATCCCCGACGGAATGATGTTCGTAAACACGAACTGGTCGCCAACGGACTCGGCAATCAGGCGCCCTGCCTCCTTCAGACGCCGGTACAACGGCGTCTGCGGCACCGCGTTCAGCATGCCGGTCATCGACACCGGAATCCGGGCGTCCTGGATGAACCGGAACTGCTCCTCAAATATCGAGGGGTCGTCGTTGTCGAAGCCGACAATCATGCCGGCCATCACCTCCATGCCCGCACGCTGGATGCGGTGGACGGAGTCGAGAATGTCCTCCCGCATGTTTTGTGTCTTCCTTGTCTCTCGCAAGCTCGCAGGGCGCGGTGACTCGATGCCGACGAAGATCGTGGTGAAGTTTCCCTGTCGCATCAGTCGCAGAAGTTCATCATCCTGCGCCACGTTCAGCGTGACCTCCGTCATAAACTCAATGGGATAACCGTGCGACTCTTGCCACTGTGCCAGCGCGCGCAACAGCTCCTTGGCTTCCTTCTTGTTCCCGATGAAGTTGTCGTCGACGACGAAGATGTTGCGAATCCCCAGACGGTGGATCTCCTGCACCTCGGCCATGACCTGTGCCACGGTTTTCGTGCGGGGCCGGCGCCCGTACATCACGATGATGTCGCAGAACTCGCAGTTGAACGGACAGCCCCGTGCGAACTGGACGGTCATCGTGCGGTACCGGTCTGTCTTCAGCAAATCGAATCGTGGCAGGGGTGAATCGTGCATGCTGGGTTTCTCATCCTGCCGGTAGACCGCGCGCCAGCACCCAGCCTCATAGTCTTTCAAGAACTGCGGCCAGGTGTACTCGGCCTCGTCGACAAATACGACGTCCACCTTGTCCTGCAGCTCCTGCGGGCACAGCGATGCGAAGGGACCCCCAGCCACGACGAACTTGCCGCGCCGGCGGAACTCTGCTGCCAGCTCGAAGATCCGCTGCTTGTGGATCACGTATCCGGTCAGCCCGATGACGTCCGCGTCGGTGTTGAAATCGATTGGTTCCACGTTTTCATCGCACAGCACAACCTCGTGTTCGGCAGGGGTAATCCCGGCAACGGTTGGCAGCGACAGGTTCGGAAATACGCACTGCTTCTTCAAGCTCGGCAATATGCGATCGAATGTCCAGAACGACTCCGGGTTCTTGGGTGCGATGAGACTGATCTTCATCGAGGGCCTCTTTCGGTGCTTTACGGTGTGCGCACCAGTTCGTATCACGTTTCGATGCTGGCTTAACGTCTCCTGCCTTGTACTCGATTTCACTGTGCGTTGCCAGTGGGAGGGGGCCCGGAGTACGCGGGCAGGGACGAAAAGGCATGCAGGCTTTCGTTGCAGCGGCCCCGCTCTCACGAGCGCCGTTCAATCATTCGCGGCAGGGACGGCTGTTCTTGGCTGATAGATGCGCTTTCCTTCCCGGAGAACGCGTCCGAGGAAGGTCCATCCCTTGCTGCGAGAGCGGTGGACCTCTTCCGGCGTCACCACGATCACATCGATCGGCACCGGGATGCCAAAGAAATGGATGTGGATTTTCTGTGCAAGGCGACGGCGATCCGAGACGCCGGACTTCACCACCAGCAAGTCGAAGTCACTATGGCGCCTGAGCTGGCCCCGCGCGGCAGACCCGAACAGGATGATTTCATCAGGGTGCGCCACCGCTACGATACGGCGAACCGCTTCTTCCAGAATGGCCTTTTTCTTCCGCATGTCCCGGGGAGGCCCGCTCCCATTCCGCCTGGTGATCCCTTCCGGATGGACACCGGTCCTGTAACAGGTTGTGCGCTCCGATGGCAAGCGTCATGGCGCGGCGGCACAGGGGCGACGCGGAAACTTTTTCAACCATGGAACTCACGCCTGCGACCCTGACCAGCAAGAACGCAGCGCAGGCGCGTTCCGCGTCCGACCTCCGGACAACGTTATTCAGTCTCCACCGGCTGGCAGTCAGATGTTCGAGATGATCTGCTGTGTAGTCTTGAAATGAAGTTTCGCCACTGTACGAAGTGCGGTGCGGCCGTGCTTCTCGATGAAATGGCGGCCGGCGACGAGCACCGGCGGGCCGGCACCTTTGCGCAGGGGCACGCCCGCAGTGCGGCCGAGTTGCTCGAGGCGCCGCACGTACTCCCCGCGGGCAATGATCGACGCCGCCGCGACGGCAAGATCGTCCTCCGCCCGAGGACGCTGGATGAGCTGGATGCGTCTGCCCTTCTCCATCAACGCCTGCTGCAAGATCCGCTCGTCACCGAATTGGTCCGATACGACGCGTTCGCACCGCACCTGTTCGAGCAAGTTCTCGATAACGCGGGCGTGCGCCCATGCCAGCAGCCGATTGAGGTTGTGGACGTGGGCGTACATCTCGTTGTAGCGTTGTGGTCCAATCGCGACCACGTTGAGGGGACAGGTCTGCCGGATTGCAGCGCCCATTTCCACGACGCGCCTGTCGGACAGGCGTTTGCTGTCCCGCACTCCAACCTGCCGTAAGAGGACAGCGGTTGCCTCGGTCACGTAGACGCCCGCCACCACGAGGGGCCCGAAGTAGTCGCCCTTGCCAGCTTCGTCAGTACCGATCCACCCGCCCGGTGCATTGGACGGGGGCAACTTGGAGGACTTCACGGACGGCGTCTGGTTTTCCAAGCAGGGACTATACTCACCGGTACACGATTCTCACACCAGCTCCGCAAATGCAACTGTCGACTGCAGTTGGACAACCAACAGCGCGCAAGACTCCGTGCATCGGGCGTCCCGCGCTGTCGCTCGCGCCCGATGTACCTGTTTACGCGAACCGCTAGTGCTGGTACGGGCAGACTTGCACACAACATGCATGCCGCTCTCACCAGGAACCCGGATGAGCCAGCTGCTGGCCGAGCACTGATCCGCGATCTGTTCCTGCGGTTTCTGGGTCTGACCTTTCTGGTCGCTTTCCTCTCGCTTCTCGTTCAGGTCGACGTGCTCTTTGGGAGCCGCGGGCTGTTGCCGGTGCGGCAGTACCTCGAGGCTATCCGCGCCTCGGCAACTCCCTTCACAACGCCAACGATCTTCTGGCTCAGCAGCAGCGACACCGCCCTGCGCACAGTAGCCATCGCCGGCGCGCTGCTGAGTGTCGGGCTCATCCTCAATCTCGCACCGCGGTACTGCTTGATCGTCCTCTGGGCGCTGTACCTGTCCTTCGTCACCGTCGGTCAGGCTTTCCTCGGGTTTCAGTGGGATAATCTGCTGCTCGAGTCAGCGTTCTTCGCGCTCTTCGTCACGCCCGGCGGCCTGCGGCCGAGAAGGGCACCATCACCGCACCCAATTGCCATCTTCTTGATGCTGTGGCTGGTCTTCCGACTGCACGTTGAGTCGGGCGCCGCCAAGCTGCTCACTGGCGATCCCACCTGGCGGAACCTGACTGCCATGGTCAATTACTATGAGACCGCGCCCATCCCCACGTGGCTCGGTTGGTATGCACATCAGATGCCCATTGGGGCGCAGAAGCTGTCCGCTCTGTTCACGTTCGTGGTCGAGCTGGGTGTGCCGCTGGTCATGTGGTGGCCGCGAAAATTCCGCGCGACGGTATTCCTCGCGATGATCGCGATGCAGGTGAGTGTGATCCTCACAGCGAACTATGGTTTCTTCAACTACCTGACGATAGCGCTTTGCCTGTTCGTTCTCGACGATGGGCACCTGCAGTGGGTTGCGAGACGAATCGGCTGGAGATTGGCAGCTCGCCAACCGGGCCGATCAGGCATCGGCCGGACGCTGCTCCTCACCGGGATCAGCGCTCCGCTTGTGGTGCTCTCGATCATTTTGTTCCTACCGTTCTTCCACTCCTTCCGGGATCTCAACCGCGCGCTAGCTCCCGTGCGGCATACCCCTCTCGCCAGGTTCCGCTCCCTCAATACCTACCACCTCTTCGCGCACATGACGCTGGTTCGAAGAGAGGTGGTCATTGAAGGTTCCAATGACGGGTCGCATTGGCTGGCGTATGAGTTCAAGTACAAGCCGGGGGACCCGAACCGCCCGCCGCCCTTTGTGGCTCCCTACCAACCACGGGTCGACTTCCAACTCTGGTTCCTGCTGCTCGGCGGCCCGCCACGCGCCAGATACTTCGGCACGCTCCTCGCACGGTTGTTTCATGCTCCGGACGTCGTCGCGCCGCTCTTCTCGCGCAACCCGTTTCCCGAGAAACCGCCGAGGTTCATACGCCTGGCATTTTACCGCTATCGTTTCACCGACTTTGCAACCCGTCGCGCCACCGGGGCGTGGTGGCGCCGCAAGCTCTTGGGCTATTCAAAGGTCCTGACGGCCGCCTCGTTTCGCAGATAGCGCTGGCTCCTCTTGGCTCAGGTGGATGGGCCTGCTATTACCCGTTCCACGCTTCCGCCGCGTCAACACCCTATGGAGAATGTCCCGTTCCATCCCTTGGTGGCCCGCTGGTTCACTGACCGTTTCGGTGCACCGACGGCGCCACAGGCCGCGGGCTGGACGCGCATCGCTGCGGGCACGGACACGCTGATCGCAGCCCCGACAGGCTCAGGAAAGACGCTCGCGGCTTTCCTGTGGGCCATCAACGGGCTCGTTGGCGCCGCCACGGCCGGCCGACTACAAGACCGTACTAGCATCGTGTACGTCTCGCCCCTCAAAGCACTCGGCAATGACATTCAGAAGAACCTGCAGGAGCCGCTGAGCGAGATTCAACAACTGGCAGCCACGACCGGGACGGCGCTGGCGCCGATCCGAGCCTTGGTGCGTTCCGGCGACACGCCGGCGTACGAACGGCAGTTGATGCTCAAGCGACCCCCACACATCCTGATCACTACGCCCGAGTCGCTCTACATCCTGCTCACCGCCGAAGGCAGCCGGCGCATGCTGGCGGGGGCCCACACCGTGATCGTCGACGAGATCCACGCCGTTGCGGGCGACAAGCGCGGCGCGCATCTGGCGCTGTCGCTGGAACGCCTCGACGCCCTCGTGGGCCACCGCCTGCAACGTATCGGACTCAGCGCGACCCAGCATCCGATTGCCGAGATCGCCCGCCTGCTCGTCGGAGACAATTCCCCGTCCTTACCAAGGAGGGGGCAAGGGGGGCGTTTGAAGGCACTACCTCACCCTGACCCTCTCCTTGGAAGGGAGAGGGAACCTGCACCCCACTGTGCTATTGTTGACATTGGGCACCAGCGGGCCCTCGATCTCCGTATCGAGGTTACCGGCCACGAGTTGGGTCCGATCGCCACGCACGAGCTGTACGCCGACATCTACGACCGCATCGTCGCGCATACCCGCACGCACCGCACAACCATCGTCTTCGTCAACACCCGGCGCCTGGTCGAGCGCGGCGCGCATCAGCTCGCAGAACGGCTCGGTCACGAACGCGTGGCGGCGCACCACGGCAGTCTTTCGCGCCGCACGCGCCTGCAGGCAGAGGAGGGCCTGAGGAGTGGTGCGATTCCGGTAGTGGTTGCCACCGCGTCGCTCGAGCTCGGCATCGACATCGGCCACGTTGAT
>JBHHYR010000117.1:0-12109 GCA_046757585.1 Binatia bacterium | reverse complement strand
TGCGAGTGCCTTCGTGGCTGGCCGCTCATCCAGCTATCTCGGCTACTTCCTCGGTAGCGAGTTTGGCAACCCGCTCCAGGCCTGCGCACGTGGACTGTATTGGATCTTGCCCCACCTCGACCACTTCAACATTGCCGACCAGGTCGTCTACGGCCAGCACGTGGCTGCGTCGTATCTCCTTGCCGTGTCGGCGTATGCCGTGAGTTACTCTGCTGTGCTCTTGCTACTGAGTGTGGCAGTATTCTCCCGTCGCGAATTTAGCTGACTGGCAGCCTTGGAAAGTGGGGACTTCTCTTGTGAAGTGGGGAAGAGGGGCTGAGTGATTCCTTTGCTGTTCGCCTTCGTGCTGGGGGCCGTCGTTGGCAGTTTCCTCAATGTCTGCATCTGGCGACTGCCACATGGCGAATCCATCGTATCCCCGCCGTCACATTGCCCCGCCTGCGGCGCACGCATCGGGAACCGCGACAACATTCCACTGATAAGCTATCTCCTGCTTCGCGGGCGTTGCCGCGCCTGTGGTCAGCATATCTCGCCGCGCTATCCAGCGGTCGAGGCCTTGATGGGCGTCATGGTCGTCTTGCTCTTCTATCACTTCGGACTCTCCCCCGTCCTGGCCATGTATACCGCGTTCGTTGCCGCGCTCATCGTGATCAGCTTCATCGATCTCGACAACCAGATCATCCCAGATGCCATCAGTCTGCCGGGGATTGGGGTCGGCGTGCTAGCCTCCGCCCTCGGATACGGCCCATCGCTTCTGGATAGCGTGCTCGGTGTAGTTCTGGGCGGCGGCATTCTGTACGCTGTTGCCGTTGGCTACGAGGCCTTGACCGGGCGTGAAGGAATGGGGGGCGGTGACATCAAGCTCCTGGCGATGATTGGCGCCTTTCTCGGCTGGACTGCGGTGTTGGTCACGCTGGTTCTCGGCTCGTTCACGGGAGCCGTCGTTGGGATCACCCTGATCGCGGTACGCGGAGCCGACCGTCGCGTCCCGATCCCATTTGGGCCCTTTCTTGCGCTCGGGGCGGTATGTGCTCTCTTCTTCGGGGATGACCTCATCCGCTGGTATCTACACCTGACACTACATCTGTAGCAGTACTCACTGAACTTCACACATATACATCTTGCAAATAGAGAGACTCATGGAGTACACTATCCTTGCCCGTCGTTCCCGCTTGCGGCAATGCAGAGAGTGGTTCGGCAGGCGGGTTCCGGGCACCCTGAAGGCAGCTGCGCATGGCGGAATCGAGTGGGTTTTCCCTGCTGGAACTGATCGTTGTTCTGTCGCTGGTTTCGATTCTCGCTGGGATCGGTGTGCTGAGTCACCAGGTCTTGCGTCCGACTCTGGATCTCAGTGCCGGCACGCGTCAGGTGGTCATGGCTTTGAAGATCGCGCGGATGCGGGCCGTCACGCAGAACACCAGCCATCGCGTCGTGTTCACCAAGGGTGCGGGTGGTTACCAGCTGCAGCGCCGAGGCGCCGCCGGCTACGTCGATGCGGGCGCACGTGCCAGGCTGCCACCGGGCGTCGTGGTGGTCGCCTGCAGCGCCAGGAACGCGGCGATTAGCTTTCGGCCGCGGGGAAACCCGGGAAGCTTCGGGACAGTGGTCATGCAGAACGGGCAAGGTGAGGTCCGTCGCGTCATTGTGGACATGGCGGGTCAGGTGCGCGTGCAATAGTGTACGGCCGAGGCCAGCAAGGGTTCGGCCTGATCGAGGTCGTAGTGGCAGTCCTGCTTCTATCCGTGATTGCTTTGGGGTTGACGGACACGCTGATCGCTGCACAGCGTGCGCGTGTGGTCAGTGCGCACTGGATGCAAGCGACGGAGCTGGCGGCCGAAGGCATCGAGCAGCTACGGGCGGGGCGGCAGCTGGCGGCTGTGCGCGGTGCCTTTGGCTTTGAACGGTCGGGCAGCGCTGGGCTCTGGCATGGTCACGCCGGCTTGTATCGTCTTGAGGTCACCGTCTCATGGAAGGACAGTCAGGACAGTCAGCCTCGCACGTTCCGGCTTGTCACTCTGGCGCGCCGATGAGACGGGCGTGCAACAGGGAACGCGGGGCAACCTTGATAGAGCTGCTGAGCAGTACCTTGCTCGTGTCGATCCTGATGGCGCTGTCGTACAGCTTCGCGCGCGCGGCGCTGATGAGCGCTCGCCTGCAGGAGACGGAGAGTGAGGCGCAGGAGGTAACCGTCATGGCCCTCGACATGCTTGTGCGCGAGATACGAATGGCAGGATTCAGTGCTGCAGGAGCTCGGCTCACTGCTGTGCGCACCGCTGGTCCTGACCGAGTTACAGTGGTGACCGATCTGAACGGTGACGGCGATACGACCGACTCCAACGAGGTGATTGCATACGGCTATAGTGAGGAGAAGCATCAGCTCAGGCGTGCAACCGGACGCGGCAGCCCACAACCGCTGGTTCGCGATGTACCCCCGGATGCGGTGCACTTTTCGTTCTTTGACGCTCGCGGGATCGAAATCACCCCTGGGGAGGCTGGCCTCACGCAGGCCGAACGTGCGCGAGTACACCGCATTGATATCTTGCTGCGGGTGGAACTACCCAACCCCGATCCGACCGTTGCGGTGCCGGTCACGTCGACTGTGTCGAGCAGCGTGTGCCTCCGGAATCAATGACTGCGTGCCGGAACCAACGCGGGGCCGCCTTGGTGGCGGTCCTCAGCATCGCGATGATTCTGTTGCCGCTCGGCGCATTCGTCGTGTTCCAGTGTCATACCGATTTTGCAATTCAGCGGAATCTACGCCGGGAAATCGAAACGTTCTATGTTGCCGAGGCAGGACTCAATCACGCCATTGCCGAGATCCCCTCCGGCGGCTCGTTTGACGAGATCCTGGTGGGCCCCGATCATGTCGCTGGCACCCCGGATGACGGTTGGTTCCCGTTCATGGAAGCTCCACCTGCCAACTTCCCGGTTCCGCCGTTTCGTTACGAGGTGCATGTGCAGGAAGGTGGTTCGGGGGCGATCCGCATCATCAGTCGCGGCTTGGGCGCCGCGGGAGCCACGAAGGTGGTGGCGGCGCTTGTGACACGGTCGCAGTTCCCGTCGACACCGGGAGCACTCTATGCCGGAGGGGATCTGAGGAAGCTCGACCTGGGCAGTGGCGACCTGCGGGTGTCGGGTTTGGATCATCGCGTGGGTGACGCAGGGATGCAGGCGACTGGAACCGCCCCCCCACTTCCGGCCCTCAGCAGCCCGCGAGCTGATGCGGCGCGGACGCTGCGCCGTCGCTTGTCGGGCATCCACAGCCGCCAACTGATCGGAGCGGGTGCGTCGCCGAGCATTGGAATCACTGCTCCACTGGAGCTTCGCGCCTACGCGGCGGGCTTCGGCAGCTCGCCACGCGCCGTCAGGCTCACCGCCAAGGCAGTCACGGAACGCGCCGTGGGCACGGAGGCGGCGCCCCAGATAACGATCGTGGATGGAGACCTCGACGTTCCGCATTCGCTAAAAGGCAGTGGCGTCCTTGTCGTTCAAGGGACGCTTCACGTGAGCGGAACGGTCACTTTTCAGGGCCTGCTTTTGGCACTGGGTGGGGTCGTGTTCGAATCATCCAGCGAGGTGACGGTCTTGGGTACAGTCTGGAACGCCGCGAACCAAGACGAGCGGCTGACTCTGCGTGGACGCGGTGCCATCTTGTACAGCAGTACCGCACTCGCGAGCGTCGATGCTGCGTTTCCAGGTCTGCTGCCGCATGCCGCTGTTGTTGTTGGGTGGGAAGAGCAGCTCTGAGTGCTTGCCGGACGTCTGGATAGCATCGCACACCGCTGCTCTGCTCACTGCACACGACTTCCCTTTGCAAAGACATGGAACGCCGGATATAAGTTTTCAGACGCACGGCGCCCTGGCTTGGGAGGCGGAATGGCGAAAAAGATCCTGGTCGTGGAGGACGATCCTGATAACCGAAGCATCACCACCAAGACGCTTGCCGTTGAAGGATACCAAATCATCGAAGCGGCTGATGGCCTTGAAGCGCTCGCACAAGCACGCGCGGAACAGCCGGACCTCATCCTTATGGATCTTGCATTGCCCACACTGGATGGTTGGGAAGCCACCCGGCGCCTGAAGGGTGACTCGCGAACGCGGTCCATTCCGGTGGTGGCATTGACCGCGGTCGCGATGCGTGGCGACGAAGAAGCCGCTCGCGCCGCAGGTTGTGATGACTATATCTCTAAACCTGCCCGTCCAATCGCCATCCGTGCAATCGTCAAGAAATATACGGGAGGGGCTTGAGCATGAGCGGCGCTCGGGTGGCCTGACAGCATGAAACGCTCGGTCCTAGTTGTTGACGACGACCGCGACAGCGTTGCAATCATCGCGAGCATGCTGGAAAGGCGCGGTTATAAGGTGCTCGCCGCCGCCAGCGGGACAGAAGCATTGGGAACCATTGAGAGGGAACAGGTGGACCTCGTGCTGCTGGACGTGATGATGCCCGAGATGAGCGGGCTAGAGGTGCTACAGCTCATCAAGGAAAACGCGCAGACAGGGCGGTTACCAGTGATCTTGGTGACTGCGAAGACACGTGATGAAGATCTGTTGAGCGGCTACCAATACGGTGCCGACTATTACATCACCAAGCCCTTTACGACCGAGCAACTCCTGTACGGCGTGAATCTTGTTCTCGGCAAAGGGAAGTAGGTTGCCTGAACGAGGCTGCGTAATTGCGTTCGAGGGGGTCGAGGGGGCCGGGAAATCAACGCAGCTGCGCCTGGCCGCCGCCGCCCTCCGGAAACGGGGTGTTCCGGTTGTGGAAACGCGCGAACCTGGTGGCACAGCGATCGGAATGGAGCTGCGCCGTATCCTCATGCGTCTGCACGCGCCACCGGCTCCACTGACCGAGCTGCTCCTGTACCTCGCGGACCGCGCCCAACACGTGGCCGAGGTGATCACGCCGGCCCTTGCAAAGGGCCAGCTTGTGTTGACGGACCGGTTTTCAGCGTCGACACTTGCCTACCAAGGCGCCGGGCGGCAACTGGACATCGAGACGGTGCGGGGCCTCGATGCTCTCGTACGCCAGAACGTCACGCCCGCCCTCACGGTCTTGTTGGACTGCCCGGTCTCGGTTGGGATGCGGCGAGCCCGAGGTGATGATCGGTTCCATCACGAAGCACGTGCGTTCCATGAACAGGTCCGTGCTGCCTTCCTGTCCCTCGCGGAAGAATGTCCGCAACAGTATTGCGTGCTCGACGCGACTGCTTCCACGGAGGCAGTGCACCGTGAGGTTGTGGCTGCGGTCACGGCATGCCTCGACAGTCTCTAGTTGGCTTCGCTGCTATCTGCGGGCACGAGCGGGTTCGCGAATACTTGCGCGCTGCTGCCAAGGATGGCCGCCTGCCGCATGCGCAACTGTTTGCCGGCCCGGACGGAGTGGGCAAGCGGTCCGTGGCGCTCGCCCTGGCAGGTTGGCTGCTGTGTGACGAACAAGGTGATGACGCCTGCGGCCGTTGCTCGTCGTGTCACCAGGTGGCGGCGGGAAGTCATCCAGACTTCCGCATGGTTGCCGTTGCGCCCGGCAAAAAGGAAACTGGCGTCGCTCGTGTGCGTGACGTCAAGCGGTTCGTGCAGCTACGGCCGGTGCGTGGCAAAGCGAAGGTCGTTATCCTCGACGATGCCCAGATGCTTACCGTGGCGGCTCAGAATGCACTGTTGAAGACCTTGGAAGAGCCGCCCGTCCGCTCACTGCTGATCCTGGTGGCCAATAATCCAGGTGCCTTGCTGCCTACTGTGCGCTCCCGGTGTCAGCGTATACAGTTTTCACCGCTCCACGAGGAGGCGGTCGTCGAGATTCTGACGCAACGCCTCCATCTAGACGCAGCCGTGGCACGCCGAGTCGCGGCGCTGGCGGACGGCAGCCCGGGGCGAGCACTCATCCTCAGCCGCTGTTGCGGGGGGCGGAGTCCCGGGGAACTGCTGCCTCAGCTTGCTGGCCTCGATGGGGCTCGCTATGCTCGACTCATGGAGCTCAGCGGTGAACTCGGCCATCCGGAGGAGGACGTAGCTGTGAAGCTCGAGATGCTCCTGGGGCAGTACCGGGATGATGCTCTTCGCAGTATCGAGGCGGGGCAGCTCGGCCGCGGCGACGCTGCGGTATCCTGGCTCACGACTCGCCCTGCCCTCCGCTCGATCGTGCGCTGCACGGACGCGGTGCACAACGCCGCCAGTGCAATCCGGCACAGCAACCCCAACCGCCAACTTCTTCTGGAGGCGCTGCTGTTGCGTCTGGCGCGTTCATGAGGCACAGGCGGCCATGCCTCCCGGTGCACTGTTGTGATCCGTGACACGCCGGAAGGTTCCATTCCCAGCAAGGTGCGGTATGGTTGCGAACTTGTGAATGCCCGTGGGCCGCTTTTACGTCACAACGCCAATTTACTACATTAACGCCGAACCTCATCTCGGCCACACGTACACGACGGTCATCGCTGACACCCTGGCACGCTTCCACCGTGCACGCCGCGACGAAACCTTCATGCTCACTGGTACGGACGAGCACGGCGACAAGATCGTGCAGGCGGCCCAGGCGGCGGGCGTCCAACCAAAGGAATACGCGGATCGCGTCAGCCGGATCTTCCAAGATACCTGGGATGCGTGCGGCTTCCGCTACGATCATTTCGTGCGGACCACGGATGCCTCCCACGTGCGAGTCGTGCAGCAGCTGCTCGCCCGTGTACACGCTAAGGGTGACATCTATTTCAGCCGCTATGGCGGTCTATACTGTACCGGGTGTGAGCGGTTTTATACGGAGAAGGAACTCGTCGATGGAAAGTGCCCCGATCATCTGACCCCCCCCACCTTCATTGAGGAAGAGAACTACTTCTTCCGAATGACCAAGTATCAGGACGCGTTGATCGCCTACCTCGAGGCGCACCCGGCTGCCATCACGCCGCAACGTTACTGCAACGAGGTGCTAGCGATGCTCCGTGCTGGGGCGCTTCCAGACCTCTGCATCTCGCGGCCCAAGCAACGGCTGGCCTGGGGGATCGAACTGCCGTTCGATCGCCACTACGTTACGTACGTGTGGTGGGACGCATTGATCAATTACATCAGTGCACTGAAGGCGCATGGAGAGGCAACGTTTGAGGCGATGTGGCCGGTGGCGCATCATGTCATCGGAAAGGACATCCTCAAGCCGCACGGCGTCTTCTGGCCGACGTTGTTGATGGCCCTCGACCTGCCAGTGTTCCAGCGTTTGCTCGTCCACGGCTATTGGGTTCGCGGTGAAAGCAAGATGTCAAAGAGCCTCGGGAATGTCATTCGTCCCCTGGAGATGAAAGCACGCTACGGGATGGATGCCCTGCGGTACTTTCTACTGCGGGAGATGGCGTTCGGCCAGGATGCGGTGTTCAGCGAGGACGCGTTCATCGTGCGTGTCAATGCCGACCTCGCCAATAACTTAGGTAACCTAGTCAGTCGCACGCTCTCGATGCAACAACGGTATTTCGACGGTGTGGTGCAGCCGCTCGGCTCGTTCACGACGGAGGACCGGGAGTTGGTCGCGGCGTTCGCCGACGCCTACGAAGCGGTGCCGCGGCTGACCGAGGACTTCGCCTTTCACCGCGCCCTCGAGGCCCTGTGGCGGGCGATCGACCACGCGAACAAGTACGTCGTTGTCACCGCACCGTTCACCCTTGCCAAGGACCCCGCCCGGCGTGCTCGCGCTGGCGCCATCCTCCATCACCTGCTGGAAACGCTGCGAACGACGGCACTGCTGCTCCTCTGGTTCCTACCCGAGACGAGCGCGCGGATCTTCGACCTGCTCGGCGTGCAACCAGCCACCCCGTTGCCCGGTGATCTGGCGTGGGGCACCCACTTCCCGATCGGCTGCAGGACACAGCCATCGACTGTACTCTTTCCGCGCATCGAGACGGCCACGTCCGATTGAGGTGCATGGCTACTGGGCCTGCCCCGCCCCCCGCTCTGCCGGCGGGCGTGACGGTCATTGATTCTCATTGTCACCTTGACGAACCTCGATTCGCGGAAGACCTGGACGCAGTCATCGTGCGAGCACGCGCGGCAGGGGTACGCTGCATGGTAACGATCGGCGGGGGCGAGCACCTGCAAACGAACCTTGCTGCGATCGCTCTGGCACGGCGATACGACGACGTTTTTGCAACCGCGGGCGTGCACCCTCACGCGGCAAGGATCGTGTCTCCCGCGGTCCTTGCGGAGATCGCACGGCTTGCTCGGGAGCCGAAGGTCGTCGCCATCGGCGAGACGGGACTGGACTACCATTACGACAACTCGCCACGACCGGCACAGCAGGAGGCGTTCCGGCAGTTCATCGGCCTCGCGCGAGGGTTGGCGCTCCCGTTGGTCGTTCATCTGCGTGATGCTTATGATGACGCGCTGACTATCATGCGGGAAGAGCAGGCCGCAGAGGTTGGCGGTGTGATGCACTGCTTCAGCGGCGACCGCCGCGCAGCACGTGCCTTTCTCGACCTCGGCTTTGATCTATCGTTTAGCGGGATGATCACATTCAAGAACGCTGACGAATTGCGTGCCGTGGCGCGGATGGTTCCGAAGGACCGTTTCATGATCGAGACCGACGCGCCGTTCTTGACGCCGTTTCCACATCGTGGCAGGCGCAACGAGCCCCGTTACGTGGTGTACACCGCCGCCAGGCTGGCGGCCGTACGCCAGCAGCCCCTGGATACAGTTGCGGCGCAGAGCCGTGTCACCGCCGAGCGACGCTTCCGGTTCAGGAGCGCGCGTCCCTGAGTGTCCCGCCGTGTTGCGCTGAAAGGCGCGCTGTCAGCTGCCGGCACGGAGCGCGTCGCGCTTATGCTGCTGCACGCGTGTGACGCAGTAGGCGCAACGCGTCACGGATCTGCGCAGCGGTACACGGCTTGCTCAACGTTGGCTGCGGTGGAAGTTTCTCGCGCAATCCGCCGCTCTCGACGCGCCACAGACCACCGGTGACGAAAACCACCCGCTGTGCCATGTCCGGCCTTTCCGCAGCCAAGCGCGCATAGACGTCTTGGCCGGAGATGTCCGGCAGTCGTACGTCTAGGAAGATCGCGTCGAAGATCTCACGCGTGAGGATGTCCAGCGCTTCTGCGCCCGTTGTGGCCAAGCGCACCGTCAAGCCTTCCCGCGCGAGCATCTCAGCAAGAGTGTCGGCGACCGGTACGTCGTCATCGACGAGCAAAACCGTCTGTGCCCTCTCTGCGTCGGCTCCGACCACTGCCGGCAATCGGAGGGTGAAAACTGTGCCTTCGCCCGGAGTAGTCCGGACGGTCAGCTCGCCACCGTGTGCTTGGACGATAGCGTAGCTCACGCTCAGGCCCAGGCCGGTCCCTTGCGGCTTGGTGGAGAAGAACGGATCGAAGACTCGCGGTAGCGCGTCGCTGCTGATTCCCACTCCGGTGTCTTGCACGTTCAAACACACCATGTTCCCGTCGATGCCCACGTCCACACCCAGGACACCGCCACCACAGGGTTCCATGGCTTGCGCGGCATTGGTAAACAGGTTGACCAACACTTGCTGGATCTGCTTCGAATCAGCGAACACGGCTGGGAGCTCGACGGCAAATCGTGTCTCGTTGCGGATCCTGCTGCGGCCGAGGTCGTGCGCCATCAGCGTCAGGGTGCTGCGCACGAGGTCGCGCAGGTCGACCGGGCCGCGCTGGGGCGTTTGTGGCCGCGCGAAGCCTAACAGGCCCTGCACGATCTCGGCGATCCGCCGTCCCTGCGTGTCCACGCGAGCCATGGCGGACCGTAACGCTCCAACCTTCGAGGTGCCCCTCGTCGACTCCACTTGCCCCAGGATCCCCACCAACGCGTTGTTCACCTCATGAGCTACCCCCGCCGCCAGTTCGCCAGCGGCGGCCAACCGGTCAGCCCGGTGCAGCTGTTCCTCAAGCTTCTTTTGTGCCGAGCTGTCCTGCATGATGGCGACTGCGCCCTGGATCCGGCCATCCTCACCCCGAATCAGGCTCGTATTCAGCCCGACCGGGAAGGTGGAACCGTCCTTGCGTCGAGCGACAGCCTCGCCCCGCCAGTTCGTCTCGGCCAGTGTGCGACGGACTTCACTAAGCCACTCCTCGGTCATCTCGCTCCCGAGGGTCGTCGAGTCCCGTCCCACTATTTCCTCCCGTGTGTAGCCAAAGATTTGTAAGAACGCTTCGTTGGCGAAGACGATCCGCCCGTGCCGGTCTGTGATGAGAACAGCCTCGCCGGCGCTCTCAACGGCAAGCACGAGCCGCCGACTTTCTTCCACCAGCCGAGCCCGTTCCAGGGCGATCGCAGTCTGTCCGGCAACGCCGTCCGCGATCGTGAGGTCGCGTTGCGTAAAACTCTGTCGCCCGCCACGCCGCGCGAAGTGCACGACGCCGTAGAAGCGGCCTCCGCTGAACAACGGTGCCGCCAGCAAAGCGGCCGTGTCCGGGATACCGCGCCGGGCCAGTTCAGGCACTGCAACGACGGCACAGTGCCCCAGCCCCCGCACCCACTCGATATCAGGTACGTCCGCCGGCCTGAGCCGCAGGTGGTTCAACTTTTGCGCCACGGTGGGTTCCACGCCGGATACCGCTGCCCCGCGGTACATGGTGCTCTCCTCGCTCCAGAGCAGGATGCCGCAATAATCGACGCCCAGCACCCGCGGTGCGACGTCCACGACCTTGTTGAGGACATCGTCGAGGCGTGTCAGGTGATTGACCGCTTCGCTGACGGACAGCAGCGCGCGCGTGACACTGGCTGCGGCGCGCTCCCGGTCAGCCGCCTGCTTCGCTCGTCTTGCCTCCGCCCCGAGTTGCCGTTCCTTCTCCGCGACCTGACGCAGCAGCCAAGTGCCACCTATCAGGACCACACCGAGGATGCTGACGCGGAAGAAGAAGTCCAAGCGACGTTCAATTGTTCGCGACAGAGCGTCCATCGGCACCGTGCTCCACCACCCTGCCAGCTCGCCTGCAACCAGGCCGGTGAACCCGACCAGCGTTGCCGTAATCGCGACGGCGCCCGTCTGGGGGCTGAAAATGAAACCGTAGCCAGCAATCTTGATCAGACAGATCAGTACGACGGGACTGTTAACCCCTCCGGTAAACCCCGCCAGAAGCGTCATGGTCCCGACATTGACGCCCAGGTCCGTCAGCACCAGGGCGCGGCTAATCTGCCCCGCCCGGTACTGAAGGCAGAAGAAGGCGTTCGCCAGAAAATACACGACCACCAGGCCGTCAACCGCCGGTGGGTTCGAAGCTTCGGCAAAGAAGATCTGGTTGAAAAGCACCCACGCCGCCACCCCCTCGAGCACACGGAGCGCGAGTAAGGGGTAGGCGGTCTGCTGGATCAGATCGCGTTTCAGACCCGCTCCCCGCAAGGCGAAGCCCCGGCGCACCCTGGAACCCACAGGCCGACTGTACTGCGTTGCAGGCGCCCTTCGCAAGAGGGCCGCGTTCGGTTCCGTGCAGGCAACGGCCAGTGCTAAGCGACCTGCCGGCTCAGGACGCTACTTGTGCTTCGCGGCCGGCTTCGTCGCCGTCGATGTGGGACAGGGCTTGTAGGGATCGGGCAGGAAAAACAAGGCGTAGTAAGCCTTGTGGTCTTCGGGTGAGTCCATGCGCGTGCCCAGATCCGTCACCAGAGGTCGCTTGGACTTGCGCGGGGCCGTGGCGCCAAGCATCAGACGGAAAGTGCCCTCGGGGGACGTCCTCGTTCGTACACTCCACCCATTGGCCATGAACAGTTTCACAAACCGATTCTTGACGGGCTGCCCCGCCGGGTCCGTGAGCTTGCCGGTAAAATGGAGATCATAGGGATACACGAGTGGCGCGCCATAGTTCGCGTTGATCATACATTGGCCGCAACGCTTGCCGTTGAGCCAGCCGTGTTCCACTCCTGTGAGACACCGCTTCTTGGAGGTGGAAGCAGTCGACTTGCAATCGCTACATACCAGGACCACTCCCAACGTTTTGCCGTCGGTGCCCTTCACCTCATGCGCCTCGGAGGACAAGGTCGCTGCAGTTGCCGAAATTGCGATCACTGTGCCCAGCACTGCCACCCACCACGCATGCATCGTACTCCTCCTGCACTTGCGTCCCACGGAGAACGGCCGCGGGACACCGTTGAAATGTACGCGGGTCTTCCTATACTGGTCTTGGAT
>JBHHYR010000116.1:0-12221 GCA_046757585.1 Binatia bacterium | reverse complement strand
ATTGTCAGGACCTCTGAATGAGCTCGATCCGGTAACCGTTCGGATCCTCGACGAAGGCGATCTCCGAGCCGCCGTGTTTCATGGGCCCAGGGTCACGCACGACTTTGACCCCCTTGGCACGCATCTCCTGGCAGGCAGCATGGATGTCCGCAACGCCGATGGCGAGGTGCCCGAACCCATCGCCCAGATTGTAGTGGTGCGTGTCCCAGTTATACGTCAGTTCGATAACGGTGTGATCCGTCTCGGCCCCGTAGCCGACGAAGGCGAGCGTGAAACGCCCGCCCGAATAGTCCTTCTTGCGCAGCAGGGTCATACCAAGGCAATCGCAGTAAAACCGCAGCGATTGGTCCAGATCGTTCACGCGGATCATCGTGTGTAACAGTCGCATATGCCCTCCTGGCGCGCGATCGTCCGGCCCCAGCGCGTACGAAACCGTGCCCCCACGCGCATCTCGCTTTGTAGCCATCGACCCTCGACTGTCAACTGTGCGGGGGGCTCATCCGCCGAGTTGGCGCAGCAGCCGGCTGTGGAACTCTCCGAAATCGTCCGGGTAGATCGCTGCGAAGGCATCGTCGATCTTGCGGTGGCGCTGTAGAGCGGCGAGCAAAGCTGTGATCTTCCGCGGGCCGTAGTCGTCGACGAGCGCCCGCACGGCGAGATAGCTTTCGGCGTACGCGACCTCAGCCCTGGCGGCTGGGAGCCGGGCGAACGTGCTGTTCAGCTCGCCGAGCGTGAACAGCGCCTGATCCGCGAGCTTGTTTTCGGCCCAGGCTTCCCGTTCTCCGTCTTCTGCCTCCTCCGCCCAGACGGCCAAGCCCTCGTTGAGCCATACGGGGCAACGCCCCGCACTCAGTCGTCCCACCAAGCTGTGCGCGTATTCATGCCGGACGATCCGTGGCAGCCTCGCGTCGCCAGGGGTCAAGCCACGCACAGGCAGCTTGATGCGGCCGTCAAAGGCGGCGCCGGCCCAGTCGGGCGTCTGCGTGACGGCATGAAAATCCTGCCGCGTATACAGGACGACCAGCGTCTGTTCGTCCGGATAGAAGTTGAACTTGCGGCCGACGACCTCGTAGGCGTCTTCGAGCGTGTCGAGCACGAGCTGCACCGCTCCGTGATCCTCGTCGTCCGCGAAGCTCACGCGGAAGTGGGGGCTCTCGAGTGCAACGAAGTCCCATTCCGCGTCGACCTCGCGGCTCAGGCGCTGGATGCGTCTGTCGAGCGCGGTGCTCCGCGCGCCGGCTTCCTTGGCACGTTGCAAGAGATCGAGTGCTTGCGGGCGCTTGTCCTGTTTGAGATAGGCCTCGGCCAGGGCGAGCATCGTATGCGGGTCGGCGGGCTGCATCCGTAGCGCGCGTTCCAAGTTTGCCGTTGCCTCAACGTACTCCTCTTCGCGCAGATGCGTGACCCCGAGTGCGCGCAACACGTCGGGGCGCTCCCCCAGCTGTGCTGCGGCCTGCAGGTGATCCCCAGCGGCAGCGAGGTGGTGCGCTCGGAGCTCGGCAACGCCCCAGTTGAACAGCACGGTCTGCAGATTGCGCGTCAGTATTCGTTCAGCGGGCGCCAGACGGCGGGCGCGCTGCAGCTGGCCCACCGCATCGCGAAAATTGCCCGCGGCGGTGAGCTTGATCGCAGCTTCGTTGAGTATGACGGCCTCCGGTGAACCGGCGCGTCTGGTAAAGCGATGCAGTGTTGCACGCTGCGGTGCGAGACGAATCAGCGTTTCGTCAGGATGCGCTGCCGGCCCGACCTGGTGCCACAGGTACGCCAGGGCCCCGAGCGCGACGAGGAGCAGCAGCAGAAACGGGCGCGCCCGGCGCCCCGGCGGGGCCCGGTGGGGCAAGCCAACCCGGAGGGGAACACTGCGTGGTGGGGATCCGGCTGTAGTAACGTCGAGTAACGCGACCTGCGCCCCCAGCGCTTCAAGCGTGGCTCGTAGCTGTTCTGCCGGTTCGTGCTGCAGCGCAGCGAACAGTCGCTGCGGCAGGCCGCTGTTGCGGTCAAGAAGGGTTGGACCACCACACGCGACGGGGAGCCGATCCAGGTACTCCAGCACACGCGCCCGCGCGACATCGTTGCGGTAGCCAAACAGCACGACATCAAAGGCGCCTTGCGTACCCATGCACGAACGAGTCTAGCGGGCTGCGCCCAGCGTCCCGTCGACGGGTCCGCTCCGCGTTGCGTCGCTGTGGGCGGCTTTGAACGAACTCTGACTCATGAACGACGAGTTCCTGCCTTCAAGCGTCTAGCACAGCGCAGGTGGTACACGCTCCGCCGCGCTACCAGATCAATGTACGACCCGCGGCATATCGGTCGCCGCTTGGATTGGGCCGAACGCCTGCTCGTAGCGGCCGACGTTCTCCTCGATCGCCTTGAGGATGCGTCTCATGTGCTCAGGCGTTGTGATCACGCGGGAGCGGAGATTGGCGACCGCTTGCCCCTGCGGCGTCCGCTGCGGCTGGACGAAAAGGAAGTCGAGGATGAATTCCTCCTTGCGGTGGCTGATCATCATCAGGTTGGAGTATACCCCGGTCGCGTGCTGTGCGTCGATCTGAATGTGTACTTGATTCTGTTGCTGCTTGAGTTCGTCGGCCATGGCGCTCTTCCTTTCAACGAAGCCGGGCGAGCATGCCGGTCGCCTCGGCCCTTTCGCCGTCACCACTCAGCGCGGCAGGGTCCGCAACCACTGCACCCTGATGGTGACGATCTCCTCCCACACGGCGTGCACGTTCCGCTCCATCTTTGTCGGCGAGTTGAATGAGTGATCGCCGGCCTCGACAACACGGAAGGCGGCGCCGGGCAAGCGCCGGAGGGCGCGGTGCACTCACCGGCCGGCGAACGGCCGCTGCGTCCCGCATTACCTCCTGCTCACTGCCGGCGACTCCTACACCGCCGGGAGGGGCGGTACGATGTGGCAGTCGCCATCCAGGCAGCCGCCTTCCTTGACAACCAGACTGCGGGTTTCCACCGTGCCAAGCAACCGCCCCTGCGTGCCGACCTCGACGCGCTGAGCGCCGCGCACCTCGCCGCGTACTTCGCCAAGGACCACGAGCTTGAATGCACGGACGATTCCCTCCACAACGGCATGCTCTCCGACCACCAGCAACTTAGTCGCACGCACCTCGCCGCGCAATCGGCCGTCGATCCGGGTCGGGACCGTAAAGCTCAGCCGCCCACTGACGTGCGTATCACGCCCCAGTGCGGGGCGGAGGACCGGCGCCGGCGCGACCAACCGCGTGTCCGCTACCTGCCAGCCGCCCGGCCTTTGCGGCCGCGCACGCACCGGAGCCCTCAGACCAGCCCGCCGTTTCCGGAACACCGCAGTCCCTCCTTCCTCCCTCATGCAGGAAACACATGACAGGCGACAGCATGCCCGTTCTGCCCGACCGTCAGCTGCGGCACGGTGCGGCGGCAGCGCTCTTCAGCGAATGGACAGCGCGGGTGAAACGCGCAGCCGGGTGGCGGACAGATCGGGCTCGGCACGTCACCGGCCAGAAGCATGCGCTCCCGCCGCGCACCTGGATCCGGGACTGGCACCGCCGACAGCAACGCACGCGTATACGGGTGACGCGGGTTGCGATAGATCTCCACATTCGCCGCCAACTCCACAACCTTGCCGAGGTACATGATCGCTACCCGATGGCTGATATGTTCCACAACCCGTAGGTCGTGTGCAATGAATACGTACGTCAATCCCCTCTCCTCCTGCAAGTCCTGGAGGAGATTTACGATCTGCGCTTGGATGGACACATCAAGCGCCGACACCGGCTCGTCCGCGACGATCAAGCGGGGGCGTACGGCCAGGGCGCGCGCGATACCAATGCGCTGGCGTTGGCCGCCGCTGAACTCGTGTGGATAGCGTGCGTAAGCCTCTGGCCGCAGGCCGACCCGCTCAAGCAGTTCCATGACCTGACGCTTCTTCTCTGCTCCGCGGGCAAGCTGGTGAATCTCCAGACCCTCGCCGACAATTTTGCCTACCCGCAGGCGAGGGTTCAGGGAGCCGTACGGATCCTGAAAGATGATCTGCATTTCGCGCCGTTTTCGCCTGAGCACCCTCGCACTCAGTGCGCCCAGGTTCTCGCCCTGGAACCGAACTTCACCGCTGGTCGGTTCGAGCAGGCGCAAGATGAGGCGGCCGAGCGTCGACTTTCCACACCCCGACTCCCCCACGATCCCGAGCGTCTCGCCGACCTGCACGGTCAGATCAACCCCGTCGACCGCACGCACGAACTGCGGGTGGCGGAAGAGGCCACCCTCGACCGGAAAGTACTTGCGCAGCTTGCGCGTTTCGAGCAGCGGCGTCATGCGGCGGTAGCGGTGGAAGGCACGTGGTCGATGATGGAGCCGTGCAGACGTGCAGGAGACATCGTGGCTTCTACCATTCCTGTTCGGCCGCCCGAATGCAGGCGGCCCAGTGGTTCGGCCTCAGGGCCTCCAAGGGAGGGTCGGTGGCGCTGCAGCGGGTGATCGCCAGGGAGCAGCGATCGCGAAAATGGCAGCCGGAGGGTAAGTGCAGCAGATCCGGCACGAGACCGGGAATGGCGTCGAGCCGCCGGGTGCGCTCGCGTCCGACTTTGGGAACCGACTGCAGCAGACCGCGAGTGTACGGGTGCAGCGGACGCGCAAAGATGGCCGCGACCGGCGCGCGTTCGACGATACGACCGGCATACATGATCGCGACCTCGTGCGCGCGCTCCGCGACGATGCCAAGGTCGTGGGTCACAAGAATCATGGCCATACCGAGCTGCTGCTGTAAGCCCGCGAGCAGATCGAGAATCTGAGCCTGGATAGTCACGTCCAGCGCTGTGGTTGGCTCGTCGGCGATCAGCAGCCGCGGGCGGCAGGACAGGGCCATGGCGATCATGACGCGCTGGCGCATGCCACCACTGAGCTGGTGCGGGTAGTCATTCACCCGCCGCTCGGCCTCGGGCATCTCGACGAGTTTCAGCATCTCGAGCGCGCGCGCGCGCGCTGCCGCCCAGCTGAGTTTTTGATGTAGCCGGACGGCTTCGGCGATCTGGTTGCCGACGGTGAACACCGGGTTTAAGGAGCTCATCGGCTCCTGAAAGATCATGGCGATGGCGTTGCCGCGCAGGCGCCGCATCTCGGCGTCGCTCAGCCTCAGAAGGTCGCGGCCATCGAAGAGAATCTCGCCGCCGACGATCCGCCCCGAAGGCGGTGTCAGCCGCAGGATGGACAACGCGGTCATGGTCTTCCCACAGCCGGACTCGCCGACAATGCCCAGCGTCCGGCCCGCCTCGACGCTGAAGCTGATGTCATCCACCGCCCGCGCTTCCCCCTGCGGCGTCACGAAACTCGTGTGCAGGTTCCGCACATCCAATAAGGCCACGGTGCCGTGTCTAGCAGCCTCCTGCAGGGAGCGGAAGAAGCGGTAGGCGATGGACACGTCGCAATCGCCGTGGCACACGCGCCACAAGCACCTCACAGCATGGAGGGGCTCCTAGTCGCCGATCTGGATCAGCTCTGGACGGTACAGGCCCCACACGGTCGGCTGGTAGTGGCGGAGAATACGCTTGTACGCGGCGAACCGCCTTGGGCGTACCATTTCAATGACGGCTAACTGCTCATGAACGATTTCCTGGATCCGCCAGTAACACCTGCGGCGCCTTCGCACGTCGAGTTCGCGCGATCCCCGATCGAGCAAGGCATCGATCTCCGCTTCCCACGGGGTGGCCGGTGCGGGCTGACGCGGCCGCCAGAGGTGCAGGTTGCCACTCGAACGCCACAGGTTGGCGCCGTTGTTCGGCTCCGGCGTTCCCGTGAAGCCGATCACAATGGCGTCCCAGTCGAAGGTGTGGTCGATCTGTTCCACCAGGGCGGTGAAATCCAGCGGCCGGTAATTCACCTTCATGCCGAGTTTGGTCCAATCCCGCGTGAGAATGGAACACATCTTCTCCCGTACGTGGTTGCCGCTGTTAGTCGTGAGGGAGAATTCGACCGGGTTGCCGGCACGGTCTTCGATCACGCCGTCGCCATCCCGGTCGAGGTAGCCGCCGGCGCGCAACGACCGCCGGGCTGCGTCGAGATCGTAGGGGTAATCGCTCAGGGTCGGATTGTGAAACAGCCGGTTCGCCGGCGAGATATCCGCCACCGCTGGTTCCCCATAGCCATTCAAGCAGTTACGGATCATCGACCGTTTGTCGATCGCGCGGGCGATCGCTCGCAGGAAGTGCAGGTCGGTAAACCAGGTCAGGCGTGGATCGCGTTTTCCGTCGTGGACATAATGGCGTGGGTTGCGATTGAATGACACGAACGTTGAGCCGGTGTCGAGCCCGATCTCGTGTACAGCAATCTGGAGCTGCCTCCCGCGGGCCCGCAGGTCTGCGATTTCTTGCGGACGCGGGAGATGCGTATCCGTTTGACCGGCAAGGAACTTCAAATACAGTATGTCCTGGTTTGGCACGATGAGCAGCGTGCGCTTACCGAGGTGCGGCAGAGCCTGGCCGGCGTCGTCTTTCATCCAGTAGTCCGAATTTCGCGTATACTCGATGACCTGTCCCGGCACGTAGCGGATCATGCGGTACGGACCAGTTCCAATGATTTGCCGCGGCGGGGTGTCGATGCCCCACTGCTGGGCGAGCGTCCCGTCGGCCAGCGCCGAGCCGAGAATGTGCTGTGGTAGGATCGCGAGCCCGAGTGCGTTGAGCAACGGCGCAAAGGGCCGTGGCGTCCGCAACCGGATCGTGGAATCGTCAACCACCTCAGTGCGAATGCGCTGCCCGTCGACCAGCAGCGTGTGCCTGCTACTGTTCGGCACGCGGTCGTCAAAGATGGCGTCAAAGGTAAACGCCACGTCGGCGGCAGTGAATGGTACGCCGTCGTGCCAGCGCACGTCGCGGCGCAGGTGCAACGTGTACACCGTTCCCTGGGCGCTGCGGTCCCAACGTTCCGCTAGCATCGGCTCCATGGCCATGGTCTGCGGATTCAGGCGCAACAAACCGTCAAAGACGTCTCCAATGGCTGCCGCCGATGCGTTATCGACCACGAGCAACGGATTGAACGTCTTCGGATCGCCGATAGTCGCGGTGGTCAGGTGCTGCTCGCGAGGCGGCGTCGGCAGCGCGGCCCTTCGCTTCGGCGTTTCCCTGGCCTTGGGCCGTTCGGTCGATTGGCGCCGGCAGCCGGGAGCCAGCGCAAGCAGGAACGCGACGACAAGGGTCACCCGCATCAGTCGGACCCGCGATCGAGATTGACGACCTTGCTGTCCGGGGGCGTCTGCAGGGCGAAAATCGAATGATCCAGCGAGGGATTGACGTCGATGTCGCGGAGGGTCATCTCGACCGCTTGCGACCAGGCGGGTAATTCGAAGCCGACACGCGTGGCGACGAGCACGTCCCGATGATTTTCGTAATCACCAAAGGTGGCCCGCCAGTGCGCTCGGCCGGCCGGGTCGCGTTCTTCGGCCGCCACGGGCAACCTCGCGTCGGAGAACCAGACGAGTTGCACACCCTCGTCGAATTCCTGGCGCAGGCGGATCCGCCCCGCCGCTGTATCGAATGAAACCTCTGCGGGACGGTCTGGATGCACCGGAGGGGTCGCGAGCACGATATCGACCAGGCTGTGCACCGGGAGTCCCAGCCGCGCATAGCGCTCGAGGTTCTCCGGAGACGCTCGACCCCGATACACGGTATTCGCACGCCGCGCATAGGCGGCCATGACGCCGTTGCCGGTTGTCAGGACAAAGACGGAGCCGAACACCGACAGCACCTCCACCCGGATCCGATCCGGCCGTGCAACGACAAGCGCCTCGCGCGACGTGTTGGATTCCTGCGGATCGCGGTATCGCACGCGCGCCAGTGCCCGCAGGCTTTGCAGCGCGTCGCGCCGAGCCAGTAGCGCCGCCTGAAGCCGCGCGGCAGACGGCAGGACAGGTGGGACTGAACGCCGTACGGCCCGCCGTGCCGCGGTGCAGCCGGTGCACAGGGTACTAGCAACGAGGAGCAGGAAGCAGATGCCGCCGAGCTGGCACCTGATCTTACGAATCCTTCCCACCGTGCGGACGAATACCCTGAAGCACCTGAATCTTCCCACGCAGGCGCTCAACCTGTTCTTGCTCCTTCGAACGGCTCAGGGCTTCCTGGTACAGCCGCAGGGCCTCTCGTGACTTTCCGGTCTGCTGGTAGGCGTCGGCCAAGTGCTCGGTAATCACCGGATCCTGGCCGGCCAGCTCCAGCGCCCGTTGCAGCTCTTGGACGGCCTTTTGATACTCGCCGCGCTGGTAGTACACCCATCCCAGGCTGTCGACGTAGAAGCCATCGGTCGGGTCGAGCGCGATGGCCCGGCGGATGAGCGCTTCCGCTTCATCCAGTCGTACACCCATCTCGGCGAAGGTGTAGCCGAGATAGTTGAGCGCCGCAGCGTTGCGCGGATTGAGTTCGATTGCCTTGCGCATGGCGGCGATCGTGGCCTGCTTGTCCTTTGCTTCGTCGTACAACGCCCCGAGCGTAAACCGGTACTTGTCATTGCTCGGGTCACTTTTCACCAATTGCTGCATCAGGCGGATGGCTTCCCGGATGTCGCCCTTGTCGCGATACATCGACGCCAGCAACCCCACGAGATCGGCACTCTCGGGCTTCGCTTCGATCGCCTTCTTCACCTCGGCAATGGCGCCGTCGAGGTTCCCTTCCTTCTGGCGGATATAGCCGATGTGCACGCGTGCATCCGCGTAGTACTGCGAGTCGCGCGGAATCTGCGCGAACTCATCGATCGCCCGCTGATAGTCCTTCAACTGCCCGTAGATGGAACCGAGGTAGTACCGGACCCGGCGATTGTCCGGCTCGGCGGCCAATACCAGCGTGAACTCAGTGGCTGCACGTTCGTACTCACCCTTTTCAAACAGGATCAGCCCGATCTTCACGCGCGTTTCTTGGGCATCCGCCTCGTGCTTCTCCAGCTCCTTGAATTGCGAGAGCGCCTCGTCGAACTTCTTCTGGCCCACATACAACCCCCCTAGACGACGCCGTGCTACGGCGTTCTGAGGGTTCGTCTTGAGAATGCGCCGATAGGTCGCAATGGCTTTATCCGCCTGATTCTGCGCTTCATAAAGACGGGCCATATTCAGCAGAACGCTGTCGGATCCCGGATTGAGCCGTAGGGCCTCTTCGTAGGCCTTCTGCGCCTCGGCGAACTCATGGGCTGCCGCGTGGACACGCCCGAGGTAGTAGAAGCCCAGGAAGGAGCGAGGCCTAATACGCGTCAGCTCTTCCAACGTTCGCGCCGCCAAGGAATACTTCCCGTGCTTGCCGTACAGGGCGCCGAGGAAAAGGTGCGCCTCCTGACTTTGGGGATCGAGCCGCAGGATCGTTTCGTACTGGCTGATGGCTTCGGTGTCCTGGCCGAGCGCGGAGAAGATCCCAGCGAGTAAGATGCGTGCCTGGACGTTGCTGGGTTCCAACTCCACACCCTTGCGGACCTGTGCGAGCGCGTCCTGCAGGCGGTTGGCACGCACGTAGAGGGTCGCCAGTTTGAGTCGCAGTAGCGACGAGGAGGGGTCTGCGGCGACGGCCAACTCGAATTCGCGGGTCGCACGCTTACGGTCCCCCCGGTGCTGTGCGAGCTCTGCCTTGAGAAAATGCCCCAGAGGCGTCGCGGCAGGCGGGACCTTCAGCGCCGCCGTCTGCGATGCCCCCATCTCGGTCTTCCAGGGAAACGCTTCAAGAGGAGAGGGCGACCTCTGAAAAACAGCGCACCCATCGAAGACCACACAGCAGGCGACGATCAGCGCGGCGCGCCGCAGGCGATCCGCAAGGTACAAGAGCATTATACAAAGTCCCTAGCACAATCATCCGGGAGCTTCTATGTTGCAATTGGCGCCCGGGGAGCTGTACCCAGGGCTCCCCTGTGCACGAGGCGATGGACGACGTCTCCTGGTGGCGAGGTGGAGGCGTGCGCCGCGTTCAGGCTCTGGCGCTGGACACCGACGCGGCTCTTGACCCAGCGTACCGTCGGTTAGTTGCCGCCGTAGGTATCGTCAGCCTGATTAATGAGATGCTCGAGCAAGCGCTGCTGGGCGGAGCGGTAGGCAATCAGCTGCAGCATCTCGTGCGCCTGGTGTGCTAGTGGGATCGTCGCAAGGTAACCGACCACCTGGGCCGCTGACAGACGGTCAATGGCGTCTTCCATGGTCCGCATGGCCTGCTCGGGAATCTGCGGCATGGTGATGTGTCCAGCCGTATCGAGCACCGCGGCGAAGCGCTCTGCAAATTGCTGTTTCGCCTCTTGTTTCTCGTCCTCACTGCACTCGACCCGGAGCTTGGCGGCTGCCTTGTCAAACAGGCGATCGAAGGCGAGCAACACAGCGTCTCGTCCAGTCATGGTGCCTCAATAACCACGACCGGCCGCGCAATCAACCCCGATGCCGCAAGAGCCGCCCCTGCGCTGGTTCAGGTCGTCGTTGACTTGGCGGCCGGCTATTCGTACAGTCACAGCGTAGGAAACGTACTGTCAGTTCCGCGCGCATGATGAGGAATGGTTCCTGGTTCTGGCTGATGGCATGCGTGGTGGTCGGGTGGTGGGGAATCGCTGGGGCCCAAACCTTTTACAAATGGACTGACGATCGCGGCGTGATCCATTTCTCCAACCTGCCGCCCGCGAACGCGAAGGGGGTTGAAGAACGGCAGCTGCCTGCAGCGCCAACGTCGAGGCCGGTCGCACCAGCAGGGCATGCCAAGGCTACGGGCGGAACGACCGAGCACCGACGGGTGGCAGCGCGTGCGACCCGAAAGGCCGCGGGCCCCGCACGCGTGCTCCTCGTTTCTCGCCACACCCCACGGACGAGCCCGTCTGCAATGCACGTCACCGGGAAGGTGAAAAACGTCGGCGGTGACGACGCGCGCAGCGTAGCGGTCACTATTACGGCCGCCGACGATACGCAAGGAAATCCGTGTTTGCACGAAGAGGCCGCTGTCACGCCGTCAACGCTGCGTTCCGGGGAAGCAGGCCGTTTCGACGTCTACCTCGACAGCCCCTGCCTGTTCGGTCAGGCCACGATCGACATCACACCGAGTTGGAATTGAGGGACGTCACGTCACGCTTGTTTCGGTGAGCAATCCGAAGCGAGACATCGTCTGTACACACTGCACCTTTCGCGCTACATCGTTGCCGCAAGCCGCGGCGAGTTCGATGCCCATCGAGTATCGCGAAGAGCGAGGTAGCCTGGTCTGGGTGCGCAACCCCTTCACGGGCATCGTGACGTATTTTACACATGTCCACAGGAAACGAAGCGGCTTTATGCGGGGCGCGCAAAACACGCTTCTGAGCCGAACATCCCCGGAGCGCCCCGGCGCGGAGGCGCAGCTGCGCCAGGAACTGCAAGCCGCTCAGCAGTCCTGTCCGTTCTGCCCAGGCAACGAGGACCATACCCCGCCGGAGGTTCTGCGCGTCCGCGCTCGAGACCTATTCTCGGACCGGCTGGACGACCGTTGGCTGATCCGTGCGATTCCCAACTTGATCCCCCGCATTCCGGAATGCTGTACCGGCGGGCGCAACGAGTCCTACGTGGTCATCGAAGATCCGCGTCATTTCGCCGACGACGCGCGCGGGCATGCGGATCTGCTGTACACGGGGCTCTTGCCCGTCGAGCAGTTTCAGGCACTGCTGTGGGCTGACGTCGAAGTGGCCCGCCGAGCCTACGCGAATCCGGCTGTCCGCACCGTCCTGATTCGCAAGAACCAGGGGGAGCAGTCCGGAGCATCCCAACCGCACGTCCACAACCAGGTCATCGGTTCGGACATGCCATTCGCCACCGTGGAGCGCGAACGTGCTGTCACAGGCCAAGCGCCTCACCTATGGGAAGAACTGGTGGCGTTTGCGCGGGACCACGGCTTTGTGCTGGACGAGCGCGACGGTTGCTACGCATATTTCTGCCCGTTCGGCACCTTCCCGCGGAGCTATGAGGTGGTGTGCCTCCCAGACCGGATGCGAGTCGTCGACCTGCCGGCGGAGCGGTGGCGGATCTTCGCGGCTCTGCTGTACGGGATACTCAAAGTGCTCGGCCCCATGCCTTTAGACTACGAAATTCATGATGGGCCTCGGATACCGTTGCACGCGCACGTCAACACGCGTCATTTCCCGTATTCGAGTATAGGGGGCACCCTGAACCTCCCCTCCAACCTCGTGGTGCAGCCGGGGAGGTGGCGACGGCCTGGCAAATCGCACGGTGGCGCAGACTGCTGAATTTCGTTCTCGGACAGATTGACAAGAAG
>JBHHYR010000115.1:0-12242 GCA_046757585.1 Binatia bacterium | reverse complement strand
CGTGCACTCCAACGCGCTGTCGGGCTCGCGTAACGCGCGCAGTCCGGTACGGACAAGAAGAGCGGCAGATTGCCACGTTACGCCGCGAAGTCGGGCTCGCGTAACGCGCGCAGTCCGGTACGGACAGCGGCATTTGTCCGCTGCAGCGGCCGTTCCACGGACGATTCGAGCGTACCACGCACACTTTGCACACTTTGACGGCCGGGACCCCGATACGGTCCGCGCCACTCGCTGCCGTTGACATCGAGCCGGCCCGCCGCTAACAACGGGCCGCGGGGTGGAGCAGTCCGGTAGCTCGTCGGGCTCATAACCCGAAGGTCGGAGGTTCAAATCCTCCCCCCGCAACTCTCGAAGAGCCTCGCAATCGCAAGCGGTTGCGAGGCTCTTCCGTCTCCCTCTTCATGGCAAACGGCGCTCCCCCTACGCGGCGGCGGGATTGACGAACAGCAGGTACAGCTGGTTCGCAAACACCTTCCTTGGCGCTACGTTTCGTAAAGTTTGATGACCCGGACACCGTCGGGCGAGGCCTGCATGCAGAGGTCGCAGAGCGTGCATTCGTCGACGTTGTCTTCATTCACCACCACCGTATTCTCCTCAGGGCCGGCTTTGAAAATATTGACGGGGCAGACCTCGACGAGTTTCTTGGCGAGGCCCGCGGTTTGCCGAACCACGTTGTCCCGTAAATCGATGCGGATGAACATGCTCATGGTTATGCTCCCGCCGCGCCGGCCCCTTTCAGACGCTCTTTGACCAGATCAGGGATGTCACCGATCTCTTCCGCGACAGAGATCCCGGCCGCCCGCATCCGGCGGATCTTGTCCGCCGGTGAATCCAGCTTCTTCTCCACGATGGTGCCGGCGTGACCAAAGCTCATCCCGGGCAACTCGTCCATGAAGCGGCCCGCCACGAACGCCACGATCGGCAGCCGGCTCTTGTGTTCCTGCGCCCATCGCGCAAGCTCTGCCTCCGATTCACCACCCGGCTCGGAGTAGATCACGATCGCCTTCGTGTCGGGGTCCTCTTCGAACAGGGGCATGAGCTCAGCGTACGTGGATCCGATGACTGGGTCACCGCCTATGGAGATGGCGGTACTTTCGCCGAGGCCCGCTCCGGAAAGCGCGTTGCAGATCTCGGTTGTCATGCCGCCCGAGCGCGACATGACGCCGACGATGCCAGGCTTGAAGGCCTTGCGACAGTCTACAGCCGGGCCCCCGAGACTGCCAAAGCGGCACACGTCCGGCACGATGACCCCGAGGCAGTTCGGTCCGATGACCCGCGCACCGTGCAGACTCGCGTACTCGATGATCTGCGAAGCGTCGCGTCTCGGAATCCCTTCCGTGATGATGACCAGGAGTTTGATCCCGGCGTCGATCGCTTCGAACGCGGCATCGGGAGCGAAGGCAAGCGGGACGGTAATGACCGACCCATCGACTCGCCGCCGCGACGTGATCTCACGAACCGTGTTGGAGACGGGGACGCCGTACACTTCTCTACCGCCCTTTCCGGGTGTGACACCGCCGACGATTTTGGAGCCGTACTCGAGGCATTCGCGGGTGAAGTTGAGCGCCTCGCGGCCCGTGATTCCCTGCACGATGAACTCGAAATTCTCGTGAATGAGCACGGCCATGGCAGCGTCTTCAGCGTCCGATCTTCTCGACCGCTCGCCTGGCCGCTTCGCTGATCGAGACGGAGCGATCACAGTACTCGACGCCGTATTTCTCGAGGATCTTGAACGCGTCGGCTTCCCACGCTCCGGGCACCCGGAAGATTGCGATCTTCTCCGCAGGATTGAATCCCAGCTCGATGATCCCCTTGATCACGCCGCGCGCTACGAGATCGGCGCGCGTGTTCGACACCACATTCGACATGACCGCGATCTTCTCGACGCCCGGCTTCGAGAGCACTAGTTTCGCCAGCCGCTCGGCCTTCTTCACGCTCGGGTTACCGCCGATCGCGGCGTAGTTCGCCGGACGGCCACCATGCTTTCTCACCGCATCGGTAAGCGTGAGCGACCCGCCACCTGCTCCGATCACGAGGCCAATGTTGCCGTCGAACTCGACCACCGGGCCCACGATGCCCCGAGGGTCATCCGCGTCGATCTTCGCTCCCTCGATTTCAAACGGAGTCGGCTCGCGCACGGCACGGGCGTCATCCGGCCGGATACCGAGTTCGTCGAGAACCGCTTTCTGGCGTGCGCGCCCTTCCACTTCCATGTCGAGGTAGCAATTCAGCGCCACGAACGTCCCATCTTTCAGCTTCGCCAGCGACGAGACATCCGCCTGGGTCAGGTCATACTTGAGGAAGAGCCGTGCGACCCGTGAGACGATTGCCGTCATCCGTGTCAGATCAGGGCCCGATAGGCCAAGCGCGGCGACGAGCTCCTTGGCCCTGTAATCGAAGAACGGGAAAAGTGCCGAGAAGTGACGCCGGGTGACGTGGTCGGGATGTTTCTCGGCAATCTCTTCGATGTTGCCTTCCATGTCGCTTGCAGCCATCATAGGGAGTTTGCGAATGCCGTCGTAGGTAACTGCCACGCTGAACCTTCGAGCGACAGGCGGCTTTTTCTCGACGAGAACCCCCACGGGCTTGCGGCCACCGTCGTCGAGCTGGAGGAGTCGCTCCGCCTGTTCACGTGCTTGCACCGGGTTCTCAACCGACGGCACGCCGCTGGCCCTTCTGGCAGCCGGCGAAAGGACCTGGGCTTTCAGGACGACGGGACAACCAAATTCGGCAGCCACCCGTTCCGCCTCGGCAGCCGTTGGCACCGTTGCGCTCCGGGGACCGGGAATACTGTGCTTGCCGAGCAGGCGCTTTGCCTCGAATTCGTAGAAACGCATGTCAGATGACCCTCTTCATCGCGTGCCGCCCGGCCCGTCGGGGCATACCTGTTTGCGGAAACGAACTCAACGCGCAAGCCACCCCGCCCTGAATTCCGTCACTCGTCTTCCTCCGCGATGCGGCACGCGCCGCGAGACCGATTGAACGAGACCCTACCGCGGCCGTTGATCGCACCATGCTCCGGCACACTCGGGGTGTCAAGACGGCGGAAGTCGCCTCCGATCAGCACGCACCAACGGCCGAGTTCCGACGGACAAGTGCCTCAGCTGGAAAGCACGCCGGCCCGTCGCGCGCGGGCGAGTACGCGCTGCTGCACCGCGACCAGGGGTGCGTCGATCATCTTGTCGTCCAACGTGAACACACCCCGACCTTCCGCCTGCGCGTGTTTCCACGCCTCGATGACGCGCACCGCGTAGGTGATCTGCTCGGGCGGCGGCGTATAGACGTCATTGGCAATCTCCACCTGCCGCGGGTGGATGCAGAGCTTGCCCTCGAAGCCGAGATGGAGGCCAAGCTCAGCGTCCTGGCGAAAGGACCTGTCATCCTTTACTGCCAGATGCACGCTGTCGATGGCGGCGACGCCGCAGGCCTTGGCCGCAATCACCAACGCACAGCGTGCGTGGTAGACGATCCCGCGCGAGGCGTCTGCCTCCGTCAGACCCATGTGGAGCGAGAAGTCGACGTGGCCGAAGCACAGCGCCTCGATCCTCGGCGTGGCACGGCCGACTGCACACGCGTGCGCGATCCCGGCGGGGCTTTCCACCAACGCCAGGAACTTGACACCTTCCTTTCCCGCTCGCAGTCGTCCCCGTTCGAGCACCTGCAACCTCTCGACCACCGCAATGATCTCCTCCACACTGTCGGATTTTGGCAGCATGATGAGGCGCGCACCGCCGTCAACCACCGCCTCCAGATCGGCCTCGAAGAAGGGTGTGCCAGGAGCGTTGATGCGTACCGCGGCCTCCGCCTGACCAAAGCCGCCACCCCGTAACGCTGCGGCGACGTGCCTGCGAGCATCCGCTTTCTGCTCCGGTGGGACCGAGTCTTCGAGATCGAGCAGGACGGTGTCCGCACCCGCTCCGCGCGCCCGCTCGAGCTTGCGGGGTTCGGCCCCAGGAACGAACAGTAAGGAACGTCTCATGGACACGCTACCGATTGATGATCAACAGTCGGCGGTGCACGAGCAACGCGGTCCACCTACGAGCGTCGATCATTGACTGTCGACCGTCCTCTAGAACTCGTACGCCTTCCTCAGTTCCGCGTCCTCGTCGCCAAGTGCCTTGGCAAGGTCGACCATCACGCGGCACTGCTTGAAAGTCGCGTCATCCTGCATCTTGCCGTCAATCATCACCGCACCCGTTCCATCACCCATCTCGGCGATAACCCGCTTTGCCCAGAGCACCTCCGCAGCGGGGGGGCTGAAGACCCGCCTGGCGATGTCGATCTGCACCGGGTGCAGGCTCCAGGCCCCCACGCAGCCCATGAGGAACGCGTTGCGGAACTGGTCTTCGCACGCCACGGTATCCTTGATGTCTCCAAAAGGACCGTAGTACGGCAAGATACGGTGCGCGTTGCAGGCGTCCACCATGCGGGCGAGCGTATAGTGCCAGAGGTCTTGCTGGGCGGTCGGCCGCGGGGCGTTCTCATTGGCGGGATCGGGGTCAGCGCGCACCAGGTAGCCCGGGTGCCCGCCGCCGACTCGCGTGGTCTTCATGCGCCTGGACGCGGCCAGATCGGCAGGTCCGAGGGACAGCCCCTGCATGCGTGGGCTGGCACCGGAGATCTCTTCCACATTGGCGACGCCAGTAGCGGTCTCGAGGATCGCGTGGAGCAGGAGAGGCCTCTTCAATCCAACCTTGGCCTCCAGCTGGGCCAGCAATCGGTCCACGTAGTGGATGTCCCAGGCGCCCTCGACCTTGGGGATCATGATCACGTCCAGCTTGTCGCCGATCTCGGTGACCAGCTCTATGATGTCGTCAAGCACCCACGGTGAGTCGAGGCTGTTCACTCGTGTCCACAGCTGGCACTGGCCGAACCGCGTGTTCTTGGCGATCTGGACGAGCCCCGTGCGTGCTTCCACCTTCTTGTCCGCCGGGATGGCATCTTCCAGATTGCCCAGCAGGACGTCACACCGCGCGGCTAGGTCCGGTACCTTGGATGCCATCTTGGGGTTACTCGGATCGAAGAAATGGATCATGCGAGACGGCCTGAACGGAATCTCCCGGAGCGGCTGTGGGGCACCGACGGCCAGAGGCTTGAAGAAATCTTTGGCAGTACGCATGGAACGGCTCCTTAAGCAGGCGCTACGCGAGCGGCAGGCCGGTTCGGGGCCCACCGCGTGTCTGCTGGAGACTACAGTCTTTTGCCCCGGGGTTTCAACCCAGCCGCTGCGGCCACGGGGTGGTTGTCTTGACTCGTCGTCTGTGCTCTGTGTTTTTTGGGCTGCAGATCCTCCTTGACGATGAGCACGCCAAATCCGGATCCCTCGTTCGAGCAGCGGCTGCGAGAACTGACCGTCACGCACGAGCTGATCAAGACTCTGACGTCGACTCTGGAGTTGCCTGATGTTCTGCGAATCGTTCTGGACCGCATCAAGAGCCTCACACACGCCGAGGCCTTGTCGCTCCTGCTCTACGACGGCGAACGCGACGAACTGGTCTTCGCTGCCACCGAAACGCTGCGCGAGAACGCCGTCGTCGGGATGCGTGTGCCACCTGGGCAAGGCATCGCAAGCTGGGTGGCCCGGACGGGGCGCAGCGCCCTGGTCAACGACGTCGACAGGGATCCGCGCTTTTACGGTGGCATCGACCGGGCCTCACGCTTCGCCACGCACAGCTTGCTCGCCGTCCCGCTCACACGCGGCGACCGCGTTGTCGGGGTCATAGAGGTCGCCAACCGGTATGACGGCATGCACTTCAGCGATAGCGATCGGCGTCAATTGGAACAGGTCGCCACCGAGCTCGGCGCGGCGCTCGATCTGGACACGCTCGCGCATGATCCGGAATCCCTGCGCACGTTGCTGGCACGCATCGCCGCGGCTGTGCCCAGCGAGGCGTCGTCGCTCCTCCTGTACGACCCAGAAGGACACGAACTGGCGTTCACTGCCTCCCGCACGCTGCAGTCCGGGATCATCGATGGCATCCGCCTCCGCTGCGATCAGGGCATCGCGGGCTGGGTAGCCCGCCACCGGCAGCCCCTGCGTCTGGACGAGGTCGTTACCGACCCGCGCTATTACTCCGGCATCGAGTCGCGCACACATTTCGTGCCCCGCACCATGCTCTGTGTCCCACTGCTGAGCAAGAATACGCTGCTCGGGGTAATCCAAGTGATCAACAAGATCGACGGCTCGGCCTTCGCCGAGGAGGAGCTGCAACTGGCACAGACCCTGGCGGATCATGCCGCGATCGCCATTGAAAACGCCTCTTTGTACCGCAAGGCCTACCTCGCGTCCATCACCGACGATCTGACGGGTCTGGGAAACACCCGCCACTTCAACCGCACGCTGCCTGAACTGTTGGCGCGTGGTGGTCCTGTGTCGTTGCTGGTGCTCGACCTCGACAACTTCAAGGCGGTCGTCGACACGTATGGCCATCTCACCGGCAGCCAGACTATCAGCCACCTCGGCAGAGTCATCGGGCATCTCACGCGGCCCGGTGATGTGGCAGCGCGCTTTGGTGGAGACGAAATTGTGATCATCCTGCCGGACACCGATGCCGCCGTGGCGGCCGGGATCGCCGAAACAATTCGGGCCGCCATCGAAGCGTGCAGTGCCCTCGAGGGTGACGGCGTGGACATCTCCACAGTGACGGCGAGTGTCGGTGTCGCCACCTTCCCCGACCATGCTGGCAACGCAACCGACCTCTTCCGCGCCGCCGACGCCGCCATGTACACGGTCAAGCGCCGGGGCAAGAACGCCGTCGGTCTGGCCGGAGCAGGCACGAAAATGGGCCACTGATCGGGCTTGGGAGGAACACTGGTGGCGCACCAAAAGCGACAGACAGGCTAACCGGGGAGGATTGCATGCACAGGTATTTCAAACGCATCGCGCTCGTGAGTGCCGGGATGTTGGTCGGGCTGCTTGCCGTGAGGGCCGGCGCGGCAGGCTTATCCGCGGCCATCCAGAAGAAGCTCGCCACGAGCAAGTACGTGTATATCGCCAGTACGCGGAAGGACGGGACCCTCAGCAAACCGGCCGAAATCTGGTTCCTGTACCATCAGGGGGCCGTGTACGTCGGCACGCCGCCGACCACCTGGCGCGCGCGACGCATTAGAGCGGGCCGCACACGGGCGAAGATTTGGGTCGGCAAACCCAACGGCCCGTCGTTCATGGCCACCGGCGCGATCGTCAGCGATCCAACCGTTGAGCAAGCCATGTTCGAGACCTATGCAAAGAAATACCCGGCCGGCTGGCCGCGATTTGCAGAAAAGTTTCGGACGGGATTCAAAAGCGGCAGTCGCGTGCTCATCAAGTACACACCCGCCGACGGAAGCTCGACCAAGGGAGGCTCCAGTGACTGATCCAGCAACCATTCAGGCGCTCACACGCCGGGCTGCAGCGCTGCGGCGGCATATCGTCGTTCCGGCGTCGACCTCTTACGCGCACCTTGGCGGCGCGATGTCCTGTGCCGACCTGATGGCGGCGCTGTTTTTTCATTTCCTGTGCTTGGAGGATGGGGACCGCAAGCGCGATCGGTTCCTGATGAGTAAGGGTCATGCCGTGACGGCGTTCCACGCCTGCATGGTCGAGCTGGGAAAAATCGAGGCGTCGGAGTTGCCGACCTCGGGCCAGTCGGGCAGCCGCCTGGCTGGGCACCCGACGAAAAAGGCGCCGGGGGTCGAGTTCGGCACGGGCTCGCTCGGACACGCGCTCTCGGTCGGTGTCGGCATCGCCCTGGCCGAGAAGCTGAACCAGTCGGGATCGCGCACGGTCGTGCTGCTCGGCGACGGAGAGCTACAGGAAGGTACCGTGTGGGAGGCGGCGCTCTCGGCGCCCCGGTTCGGCCTCGAGCGCCTGGTTGCGATCGTCGACTACAATCGCTTCCAGGCCGCCGGCAGCGTGGATGAGATCATGCCGCTGGAACCCCTGGCCGAGAAATGGCGTGCGTTTCGCTGGAACGTCACGGAAATCGACGGGCACGATATGGCGGCGATCGTGCAAGCGCTCGACGCAACCCCCGCACCGCACGGACCGACGGCAATCATCGCGCACACCGTGAAGGGCAAGGGTGTGCCGGGCATCGAGGGCACCAACCGCGCGCACTACACGATGCTGAGCGAGGAAGAGGTCCAACGTACCCTCGCCGCGCTGGAGGACGTCCAATGAGCGGCTACTTCACAGCCATGTCGTCTGCCGAGGTGCTGGCCGAGCTGGCAGCAGAGAATCCCGACGTCGTCCTGGTCTCGCAGGACTTTGGACCAGTCGGCTCCTTCACCACGCAGTTTCCCGATCGCCATATCGACGTGGGCATCAGCGAGGAAAATCTCGTGGGCGTGGCCGCGGGCCTGGCCCATGCCGGCAAGCTCGCCTTCGTGCTGGCGATGGCGCCGTTTGTCAGCATGCGGGGTTTCGAACAGATCCGTGACGACTGTGCGTACAACCGCAACAATGTCAAGATCATCGCACCGTTTGCAGGCCTCGAAGCCGGACCGTGGGGTGCAACCCACCACGCCATGGAAGACATCGCACTGCTCCGGTCCATTCCAGGGATGACTGTCTTGTCGCCCGCCGAACCGAACGAAGCGTTGCGTGCCGTCCGGGCTGCGGCGGCGGTCGACGGGCCGGTGTACATCCGTCTCGGTTTCCTGACGCCCCTCGACGGCTACGACGCGGATTTCCGCGTGGGGCAGGCGGTGACGATGCGCGATGGCAACGACCTGACGTGCATCGCCACCGGCGGGTGCGTGAACGCGGCGCTGGCTGCCCAGGAAGCATTGCAGGCAAGCGGGGTCTCGGTCCGCGTGCTCAACATGCACACGATCAAGCCGCTCGATCGGGGCGCCGTGGAACGCGCCGCGCACGAAACGGGCCGGATTGTCACCGCGGAAGAACACTCGATCATCGGTGGGTTGGGCGGTGCCGTCGCCGAGGTGCTGGCCGAGCTTGGCACGGGCCGCCTCGCCCGCGTGGGCATTCGTGACGTGTTCTGCACGGAGGTCGAGCCGTACCCGGAGCTGCTACGCATCCACGCGCTCGACGCGGCCGGCATCGAGTCGGCCGCGCGGCAGCTGTGGGAGGATCGTCCTTGAGCCCGCGCTCATGCCCCTGCGGACATCCGTCTTTGCCCCCTATTGCCTCCCGATCGGGGTCGGGTGTAGTCTACGAGCCCAGCACCGGGTCGGGGGAGCCAGGGAAGCGGCATGTGCAAGCATCTGGGACTGACAGTTGGGTTCATGCTCGTGGCGGTGCTGGTCCTGTGCGAACCAGCCGACGCCGCCACCACGCAAGCCCCCGCAACCGGGGACAACACCGCCGCCACTCCAAGCGAAACTCCTGCCGTGGTGGCCGGGACGGACCGCGGGGCCGATCTGTTTGCTCCCGAAGACGGCGCCGACGAGGAAGATTACGACCCTCTCGAGACGGTCAACCGCGTCACCTTCGCGGTCAATGATACGCTGGATCGGTTTCTGTTCGGTCCGGTGTCACGCGTGTACGGATTTCTCGTACCGGACCCGGGTAAGCGCGCGGTCTCGCGAGTGTTTGCAAACCTCAGTGCGCCGGTCATCCTGGTGAACGACCTCTTGCAGCGCGAGGTGAAGCAGGCGACCGTGACCACGGCTCGGTTTGCGATGAACTCGACCGTAGGCGTTCTTGGTCTCTTCGATCCCGCCGCGGCGGTGGGACTCGCCGCTCACAACGCGACCTTCGCGCAGACGCTGGGCCGGACCGGCATCGGTAGCGGCCCCTACCTGGTTCTGCCGCTGTTGGGACCCAGCACGGCCCGTGATGCCGTTGGCGAGCTGGTTGATCGGGCGTTGCACCCTGAAACCTACCTACTGGGTCCCGGAGCACAGGTTGTTCTGTCGCTGGGTGACGGCATTACAACGCGGGAAGCCAATGACGAAGGACTGCGCCGGGTCCGCGAGAGCTCCGTCGACTTTTACGCCGCGCTGCGCAGCGCGTACCTACAGAACAGCGCGGCAATGGTTGCGCAGCGGCCGAAGCCACCTGCGCGCGGGAGCGTGATTGCCTCGCGGGCCACGCCCATGTCCGCGTCAGCGCGCCGGCTCGCCCGCGGCGTAGGCTCGGATCTTCCGGTTGAGCGCCGCGATCAAGGCGCCGAAGCCCTTACGCCGGATCACGGCAACGTACTCGGAGCGACGCATGGCAAGCTCACTCACCGTGCCTTTCAAGAAGATGTCAACGATGCGCCAACCGTCGCTCGCTCGGTGCAGGCGGTAGGTCAAGTCAACGTCGTCCCCGTCCGACTTGATGAGTCGGCTGCGGACCAGCACGGTGCCGTATGCCCCTGGTTCCCTCCCGAGAGTCTCGAAGCGTTCGCCACCATACCCGTCGAACCGTGCAGCGTACGTAGCGACGGTCAGTTTGGAGAAGGTGGTGACGATACGCGTTCGCTGCTCGGGGCTGAACGCCTTCCAGTGCCGTCCAACGGCTTTCTTTGCCATGTAGGGCAGATCCAAAGTGGCTGCGATCACCGGGCGCAGCACGGCGACGCGGCCGCCGTAGCCGAGGGCGTCCGCCCGCCGCATCACCGAAAGTAGCGCGGCATGGAACTTCTCGATCACGGCGGCGGGCGACTCCCCTGTGGCGCCCACGCGCACTGTCGGGACAAGGACGAAAGCAGCGAGCACAAGGAAGCGGGAAGGTACGGAAGCCGCACGAGCCATTGGGGAGGCACCTCTTCTCCGCTCGGCTTGAGGCCGAGCCGGGATTTCAACCTGTGAGTCTACACCGGCCGACCGCAGTGGGGGAAGGGGCGGCGGTCGGTGATCCCTCCGGTTCCATGACTCGGGCGCAGCCAGGGGCAATCGGCCTGGGCGCTGGGACGAGAAGGCCCCCTGGTTGCGGAAGGATGGCGTCCGGGTGACGCGCCACCTCGACGAAGGCCTCGGTAGGCTGCTGGCGGCGTGGGTGCAGGTCGTCCAGCGCCGCGCCCGCTTCGTGGTCGTGCTCGCGCTTGCGGTTACCTTCGCGATCATCCCGTACACGGCTGCCCATCTCCGTATCGACGCGGACGCCACACACATGTTCGCGCCTAACTTGCCCTTTCAGCGCTTACTCGCCGACTATGACCGCGCCTTCCCCAATCTCGATGACCGCCTGTACGTCGTGATCGATGCGGCAACGCCCGGCCGCGCGCAGGAAGCGGCTGACGCGCTTGCCGGTCGCCTCGCCCGCGAGGCCGGGGTGTTCCAGAGCATCTATAGGCCAGGTGGTGGGCCGTTTTTCGACACCCATGCCCTCCTGTATCTCGAGCCGCGGGAGCTGGAAGATCTGGCGGACCGGTTAGCCGACGTGCAGCCGTACCTGGCCGAGCTAGCGGCAGACGAAAGCCTGCGAGGCAACGTGGCGGTCCTCGGCAAAGCACTCGATGCGGTGCGGACAGGCACGGCGATCGGTTTCGACCTGGTGGCAGTACTCGATCGTGTCCGGGCAGCTGTGGATGCCACGCTCGATGGGCGGCCGTACGAAGCCCCCTGGCGCGATGTGCTCTTCGGCCACGCGGCGTGGGCCAGCAAGCGACGGCAGTTTCTGGACCTGAAGCCGAGCCTCGATTTCGGCGCTCTGGCGCCTGGCAAGGAAGCGATCGCCGCCGTGCATCGGCTGGCTCGCGAGTTGCGGCTCGATCCGGCCCACGGGGTGCGAGTCCGGGTGACCGGCAGTGTCGCACTGGCGTACGAAGAAATGGAGAGTGCCAAGCGGGGCGCGACAATCGCGGCGCTCCTCTCGCTCGCTCTGGTCACGCTGATTCTTTTCGTGGCGCTCCGGTCACTGCGGCTCGTTGTTGCAACCGTGGTGACACTAGGGCTCGGCCTCATGTGGACTGCGGCATTCGCCGCCCTGGCGATCGGGCATCTCAACCTGTTCTCGGTAGCGTTTGCCGTCCTGTTCATCGGCCTCGGTGTGGATTTCGGGATCCATATGTGCGTGCATTACCGGGAGCTCACCGGGCGCGGTCGGACAGCCCCCGATGCGCTCGCGGAAAGCGTACGCACCGTGGGGAGTTCGCTCACGCTGTGCGCCGCAACCACGGCGACCGGCTTTTACGCCTTCTGGCCGACCGGCTTCTCGGGCGTGGCGGAACTAGGCGTCATCTGCGGCACGGGGATGATCATCAGCCTTGTGGCTAACCTCACCGCCTTGCCAGCCATGTTGCAGCTCATGCCGCCGGCGTCCGGCACAACCCGCCACCCGGGAGACCACCGTTTGGCGGCGTGGCTTGCGC
>JBHHYR010000114.1:0-12400 GCA_046757585.1 Binatia bacterium | reverse complement strand
CTAGACCGCTGCCGGAGCACGGTCTTCCAGCAGCCGGTGTGAGGAGGTTGAGTTGGTATGGTGAAACTGGGCGTCAACATCGACCACGTTGCCACGATTCGGCAGGTACGGCGGACCACGTACCCGGATGTGCTAGCCGCGGCGCAGGCGGCCGAACGTGGTGGGGCGGACGGGATCACTGTCCATCTGCGCGAGGATCGACGCCACATTCAGGATCGGGACGTCGATGCGTTGCGCCGGGGTGTCCGCACGAAGTTGAATCTCGAAATGGCCGCGACGGATGAAATGGTTGGTAAGGCCTGCACGGTGCGGCCGTGTGATGTCTGCCTGGTGCCGGAGCGGCGGGAAGAGTTGACCACCGAAGGCGGGCTCGACGTGGCGGGGCAGCTGCCGGCCCTGGCGCCCGTGGTGGAGCAGCTCCGCGCTGCTGGGATCCGCGTGAGCTTGTTTATCGACCCCGAGGCGCACCAGATTCAGGCTGCGCAGCGCCTGCACGCGGACGCGATCGAGATCCATACGGGTGCCTACGCTGCCGCTAGGACACCGCAGGCGCGCCGCGGGGAACTCGAGCGTGTCCAGACGGCTGCACGCTCCGCCCAGGCCGCCGGGTTGATCGTCAACGCCGGCCACGGCCTGACCCGCGACAATGTCGCGCCGATTGCGGCGATCCCGGCCATCAACGAACTGAACATCGGCCACAGCATCGTCGCCGACGCCCTGTTCCTTGGGCTCGAGCAGGCGGTGCGCCGCATGAAGGCGCTCCTGCTCGCCGCCCGCAGCTGCTGACGAGCGGCCAGGCGGTCACAGCGCTGCACGAGCACACGCCACGGCGGCGCACGCCTTTATTGCTGCCTCCCCCTTTGTCAACTGATCTTTACCCACATCTGGGCCTTCTGAACACGGCCGTTTCAGCGGCTGAGCTTCCCCCTTTTGAAAAAGGGGGATTGAGGGGATTTTGCGATGCGCCATCGAATCCCCCCTCCTTTGCGAAAGGAGGGGACCCCTGGTTGCAGGGCCAGGTGTTCTTGACCGAAGTTGCCGTTCGATCTTCGATTTATTTTCGGATCAAGGCTAAGCTAGGGTTCCATGATTGTCGTGAGCGCTGCGGAAATGCGCCGGCTCGACGAGCTGACGATCCACCGCTACGGCACGCCCGGACACGTGCTGATGGAACGTGCCGGCCGGGGAGCGGCCAGAGTGCTCCTGGCACGATTTCCACGCGTGCGGCGCGGGCGTGTGCTCGTCTGTGCGGGAAAAGGGAACAATGGTGGCGATGGATTCGTGATCGCACGCACGCTGCGCCGGCTGGGCACCCGCGTCGAGGTGGTGCTGCTCGGCACGCAGCAGGACGTGCGCGGCGACGCCGCACGGATGCTGGCTTCGTTGCGCCGCACCCGTGCCCCGATCACCGAAGTCACCTCGCGGGCCGACCTGACGGCGCTGGCCGGCAAGCTCGACAATGCCACGGTGCTCGTCGATGCGATCTTCGGGACTGGCCTCAATGCCCCCGTGGGTGGACGCTACGCTGACCTGATCGAGCTCATGAATGCCAGTGGCGTCCCGATATTCGCCGTCGATATTCCATCCGGTCTCGACGCTGATCGCGGCACTCCGCTGCGTGTCGCGATCCACGCTGACGTGACGGCGACTTTTGGTTTCGCGAAAATCGGCCAGGTCGTGTATCCCGGCGTGGAACATGTGGGTACGCTTGCCGTCGTGGATATCGGCACGGCGGTGGAAGCCGTCGCGGAGGTTCAGCCGCGCACGCAGCTGCTGGAAGCCGCACAGACCGGACGCCTGCTCCCCGGCAGGGCGGCTCAGGCGCACAAAGGAACGTGTGGCCACGTCCTGGTCATTGCCGGGTCGCGCGGCCGCACCGGTGCGGCGCTGCTGGCCACGCACGCGGCTGCCCGAGCCGGGGCGGGATTGACGACCCTCGCCGGTCCCACGTCGTTGAACACCGTACTGGCCTCGGGCATCCCGGAGGCCATGACCGCCCTGCTCGCTGACACGGATGGATTGGTGCGCTTCGACGAACTGCAGATGCGGGCGCTCGTGGAAGGGAAAAGTGCCATCGTCGTGGGTCCGGGTATCGGAACGCATGAGGACGCGGGCAAACTGGTCCGCTTTCTGATCGAGAAAATCGCGCTCCCCATGGTGGTGGACGCCGATGCCCTGACCTGCGTCGCTCGCCAGCTCGAGATCCTCCACGGGGCGCAGGCGGCAGTGCTCCTGACCCCGCACCCGGGGGAAATGGCACGCCTGCTGGGTAGTGACGCCGCGTCGGTACAGGCTGACCGGGTCGCTACCGCGCGCACCTTTGCGGCTGCGCACGACTGTACGCTGGTGCTGAAGGGCGCCCGCAGTGTCATTGCTGCCGCCGATGGCAGCGCCTGGATCAATCCGACCGGAAATCCCGGTATGGCGTCGGGCGGGATGGGCGATGCGCTGGCGGGCATCCTAGGCGGGCTCCTGGCGCAGGGTCTCACGCCGGCGGCGGCCGCCTGTTTGGGTGTCTACCTGCACGGCGCAGTGGCCGACCAGGTCGCGGCCACGACGGGCCAGTTCGGCTTGCTGGCGTCCGATGTGATCGCCGGCGTTCCCGCTGGCCTGGCGCGGCTGCAGGCGCAGGCGCGCGCCGGCGCCTCGCCTGCGACCAGGAAAACACCAGTGAAGGAAGCCGCTCGCCGCAGCTCGTCCAGCCCGCGGCCCGCGCGCCGGCGGCTGCAGTGAGATGCGGTCCCCATCGAGCGGGCAGGCCCCAGGGGGCCCGGATCAGGATGATGCGGCAGAGGGCGGCACGGAACTCACCGTCCATAGCTCGGGCGAGGACGAGACCCGGATGCTCGGGGTGCGGCTGGGACGGCGCATGCAGGGCGGCGAGCTGATCGGACTGCGTGGCGAGTTGGGGGTGGGCAAGACGGTCTTCAGCCGCGGCCTGGCCGATGGACTCGGGATCCCGGCGGGCAAAGTGCACAGCCCCACCTTTACCCTGATCAACGAGTACAGCGGCGGCCGCTTACCCCTCTATCACGTCGACCTTTACCGACTGCATCCGTCTGACGTGGACAGACTCGCCTTGCGCGAATACCTGTACGGCCGTGGCGTCTGCGTAGTGGAGTGGTTCGAGCACCTCGGTGAGGTCCCCCCCTGCCTGGTCGTCGACTTCACGTTCGTGGGAGCGAATACGCGCCTCCTCGTGGTCAGCGCCCGTGGCCCAGGCTATCATGCGCTCGTCGAGGAACTTCGGAACGGTTAGGCTCGTGGCGCTCATCGTACAGAAATATGGCGGGACCTCGCTGGCGGGCATCGATCGGGTGAGCGCGGTGGCGCGGCGCATTGCCGCAGCGCGGGCGGCTGGTAACGACGTGGTGGTGGTCGTGTCGGCAATGGCGGGCGAGACCAATCGGCTCCTGCAGCTGGCCCGCAGACTCGCCGCGCAACCGGACCCACGCGAGGCCGATGCGCTGCTGGCAACGGGCGAGCAGGTGTCGGCAGCCTTGCTGGCCATGGCCCTGGTCGATATGGGCGTTCCGGCACGGTCGCTGCTGGGCCACCAAGTGCGTATTTCCACCGACGGCGTGTTTGGTCGGGCGCGTATCAAGAGCATCGACGCCGCGACCATCAAGGCAGTCGTCAAAGAGCGCGGCGTGGCAGTGGTGGCCGGATTTCAGGGAGTGGACGCCCGCCTGAATATCACCACCTTGGGCCGCGGCGGCAGCGATACCAGCGCCGTGGCCGCGGCGGCGGCCTTGAAAGCCGAGGTCTGTGAGATTTACACCGACGTGTCCGGAGTCTACACCACGGACCCGCGGGTCTGCCCGAATGCCCGCAAGCTGGCGCGCATCTCGTATGACGAAATGCTGGAGCTGGCCAGCTTGGGCGCGAAGGTGTTGCAGATCCGCTCGGTGGAGTTCGCCAAGCGCTACCACGTCCCGGTGCACGTGCGCTCCAGTTTCTCGGATGAGCTGGGAACGTGGGTGGTGCAGGAGGATCCAAGTATGGAGGATGTCCTGGTGTCAGGCGTCGCCTTCGATCTCAATGAAGCGAAGATTACGCTGCTGCGTGTCCCTGATCGCCCGGGCCTGGCGACGAAGATCTTCACCCCGATCGCCAAGGCGCGCATCGTGGTGGATATGATCATCCAGAACGCCAGCGAAGAAGGGTTCACCGACCTGACATTTACCGTGGCGCGCACGGATCATGAGAAGGCGCTGGAGATGGTGCGCGCCGTGGCTGGCCAGATCGGGGCGGGCGGTGTGGTGAGCGATACGGATGTGGCCAAGGTGTCTATCGTCGGACTCGGCATGCGCAGCCATGCTGGGGTGGCGGCGCGGATGTTTGAGGTCCTCGCCAAAGAGGGTATTAATATCCAAATGATCTCAACCTCGGAAATCAAGGTGTCGGTGGTGATCGACGCGAAATACGCCGAGCTGGCCGTGCGTGTCCTGCACCAGGCATTGATCGAAGAGGGATTTGCGGAGGCAACGCCGTGAGCAGCAGCCGGCACATCGACCTCTACGACACCACGCTACGCGACGGCTGTCAGGCTGAGGACATCGCCTTCACGGTCGAGGATAAGCTGCGGATCGCGGAGCGCCTCGACGACTTTGGCGTCCGGTACATCGAAGGGGGATGGCCGGGGTCGAATCCGCGCGACGCGGCCTTTTTCAAAGCGGTGAAAGGCCTCCGCCTCAGACAGGCGCAGATCAGCGCCTTCGGGTCGACACGCCGCGCTGGTGTCAAGGCAAGCGACGACGCGAACCTGCGGATGTTGCTGCGCGCTGGTACGCCGGTCATCACGATTTTCGGCAAGGCCTGGGAACTGCACGTCCGTGACGATCTGCGCATCTCGAAGGCACAGAACCTGGAGCTCATCCACGACAGCGTGAGCTTCCTCAAACGGCACGCCGATACCGTGATCTTCGATGCGGAACACTTCTTCGACGGCTTTCGCAGCAATGCGCAGTACGCGCTCGCCTGCTGCCGCGTGGCCGCCGACGCCGGCGCGGACGTGGTCTGCCTGTGCGAAACCAACGGCGGGTGCTTACCCGACGACGTCGCCGCGGGTGTGGATGCCGCGCGCCAGGCGCTCACCTGCCCGCTTGGGATCCATTGCCACAACGATTCCGAGCTGGGCGTCGCCAATAGCCTGGTCGCGGTGCAGCACGGCGCCACCCAGGTGCAGGGCACGATCAACGGCTTCGGGGAACGATGCGGCAACGTGAACCTCTGCTCGGTGGTTGCCAACCTGCAACTGAAAATGGGCTACAAAGTGGTGAGCGCGGCGCAGCTGCGCCGGCTGCGCGAACTGTCTCATTTCGTGTTCGAACTCGCGAACATCGAACCGGATAAGCGCCAGGCCTTCGTCGGCCTCAGCGCCTTCGCGCACAAGGGCGGCATCCACGTCGCGGCGGTGCAAAAGAACCCGCAAACCTACGAGCATATCGAACCGCAGCTCGTCGGCAACCGCCAGCGGGTCCTGGTGTCGGACCTGTCCGGGCGTGGCAACATCGTCTACAAGGCCAACGAATTCGGCGTCGCGCTCGATGTACACGATCCCAAGGTGCGTCAGGTCCTCGCCGACCTGAAGGAGCTGGAGAACCAAGGCTTCCAGTTCGAAGGGGCGGAAGCCTCGTTCGAGCTGCTGATGCAAAAGGGCCTGAACGGGGGCAAGACGCGGAACTTCCGCCTGATCGGCTTCCGCGTCATCGATGCGAAACGCCAGGAAGACGAGCCACCGCTGTCCGAGGCCACCATCCAGATCGAAGGCCCGAACGGCAGCATCGAGCATACGGCGGCCCAGGGCAACGGGCCCGTGAACGCGTTGGACCGCGCCCTCCGCAAGGCACTGCTCAAGTTCTACCCGCAGATTCAGGACGTGCAGTTGCTGGATTACAAGGTCCGCGTTCTGGGCAGCGGAGCCGGTACCGAGGCGGTCGTGCGCGTCTTGATCGAGTCGGGCGACGGGGTGGACCGCTGGGGCACTGTCGGCGTGTCGCCCAACGTGATCGAGGCGAGCTGGCAGGCGCTCGTCGATAGCATCGACTACAAGCTCTACAAGGACCGCAAGCGCCAGCGCGGTAAGCGTGCCGTGAGCGCCGTACCGCGCCCGCCGGCCTGATGTCTGCCGCATCCGCATGGGGTGTTGCAGCGGCCCGGTAGACGCCGGTCGCGACGCCGGAGAGGGGGACGGTGATCTACTGTGATCACAACGCCAGCACGCCGCTGCGTCCCGAGGTGCTGGAGGCGATGCTGCCGTTCCTGCGCGAGGAGTTCGGCAACGCCTCCAGCGTGCACGCCTTGGGCTCGCGTGCACGCTGCGCCGTGGAGGACGCCCGCGCCCACGTGGCGGACCTGATCGGGGCACAGCCGGCGGAGATCGTGTTCACCAGCGGGGGCACGGAAAGCAACAATCTCGCCCTCATCGGGGCCACGCGCGCGTCCGACCGGCGCGCGATCGTCACCACGCCGATCGAGCATTCGTCGGTGCGCGAACCCGTGCGGCGCTTGCAGGCGGAAGGCTACACGGTCCGTACGGTGCCCGTCGACGCAACCGGACAGATCACCCCGGCCAGCATGACCGCCGTCCTCGGGGATCAGGTGGCCGTGGCCAGCGTCGGGTGGGCCAACAATGAGGTGGGTACCATCCAACCCGTCGCCGCGATCGCGCCATGGTGCCAGCGGCACCACGCGCTGCTCCATGTGGATGCAGTGCAGGCCGCGGGCAAGATCCCCGTCCAGGTTGCCGGGGTCGACCTCCTGTCCCTGTCGGCCCACAAGCTGGGTGGGCCGAAGGGCGTGGGGGCGCTGTTCGTGCGCCGGGGGGTGGCGTTGGACCCGCTGCTGCTCGGCGGCGGACAAGAACGTGGCCGGCGTGCGGGTACGGAAAATGTTCCCGCGATCGTCGGGATGGGCGAGGCGTGTCGCCTCGCCGCGGCGGAGCTCGGCGCCTTCGGCGAAGCCTGTACCGCCTTGCGTGACGCCCTGTGGGACCAGCTCGAGGCGGCAATTCCGGTGGTGGTGCGCAACAGTCCCCCGGGCACAGCGTGCCTGCCGAATACGCTGAACGTCAGCTTCGCGGGGGTCCGAGGGGAAGCCCTCGTCGCCGCGTTGGACCTCGAAGGCATCGCGGTGTCCAGTGGCTCCGCATGCGCTGCTGGCGCCGGAGAGCCGTCGCACGTACTGCTCGCTATGGGACGCAGTGTCGATGCCGCCCGTGATGGCGTCCGGTTCAGCCTTGGCCGAACGAATGCGATGGAGCAGGTCGAGCGGATCGCCGCGTGCACGATCGCAGCTGTCCGCCAAATCCGCGAGCGCTCGTCACGTCATGAGTGAGCCGGTACGGGCAGGCGAGCGCGTGGTGGTTGGCATGAGCGGCGGGGTGGATAGCTCCGTGGCCGCGGCGCTGCTGGTGCAAGCCGGCTACGACGTCGTCGGCGTCTCCATGCGTCTGTCGAGTGACGTTACGGGAAGTGGCTGCTGCTCCTTTGACGACTTTCTCGATGCGCGGCGCGTGGCCGCGCAGCTCGGTATCGCGTTCTACGTGATGGACTTCCGCGACGTCTTCGCGCGCCGCGTTGTCGAGCCGTTCGTCGCTGAATACCTGCGAGGACGTACGCCGAACCCGTGCGCGCGGTGCAACCAGTTCGTCAAGTTCGCGAGTTTCTGGGACCGGGCGCGGGAACTGGGGGCGGCGTGGGTCGCCACGGGACACTACGCCCGTGTGCTGCGCGATCCGCAAACGGGCCGTGCTCAGCTCTGGTCAGCGGTCGATGCGACAAAGGACCAGTCGTACTTTCTGTTCGGCGTGGAACCGCAGGTGCTGGCCCGCACGCTGTTTCCAGTGGGAGGCTTGACCAAGGCCGCGGTCCGTCGCCACGCGCGCTCGCTGGGTTTGCGGGTCGCGGATAAGCCGGAAAGACAGGAAGTCTGCTGCGCGCCCAAGGGCGCGTACGCCGGGTTCGTCGCTCGCTACGCAGGAGAGCAGGGAAGGCCGGCCGGCGGGAGCATTGTCGATGCGACCGGCGCGGTGCTCGGAACGCACGACGGCATTCACCGCTTTACCATCGGCCAGCGGCGCGGGCTGCGGCTCAGCGCCAGCCAGGCGCTTTACGTTACCGGCATCGACCCGCAGACCGGTACGGTGCACGTCGGAGCGCGGCGGGCAACGCTCGCGCAGGGCTTGCGCGCCACACATCCGAACTGGCTCGCCGATGGTCCGGTGCCGGCAGGTACGCGCCTGCAGGTCAAGATCCGCTCGCGCTGTGCGCCGGCCGCGGTGACCGTCGAAGAAGCCAGCGCCGACGGTTTCGCGCTGCGGGCCGACGGCCCGCTGCCGGCGGTAACCCCGGGCCAGGCGGCGGTGCTGTATGACCGCCAGCGTGTGGTCGGCGGCGGCTGGATTGCTGGTACGCTGCAACCTGAGGGAGCGTGAGGCTATGCGGGTCGCCGTTGCGACGTTGGGGTGTAAGGTCAATCAGTACGATACCGCGAGCATCGAGACGGGGCTGCGCCGGGCGGGATGTACGCTGGTCCCGTTCGAGCCGGGCGCGGATGTGTACCTCGTCAACAGCTGTACAGTCACCGCACGGGCGGATGCCGAAAGCCGCCAGCTGGCCCGCCGTGCCCGCCGCTTCAACCCCGCAGCCCGCGTGATCATGACCGGCTGCTTCGCGCAGGTGGATCCGCACGGCGCCGCGATCCCCGAAGTGGACCACGTCGTGGGCTTGAATCGGCTGGCGGACGTGCTGCGGGCGGTGCGCGGCGAGCTGCTGGGCCCCGGCCAGCGGATCCTGGCGGATGACCTGCGGGCGGCACGTGCGGTCAATACGATCGGGGCGGAGACTTTTGCCGGGCAAACCAGGGCCTTTCTCAAGGTCCAGGAAGGGTGCGACCTGTTTTGTACCTTCTGCATCGTTCCCTTCTCCCGCGGCCGGAGCCGGAGCGTGCCGCCGCGGCAGGTGCTCGAACAGCTGCACATCCTAGCCACGCGCGGATTCCAGGAGGTGGTCCTGACCGGCGTGCATCTCGGCGGATACGGAGCCGACCTGCACCCGACGATGGATCTCTGTGAGTTGCTCGAGATGATCGTCGAGCGTCCCCCGGTGCCGCGGGTGCGGCTGAGCTCGATTGATCCGCCGGAGGTCACGCCGCGTTTGCTGGACCTCGTGGTGCGTTCTGAAGCCCTGTGCCCGCACTTGCACGTGCCGGTGCAAGCGGGTGCGGACGGGGTGCTCCGGCGCATGCGCCGCCAGTACGATGCGCACTTCCTGCGGCGCCTCGGCACGGAGATCCGCACCCGGCTGCCGGACGCAGCCGTGGGTACCGACGTGATCGCCGGCTTTCCCGGCGAAACGGCAGCCCAGTTCGCCGCGACCGTGCAGCTGCTCGAGGAGCTGCCGGTGACGTACTTCCATGTCTTTCCCTACTCGCGACGCCGCGGAACCACCGCTGCTAAGCTGAGCGACCCCGTACCGCAGGCGACGATCAAGGGCCGTGCGCGCACCCTGCGCGCCCTCGGCGCCCGCAAGCGGGCCGACTTCGCCGCACGGTTCGTCGGTCGCGCGATGCCCGTGCTCGTGGAGCACACGCCGGTGCGCGGTCGTGGCTGGCTTGCTGGCTACACGCGCAACTACCAGCGCGTCGAGTTTTCCGGGTCACCGCAGCTGGCCAATCGCGAGGTCGTTGTGCGCATCGTCCGGGCAGAAGGAGCCACGCTGGTGGGAGCACTGCAGGCCGGCGCAGCACATGACTAAGGCGCCCGGACGCCTCGACGCCGTGCAGCAGCGGATCGGGTACGTGTTCGGTGACACGACCAATCTCCGAGCCGCCCTGACCCATTCGTCGGCGGTCGAGGCGTCACAACCGCGCGTTGCGGAGCGTCTGGAGTTTTTGGGCGATGCCGTGCTCGGCCTCGCCTTTGGTGATCTGCTCCTGCACCGGTACCCCGGCCACGACGAGGGCCAGCTGTCGAAGTTCCGCGCCGCCCTGATCAGTACCACCAGCTTTGCGGCCAAGGCACGCGCGCTCGGGCTCCACCGCGCGCTCACGCTCGGCAAAGGGGAGGAGAAGACGGGCGGGCGGGAGAAAGCGTCCATTCTCGCCGCGGTGTACGAAGCCGTGATGGGCGCCATCTTCCTGGAAAGCGGCTACCAGCAAGTGCGGGCGATCGTCGCACGACACTTCTCCGACGCCATCGACCAGGTGGCCACACAAGCGACCATCGATCCAAAGACGCAGCTCCAGGAACTCTGCCAGCAGCTGCACCGCACCACACCGGTGTACCGCGTGGTCGGCGAAGCCGGCCCCGACCACGCACGCCGCTTCGTCGTCGATGTGCTGCTGAAAGGGACGGTGCTGGCCCGTGGCGCAGGCAGGAGCAAGCGGAGCGCCGAGCAGGAGGCCGCTCGCCGCGTGCTCGAGCAGCCCGGGGAGATGCTGGCAACGGCGGAACGGCGGCACGGTTGATGCCGCCACTGCCCGCCGGACGATACGAGACGATACAATGAGCAATGAGAAAGGGGGATGCGGTGGCATCCCCCTTCATGGGTCAAGTACAGCTGGCCGACTGTGTCATCAATGGCCGGCCTCGATGAGATGGGCAATGGTGAAGAACTCTTCGCTCATGCCCGCCTTCTCCCCTTGGTTGAAATACCAACCCTGTTCGCCGGGATACTTGGCACTCGGGAGCGCTGCCTTCGTCGCGTGGCTGAGCTGCATGTCCACCATGGTGATGCTCGGCTGGAACGGCATCTCGTCCGGATACTCGGTGCCGTAGGAAGACGTTGCGCGCTTCTTGAAACTCCACTGGTTGACCCAGACCTTCCACAGCCGCATCGAGCGATCGAAAATGTCGGAGTACGCGATGAGGTACGTCTCCTTGTCGACGAACAGAAGCCGCTTCCCGTAGGCGTACTGTGGGAGCCTCGGGGTGCCTTCGACCACGTACGCATGGCGCTTTTCCCAGGTGTCGCAGAAGATGAAGTCGCCGGCTCCGTCGCAGTACTTCGTCGGAAACGCCTCCGAATGGAATGAAGCGAGGATCTCCTTTTCGCCGAGATACTTCCACTCAAACCACGGAATCTGTCCGGCGTAGCCGCCGTAGCTGTCCACGTCGGTGTCCTGGCCGAACAGGGCGTCAGACCGCTGCGCACTCGACAACCGGCGCACCCGGCGCAGCGAAGGCAGATACAGCCAGGTGTCGTCCTGCCGGTCGGGGTCCAGGTAGCGGATTCCCGTTTCCCCGACGCCCTTGAGATCGAACGGCTCGAGGATGGGATGCAGCGAGCTCTTGGCGCGCACCTTGTCGGGATTGGGCAGCTCGGGTTTCGGGTCGACGTAGATGCGCGCGTTGTACCACAGGGTGCGCAGGTGATCGAGGAGGAAGTGTCGCTCGACTTCCATGGGGCTGTCAGAGACCGGGCCTGTGTCGGCATCGAAGTTGCGCAGGTCCTCGTCATCGGTGACGAAGGGCTTGTATTCGTAATTCCACATGATCTTGAGTGCGACCTGCGGGTCGTTCGGATCAATCTTCGGGAACGGCAGCCCGGCAACGTGGCCGATCAGGTCCCGGCCGTCCGCCCGCAGCTTCGTCTGCCCGCCGTACTTCTCCGTCGCTTCCCGGTACGCCTTGTTCCATTCCACCTTCTTGTACGGGACGATTTTCATCGTCATACCATGCTTGACGCACCACTCGACTCCCGGTGAAACCAGATCCTTGATCTTGTCGACGTTGGCCTTGGTGATCACGTCGCCGGGCTGCACGTCAGCCTGGGCGGGCAACGTGAACGCGGCGACCGCGACAATGGCCAGGAGCACGGAGCACAATTTTCTTCCCGCCTGTTCCATAGATCCTCCTGAAGGGCACAGTCTTTGAATGCTCTCACGATTATCGTTCGCGCCAAGGGAAGTCAACGGCGTCTGCCCGAAACCGCCCAGGGGCTTCCCAACCGTCGCCAGACTATTCAAGCAGGCGCTACGGCTCGCTAGCCTGCGGTTGCTTCACGACATGCAGCTCCACCCGCCGGTTCTGCGCCCTGCCTTGCGCGGTCGTGTTGGCCGCCAGCGGTCGCGACTCCCCGTATCCGACGACCTGCATGCGCTCCGGTGCCACACCGTGGTTGACCAGGTAGCGGAACACCGCCTCGGCCCGGCGTACCGAGAGTCGTTCGTTGTACAGCTCCGTGCCCACTGCATCCGTGTGCCCTTCGACGGATATCAGCACGCGCGGGTTTTCCTGCAGGAGGGCAACCGCCTCATCCAGCAGCGGTCGCGAATCGGGCCGGATGGCAGTCTTGTCGAAGTCGAAGTTTACCCCGCGCAACACGATGCGCTTGCGCACAGGCGGTGGCAACGACTCCGGCGGTGGCGTGGGGGTGGGCGGCGGCGGGGATGGCGG